>CAZIVF010000067.1:0-8104 GCA_964542725.1 uncultured Subdoligranulum sp. | reverse complement strand
GAAGAGGATGAAGAGGAAGAACTGAGCGAGGAGGAGCGCCGCCGCATAGCCGAGATGACCCGCACGGTGCAGGTCTCCATCGAGCAGATCATGGCCCTCGCCGCCGAGCAGGAGGCCGCCCGGGCCGCCGCTGAGGCAAAGGATCGGGCGGCGGAGGAACCGAATCCCCCCGAACCGGAGGAATCCGCGGAGGAACCCGCTGAGACACTGGCTCAGTGGATCGGCGGCGGTGTGTTGCGGCTGATCAAGTGGTTTATGCTGGTGGTGTTTTTGGTGCTGGTCATTGCCGGGGCGGGCATTGCTTGGCTGTACCGCGGAGCCACGCCGGATACCTTGCCCCAGGTTCGCGTCACGCTGGGCGGGCAGGAGATTCCCGCCGCTGCCTATGACTGGCAGGTGCCGGTGGTCGGCAATTTGATTCAACGTACCTACGCTGATACGCTGCTGGCGGAGGAGTATGAACTGCCCGAACCGCTGGATAGCCTTCGCCCGGCGTTCAGCGTTCAGCCTGCCAATCTGGAATCCCTTTTGTCCGTGCAGGATCAAAGCGGCGAGGAGGTGTTCAGCGGATCGCTGGACCGGTTCACCGCCTTCAGCCTGCCCGGCAGCGGTAGCTACCACGCCAAGCTGACGCTGACTCAGCCGGTCAACCGCTTTGGCGACGGCAACGTGGTCTCCGGCTCGCAGACCTACCAGTTCCGCTTTGCGGTCAGCATCCAGCCCTCGGTGCGTCTCAGCACCCAGTCGGTGGAGCAGGGGGGCATCGTCTGCGTGCGTGTCACCAACGTGCCGGAAAACGAGACGCCCTCCCTGCAGTGCAGCCTGAAGAACAGCGGCTTTGTCAAGAGCGGCGGCGCCTGGCTGCTCTATCTGCCCATCCCCTGCGACGCCCAGCCTGGCAGCTACCAGCTGCAGATCACCACGGCGAGCTACCAAGAGAGTTTTGGCCTCACGGTGCGCAGCGCCGTCTGGCAGACGATGGATTACACCAGCAGCTCCCGGCTGGTCAGCCCCTACCTGGGGCTGGAGGATACCCCCAAGGAAGTGCAGGATCTGCTGGATACCTGTGACGAGGAGATCCATTGGGGGGAGGAGGGCTTTGTGCAGCCCTTCCTGCGCAGCGTCACCGTCACGCTGCCCTACGGCGCCACAGAGTATGTGGGCCGCAGCAAGAGAGATATCGCCGACGGCGTTGGCAGCGGCCGCACCGCCACCAACGCGGTGGTGGCCGCCCAATGGGGCGAATCCCTGATTGCCCCCGGCAGCGGCAGGGTCCTGCTGGCGGAGGATCTGGGCGGCACGGCGGGCGGAACTGTGGTCATTGAGCATGGCGCGGGGCTGAAGAGCATCTTCTACGGCCTGAAGGAACTGGACGTGAAGGCGGGGGATAGCGTCGTCATGGGCCAGTCCCTTGGGAAGACGGGCAGCACCGTCATCGCGGAGGCCCGCATCGGGGAAGTCCCCGTGGAACCTTTCGCCATCTGGCGCGGCCAGTGTGACGCCGTGAAAATCTATTGAGTCCGGCAGTGCGTTGCGCCCAACGCGCTGCAAGGGGGCGGCAGCCGCGTGCGGATTCGCCCCGAGCGGCCCCCGTTTTTTGCTGATTTTTAACTTATCTGACAGTCTGAAAGGGACTGCCGCAGGATCTCTCCCTGCGGCAGTCCCTTTTCGTCTCTCTTGAGGTTCAGGCCAGGCCCATCAGGCGGGCCAGCAGGGCGGCGATCTCCCCGCTGGGTTCACGGTCCCGGCGGTTGATCCAGCGCCAAAGGATGCGGGCGCTGCCCAACGTGACAAAATCAAACACATAGTCCTGCTGGCCCTCGCTGTAGTAGGGCGCAATGGCCTGCAAGATCTCCTGGCGTATGGCGGGGGCGGTCAGGATGCGCCGCACAAAGGCTGAATCCTCACTATTGTTCAGCAGCAGTCTGATAGAGCGGTCGTTCACCTCAAAATAGCGGCAGATATCGGCCAGGGCGGAGGCCTGGTCCCCCCTGCCGGGATTCCAGGATGGCAAAGACCTTCCCGGCGGTCTCCTCCTCGATCTCCCGCAACAGACCGTACTGGCTGCCGTAGTACTTATAAAAGGTGGAACGGTTTACACCGGCCTGGGCGCACAGGCTTTTGATGGAGATGCGGTGGATGCTCTCGGTTTCCAGCATCTCCATCAGGTTGTTTTGCAGCAGTTTTTTGGTCAGACGGACCCGCTGATTCTCCTGGTGTGGCATAGGCTCCCTCCCTCAAAATGTTCCGGATTCCCGCAGCGGCGGCTTCCCGCCGAAACGGAGGATCGGGCGCAATATCTTGCCTGCGAATCCAACGATACCACCATACGCATGCTTCTGTTCTACCCGGGATGCCCGGAGCCGGATATCATGCGCCGTGCCGCCATGCATCTGCTGCAGGGCGTCGATATCCTTCATGCCCGCTTTCAGGCCGGTTTTTTCCACGCAGGCTGGACGGTGGAGAGGGAAGCCCCACCGGAGGCCGTCTTTACCTGCCGCACGCTGCCCGGCGGATTGGATGCGGCTGCGGTGGGGGCGCTGCTGGCGGCCATGCAGCAGGAAATAGAAGAGTTTGCGGGCTGAACCCGGCAAAGCAGGCCGCTGTGGGGGAAAGAACTCCACGGCGGCCCGCTTTGCCGTTTCACACCCGCCAACATCCCAGCATAGTATAGCACAAATGCCGGGGGTGAGACTATGCAAAAGACATTCTGTGTGGTCGGCACCGACGCGCGCCAGCGCGCCGCTGCCGAGGCGCTGCGCCGGGCGGGCTACCGGGTTGCCGGGGCCGAGGAAGCGGGCGGCGCCGACTACATTCTGCTGCCGATGCCGCTGGAGGCGGAGGCGGTGGATTTGGCCCGCATCCTCCGGGCTGCCAGGCCGGGAACGCTGGCGCTGGGGGGCCGCATCAGCGAGCCGGTGCAGGCCGCCGCCCAGACAGCGGGGGTGGAACTGGTGGACTATTTCCTGCGGCCCGAGCTGGAATGTCTCAACGCCGTTCCCACCGCCGAGGGCTGCCTGGCGCTGCTGATGCAGCATCGTAACCGCACCATATGGGAAAGCCCCTTCCTGGTCCTGGGCTACGGCCGCATCGGGCGGGCGCTGGCCCGTCGGCTGGCGCTGCTGGGCGGGCGGGTCACTGTGGCGGCCCGCAGCGCCGAGCAGCGCGCCAACGCCCGCTGCGCCGGACACAGTGCCGCCCCGCTGACGGCCCTGCCGCGGCTGCTGCCCGGCTTTGACGCAGTGGTGAACACCATCCCCGCGCCGGTGCTGGGGAAATCCCAGCTGGCCTGCCTGCCTCGGGGGGCGCTGGTCATCGACCTGGCCAGCCGCCCCGGCGGCACCGATTTTGCCGCCGCCGCTGCCCTGGGGGTGCAGGCCGAGCATGCCCTCAGCCTGCCGGCCAAGTGCGCGCCGCAGACCGCCGGCACCCTGGTGGCCCAGACGGTCATCTCCATCCTGCAGGAAAGGAGCGTTCCGCAATGACCCGATTTCCCGACCGACCACGCACCGTTGTATTTGCCATGTGCGGCAGTTTTTGTAGCTTTGAGGCGGTGCTTCCCCAGATCGAGCGGCTGGCCGCCCGCGGCTGGCAGGTCCTGCCCGTGCTCAGCGCCAGCGCCGCCGCGCTGGATACCCGCTTTGGCACTGCCGCCGCCTTGCGGCAGAAGCTGGAGGAATTGACCGGCCATATGCCGCTGGATACCGTACAGCAGGTGGAGCCGCTTGGCCCCCAAAAGATGGCCGACGCCATGGTCATCGCCCCCGCCACCGGCACCACCATCAGCCTGCTGGCTGCGGGGATCAGTTCCACGCCGGTCACGCTGGCCGCCAAGAGTATGCTGCGGGGCGGGCGGCCCATCGTGGTGGCGCCATCCACCAATGACGGCCTGACCGGCAGCGCGCCGGGCCTGGCCACGCTGCTGCAGCGAAAAAACTACTACTTTGTACCCTTCGGCCAGGACGACAGCTTCCGCAAGCCCGCCAGCCTCAAGAGCGATTTCACCCAGCTGCCCGATACGCTGGACTGCGCCCTGCGCGGCATCCAGATCCAGCCGCTGCTTTTGTAAAGTTGGACCTGTCCTGCCGCATATGATTCTATACTGACGGTGTGTGGGAGGTCCCTGCCCGCGCGGCACGGCCGGGTGGCGGTTGCGGGCCGTTTCGGTGCTTCCTCCCATGGAATCCCACCAAAACAGGGGGCGGTAACATGCAGACGATCTATATCCAAGGCGGCCATACCCTGGCCGGCCATATCCGCCCTGCGGGGGCCAAAAACAGCGTTCTGCCGCTGCTGGCGGCCAGCCTCCTGTGCGGCGAACCGGCGGTGCTCAACGGCGTGCCGGAACTTTCCGATGTGGATACCAGCCTGGCGCTGCTGCGGGCTGTGGGGGCGCAGGTGGCCCGCTGCGGCGGCGCCGTCACAGTTCACCCGGTGGCGGATACCGCCCTCACCGGGCAGGTGCCGGCGGCGCTGGCCGGAGCAATGCGCAGCTCGGTGTTCTACCTGGCGCCGCTGCTCTGCCGTACCGGCTGCGTGCGCCTGCCCCTGCCCGGCGGCTGCCGCCTGGGGCCGCGGCCCGTGGATATCCATTTGGCCGGTCTGGCCGCCATGGGCGCCCAGGTGGAGGTGGAGGCGTCGGCGGTGACGCTGCGCCGCCGCCAGCCGCTGTGCGGGGTGGATTTCACCCTCCGCCTGCCCAGCGTGGGGGCCACGCTGACCCTGATGATGGCCGCCTGCGCGGCCTCCGGCGTCACGGTTTTGCGGGGGGCGGCCTGTGAGCCGGAAATTGAGGATACCGCCAACTTCCTGCGGGCGGCGGGCGCATCCATCACCGGCAGCGGAACCCCGGTCATCACGGTGCAGGGCGGCCGGGCACTGGGCGGCGCGGTCTTCACCCCGCTGCCGGACCGCATTGCCGCCACCACCTACGCTGCCGCCGCCGCGTCGGCGGGCGGGCGAATCACCATCGAGGGCTGCCGCCCCGCGCTGCTGGGGGAGTTCTTGCCCCTGCTGCGCGCGGCGGGCTGCGAGGTGCAGCCAAGCGGGGAGGGGGTCGCCGTGACCCGCGACCCCGGCAGGCCGTTGCGCGGCGGGCATAGCATCTGCACCGGCGGCTGGCCGGCCTTTGCCACCGACGCGGCTCCCCTGGCCGCCGCCATGCTGCTGACCGGCGACGCCCCCAGCGAGATCTACGACGCCATGTTCCAAAACCGCTTTGCCTGCGCCGAAGGCTTTGCCGCCATGGGGGCTGCGGTGCGGGCGGAAGGGCGGCGGCTGCGGCTGGAGGGCCGTGCGCCACTGCACAGCGCGGCGGTGACTGCGCCGGACCTGCGGGGCGGCGCGGCCCTGATGGTGGCAGCCCTCGCCGCCAAGGGAACCACCACCCTCACAGACACAGGCCATATCGCCCGGGGCTACCCGGATCTGCCCGGAGAATTGGCCCGCCTGGGGGCGGCGTGCCGAAGATAAAGCGAACCGCAGGCCCCTGCGGCGGCACGCTGATTGACAATCTCCGCCCAATACAGGCCGGAGGCTCTGCGCCCCCGGCCTGTATCCTTTGGCGGAAAGACCCGACGTCCCCCCCGCCGTGACCCGCCCGCGCGGCAACAATATGCACAAATTGCCGAAAAAAAAGCGGGCGATATCCACTCAAAACTCAAATTTTTTCGCATTTTTCGGCGCAGCTATTGAAATTGCCTGCCAAATTTGGTATTCTATAATCAATTCCGTGTAACATCTATGGGTAAGTTATGCCTGTTTTTGGTAATCACCCGGCAATATTTTAGATTTAGGGGGAACATCTCATGGCATTCGTTCTCGACGAAGAAATGCAAAACGTAACCAATATCAAGGTCATCGGTGTTGGTGGCGGCGGCGGCAACGCCGTTAACCGTATGGTGGAATCCGGCCTTTCCGGGGTCGAGTTCGTTGCCATGAATACGGATCAGCAGGCGCTTATCAACTCCAAGGCCACCCAGAAGGTCCAGCTCGGCGCCAAGCTCACCAAGGGCCGCGGCGCCGGCGCTGATCCCGAGGTCGGCCAGCGCGCCGCCGAGGAGAGCAAGGATGAGATCTCCAACGCTCTCAAGGGCGCGCAGATGGTCTTCATCACCTCCGGCATGGGCGGCGGCACCGGCACTGGCGCGGCCCCCATTGTGGCCGAGATTGCCCATGATCTGGGCATCCTCACTGTCGGCATCGTCACCAAGCCCTTCGCCTTTGAGGGCAAGCGCAAAATGGAACTGGCGGAGTCCGGCATTGCCTCCCTGATGATGCATGTGGACTCGCTGATCGTTATCCCCAATGAGCGCCTCAAACTCATCAGCCAGGATAAGATCACCCTGATGAACGCCTTCGAAGCCGCCGACAACGTGCTGCGCCAGGGCGTTGAGAGCATCTCCAGTCTCATCAACATCCCCGCCTTCATCAATCTGGACTTTGCCGATGTGCGCTCCATCATGAAGGACGCCGGCTTCGCCCACATGGGCGTCGGCGTCGCGAAGGGCGCCGGCAAGGCCGAGAATGCCGCCAAGGCCGCCATTTCCAGCCCGCTGCTGGAGACCAGCATCTCCGGCGCCCGCGGCGTCATTATCAACATCACCTCCAGCCCCGACATCGGCCTGGACGATGTGGAGACCGCCGCCTCGATGATCACCCAGTCCGCCCACCCCGAGGCCAACATCATCTGGGGTACTGCCTTCGATGAGCGCCTGAACGATGAGATGAACATCACCGTTGTGGCCACCGGCTTTGAGAATACCCCGGGCGTTGACGAGCCGATTCAGGCTGCAATGCAGTCCCAGGCGGCTGCCAAACCCGCCGCGCCCCAGCCTGCGCCGCAGTACGCGCAGCCAGCTGCACAGTACACCCAGCCCGTGCAGCCCGCCGCGCCCCAGCCTGTGGCCCCGCAGCCCGCCCCCGCCGCCAACCCGGTCATCCCCAGCCCGGTGTACAGTCAGGTCTTTGACGCCGGTCTGGATACCCCCGTTGCGCCCAAGGCCGCCCCTGTGGAGGATGAGGACGACAGCGATTATTTCAACGATCTGCTGAGCATCCTCAATAAGCGTTCCTGAGCCGTGTAAGGAGAGCTGCCTATGCCGCCACTGGATTCCGCCGTGCGGGAGCAGGGCTTCCGCCTGCAAGCGTTCGGCTTTCATAAGGATGACGTGCTGGCATACATAAGTTCGCTGGCGGCGGAGTCCCAGCAGCAGGAGGAGTTGTACAAAGAACAGCTTCGCCAGCTGCAAGCCCAGATTGAAAAACTCAAAAGCGACCAAGCCAACGCCCGCACCTGTGTGGAGAAACTCCAGCAGGAACTGACGGAATCCGCAGAGCGGGAAAAGCTGGCCGAAAAGCAGTACGATGAAGCCGCCCGCAAGCTGGCGGAAGCCGAAAAGCGGGTGGCCGAGATTGCGGCCCGCAACCGGGAAAACCAGCAGAGCGCCAACGAATGGCAGTTCAAATGCCATGACTTGGAGCGTCTGCTGCAGGAGGCCCGGGAGGCGGCGCCGCCGCCCCCGGCGCCGTCCGCCTCGCCTGAGTCGGCGCCCGCGCCCGCCCCGGTGCGCACTGCGGAGGACGCCCGTTTGGAAGCGCGCCGTATCCTGGCCGACGCCCGCCTGACGGCGGAAAACGCCGAAAAGCGGCTGGCTGATCAGGCCGAAGCGCAGAGGCAAAAGATGGCGGATGACGCCCAGGGCATTTCCGCCGGGATCCTGGTCCTGAAGGACCGCCTGGCGCGGGTGGATGCCAGGCTGGACGCCGCCAGCCTGGATCTCGAGAACGCCACGGCGGCCATCTATCAGGCTTTGGAGCAGACCGAGGGCGACTTGAACGGGCTGAGCGCCCAACTGGAGAAATTTGGCGACACCGCCTCCGCCCCGCCGTCCGCCGCGCCTGCTCCGCAGGAGCCTGCGCCGCGCCAGAAGGCGACCGCCCGCCGGGGCCGCAGCGCCCGGCAGCCCGCCCCCAGGGGAACGGCGCGCCGGCTGCGCCGTACCTCCCGCACGCCGGTCTCTCAGGAGTTATTGGCGGCGCTGGACCGGCTGGACGATCAATAAAGCAACACCCACGGGCCGCGCTTTGCGGCCCGTTTTCTTGT
>CAZIVF010000066.1:0-11808 GCA_964542725.1 uncultured Subdoligranulum sp. | reverse complement strand
ACCCCCCGTAAAATCAAGGGTATTCCCAACGGAGACTTCCCGATAGCGACCACGATTTCGCGTGCGACCTCTTCGACCTCTTGAGTAATGCTCCCTATTTGATTTTGCGGGGACTGCAAGTTACAGTATACCATCTTTCCGGCAAAGCGTCAATCCCCGGGGCGGCTTCCCCTGCGGTAGGACCGCCGTCCTGGGGCGGCGGATCGGCTGCCAACTGACTAAGGGCGGACGGCCACGCCAGAAAAAGCGCCGCTTGCGGGCGGGCCGGCGGCGTCAGAAGAGGTGCTGCTTCCGGGCGGGCTGGGGGTTGAAAGGGCTTTCCTCATGGTGGCGGCGGATAAAAACCTGGCGGGTCTTCTCACCGGGGCGGCCCTTGGCGTCTGTCACGGTGGTGAAGGTGCGGCTGATATTGTAATACCCCCGCAGATGCTGGACCAGGTATTGGGCCACGGCGGGCAGGCAGTCGGTGTTTTCGATATCCTCGTAATTGTAGTCGGCGTAGAGGAAGGCAGTCTCCTCCCCGCCGGTGCGCAGCGTGATGCTCCTCGCATCGAGGATCACTTCGCTGATGACAGACTGCTTCAGGCCGGCGGTGCCGCACTCGGCGGCCAGCTTGGCGGCGCGCTCCCTCTGGGAGACCGGCACCGACTGGGGATCCAGCTTCTCGTTGCCACGCTGCCCGATCTCCAGCAGGATATCCCGCATCATGCGGCTTTCCAGCAGGGGGCGTATCCGCTCTTTGGCGCGGGCTTCGGTGGTTTTGCTTTGTATGGTGTTTAACAAGCCCATGGGTGGGCGCTCCCTTCCGTGTGATCTCGATAGACAGTATCAGTATAACACATCGGGGCATGGATTGCCAAGCCGCTCAGGGACCAAATTTTACAAAATTCGCGCCCATTATTTCCCTGCCAGCAGGATGGCCAGCACGGCTTTTTCCACATGCAGGCGGTTTTCCGCCTCCTCAAAGATTTCACCGGCATGGGCCTCCAGCACCTCGTCGGTGATTTCCTCGCCCCGGTGGGCGGGCAGGGGGTGCTGTACCAGGCAGCCCGGCTTGGCCAGCGCCATCCGGGCGGCGTCCAGGGTGTAGCCCCGGAAGTCCCGGCGGCGGCGCTCGGCCTCGCGCTCCATCCCCATGCTGATCCAAACATCGGTGAAGAGCACGTCGGCGCCCCGGGCCGCCTCGTCAGGGTCGGTGGTGAGGCGGAACTTTTCGCCGTACTGCCGCGCAAAATGCAGCACGTCGGCGGCGGGGCGGTAGCCGTGGGGGCAGGCCATCGTCAGGCTCATGCCGACGGTCAGGCAGCCCACGATGAGGGAATTCGCCATATTGTACCCGTCGCCGATGAAGCCGGCCTTCAGCCCTTCCAGCTCACCGCAGCGCTCCCGCACTGTCATCAGGTCGGTGAGCACCTGCAGCGGATGGGCGTAGTCGCTCATGCCGGAGATCACAGGAACGCCGCTGTACCGGGCCAGCGCTTCCAGATCGCTCTGCTTGTAGGTGCGGCAGACGATGGCGTCATAGTACCGCCCCAGCACCCGGGCGGTATCCTGGATCGGCTCGCCCCGGGCGGTCTGCAGGTCGTTGGCGCTCAGGTAAGTTCCCAGGCCGCCCAGCTGGTAAATCCCCACCTCCAGGCTGGTGCGGGTGCGGGTGGAGTGTTTGCCGAACATCAGCGCAACGGCCTTTCCCTGCAGGTCCTTGGGATCCTGCCCGGCCTTGTGCAGGCGCTTATACGCGTCGGCCACGTCCAGAATGTGCAGCAGTTCAGCCTGGGTCAGGCCAGACATTTTCAGTAAATGTTTCATGGGTGCGTCCTTTTCTCTTCGGGGTATGGTGGGCGTAAAGGTGCGCAGGTCTTCCCGCCGCCTCACATTTTCGCCAAAACGCCGTTCAGTATCTCCAGCGCGGCGTCCACATCGCCCTCGGTGAGGATCAGCGGGGGCAGCAGACGCATCCGGGTCTTGGCGGTGAGGACCAGCAGGCCCGCCCTCTCGCAGGCGGCGCGGACGTCGGCCGCCTTGACGCTGCCGTCAAAGGCAACGCCCACCATCAGGCCCAGGCCGCTCACATCGTTGACATGTGGTAGCTTGACCAAGCCGGCGCGCAGCCGGGCGGCGCAGCGGCGGATCTGTTCCATCCGATCCTCGTCCAGCACATCCAACACGGCGTTGCCGCCGGCGCAGGCCACCGGGTTGCCGCCGAAGGTGGAACCGTGGGAACCGGCGCCCATACAGGCCGCTACCTTCTCGGCGGTAAGCACCGCGCCGATGGGCAGGCCGCCGCCCAGGCCCTTGGCAAGGGTGACGATATCCGGCCGCAGGCCGAAGTGCTGGCAGGCCAGGAAGGTACCGGTGCGGCCCACGCCGGTCTGCACCTCGTCGATGAGGAGCAGTATGTCCCTCTCGGCGCAGAAGTCCGCCACCTGGTGGACATACTCCTCGTCCAGCGCCACAACGCCGCCCTCGCCCTGCACCAATTCCATCATCACGGCGCAGACGGTGCCGTCGGCGGCGGCCTCCAGCGCGGCGAAGTCGTTGGCGGGCAGGTAGGCAAACTCCCCGGGGAAGGGGCCGAAATCCTGGTGGAACACCTCCTGGCCGGTGGCGGTCAGGGTCGCCAGCGTGCGGCCATGGAAGGAGTTAACCAGGCTGAGCACCTTGCTGCGGCCCGCCCCGTAGTGGGTGACGCTGTATTTGCGGGCGCATTTGATGGCCCCCTCGTTGGCTTCGGCGCCGGAGTTGGCGAAGAACACCTTATCCATGCCGGTGCGGCGGCAGAGGCGCTTGGCCAGTTTGGCGCAGGGGGCGGTGTGGTACAGGTTGGAGATGTGCTGCATCCTGCCCGCCTGCCCGGCCACGGCGGCCACCCAGTCCGGGTGGCAGAAGCCCAGGGAGTTGACGCCGATGCCGGAGGTGAAGTCCAGATAGGCCTTGCCGTCGGCATCGTAGGCGGTCATCCCCTCGCCCCGCTCGATGACGATGGGGCTGCGGGCGTAGGTGTGCATGACATAGTGCCGGTCGCGTTTGATGATCTTTTCGGTATCCATAAAAGCACCTTCTATCGTTTGAATGTTGGCAATGTCATAAATGTTATAAATTAAGGCGCGCCCTGCGGGCGCGGTTTTGAACGAGAAAAGCGGCAGGGTTCGGATCGCTCTGTTAAAAGCGGCGAAGCCGCACCACAATTCGTAAAATTACTAACATTTCGAACCTTTGCTTGCCGTCCCTGTCTCTCCGCCTTTTCTCGCCCTTTATCGGTTGCCCCGGCGGTAGAACAGCGTGCCGGAGCCACGGTCTGAGAACATCTCCAGCAAAACCGAATGAGGCACCCGGCCGTCAATGATGACCGCCTCGTGGACGCCCTTATAGATGGCGTCGGCCATGCCCTCGATCTTGGGCAGCATGCCGCCCGCAATGACTCCCGCCTCCTTGTAGCCGGCGATCTCGGAGATTTCCACCTCAGGGATCAGCGTGGATTCGTCGTTTTTATCGTAGAGCAGGCCGACGATATCGGTCATGGAGACCAGCTTCTCGGCATGGATAGCGATGGCGATGGCGGCGGCGGCGGTATCGGCGTTGATGTTGTAGGGGACGCCGTTGTCGTCCATCCCCACGGTGGCAATGACCGGGATAAAGCCGTCGCTGAGCAGATGCTCGATCAGGGTGGTGTCCACCCTGTCCACCTCGCCCACAAAGCCCAGGTCTACGTCGGACTTGCGGCTGCAGGTAATCATATGGCCGTCCATGCCGCATAGGCCGACGCCCCGGCCCTTGAGCAGTGCCACCAGGTCCTTGTTGACCTGCCCGGCCAATACCTGCTGCACGATCCCCATTGTCTCGGCGTCGGTGTAGCGCAGGCCGCCCACAAATTTGGACTCCTTGCCCACCTTATTCAGCATCTGGTTGATAGCCGGGCCGCCGCCGTGGACCAGCACCACCCGCACCCCCAAAAGGGTGAGCGTGACCAGGTCGTTCATGACCGCCAGTTTCAGTTCGTCGTTGACCATGGCGTTGCCGCCGTACTTAATAACCAGCGTCTTGCCGTGGTATTTTTGGATGTAGGGCGTCGCCTCTGAGAAAAGCAGCGCCATCTCTTCATTCTTCATTCCGATTCCCCCGAAAGATGAACGATAGTAAATTTATGAATGTCAGGAATGTCAGTAAAGTTATAAATGTTATAAAATTAGGTGCGGCTGCGCCGCGTTTTATTGTGCGCGAGGCGCACACCGCAATTTATAATATTCGTATCTTTGTATCATTCCTAACATTGCCCCGAATCCCCTTCGGGGCTTCAGGTCCTGTAGTCCCCGTTGATCTTCACATAGTCGTAGGTCAGATCGCAGCCCCAGGCTTTGCCGGAGGCATTACCGATTCCCATATCCACCTTCACCAGGATATCGTGCTCCCCCAGCACGGCCAGCGCTTCCTCCTCGCTGAAGGGATGGTAGGCGGCGTTCTCGCAGACAAAGACCTCGCCGGCGGCGCTGGCGATGCGCACGCTCACATGATCGACGGAGAAATCGCCGGGGGTGTAGCCGATGGCGCAGAGGATGCGGCCCCAGTTGGCGTCCCTGCCGAACACCGCCGCCTTGAACAGGTTGGAGCAGACCACACTCTTGGCGATGGCCCGGGCGGTGGCGTGGTCGGGGGCGGAAGTCACCTCGCAGGTGATGAGGTGGGTGGCCCCCTCGCCGTCGCTGGCATGGAGGGCGACCATATGCTCGGCCACGGCGGCCAGCGCCGCCGCGAAGGCGTCGTAGTCCTCGCCCTCGCTCACCACCGGCGCGTTGCCCGCCAGGCCGGAAGCCAGCAACAGCAGGGTATCGTTGGTGGAGGTGTCCAGGTCGACGCTCATCTGGTTGTAGGTGGTGGGTACCACCTGCCGCAGCGCTTTCTGCAGCAGCGCGGGGCTGACGGCGGCGTCGGTGGTATAGAAGGCCAGCATGGTGGCCATGTTGGGGGCGATCATGCCGCTGCCCTTGCCGATGGCGCCCAGGCGGCAGGTCTTGCCGCCCAGGGTGAACTCTATGGCGTACTCCTTCTCATAGGTATCGGTGGTCATGATGGCCTTGGCGGCCAGGCTGCTGCCCGCCGCGCTGCGCTCCAGCAGCTTGGCGGCCTCGGGGATGCCGCGCGCAAAGGGATCGATGACCATGGGCTGGCCGATGACGCCGGTGGATGCGGGCAGCACATCCTCGGCCGCCACGTCCAGGGCCTGGGCCGCCAAAGCGCAGCACTGGTTTGCCAAGTCCACACCGTTGGCGGCGCAGGTGTTGGCGTTGCCGCTGTTGACCACAATGGCCTGGGCAAAGCCGTCGGCCAGGTGGGCGCGGTCCACCTTGATGGGTGCGCCGTACACCTTGTTGGTGGTAAAAACGCCCGCCGCCGCGCAGCGCACGTCCGCCTTAATCAGGGCAAGATCCAGTTTGCCCGGGTTGTGCCGGATGCCGCAGTGGACACCCGCCGCCGCAAAGCCCAGCGGCGCGCAGATGCCGCCGGGAATCTCTTTGTAGGTCGTCATAGTACGATGGTTCCTCTTTTCTTGCAGAATAGGAAAGGAGCGGGGAGATGGCATCGATGTTATATCATTCGGCCCAGCCCAGCGCCAGCCCTGCGGTCTCCTCCAGGCCCAGCATCAGGTTCATGCACTGCACCGCCGCGCCGGAGGAGCCTTTTCCCAGGTTATCCAGCACGCTGATAAGCAGCATCCGCGCCCCGTCGGGGGAGGCGGTGGTATAGATCTCCAGCGTATCCCTGCCGGCCAGCGTGTTGGCGGGCAGGAAGGCCGGGACCTCGCCCAGCGGGTGAACGCGGATCATCCGCTCGCCCTCGTAGTAGGTCTGCAGGGCGGCGGCCAGTTCCTCCGGCCGGCGGCCCAGCGGGGCCAGGTGGAGGGGGATCGTAACCTCCATGCCGCAGTAGTAGTCGTCCACCACCGGGCAGAAGATCGGCGGCTGGGTCAGCCCGCACACCGCCTGCATCTCCGGCAGGTGCTTGTGGGTAAGGCCCAGGCCGTAGGGGCGGGGGCTTTCAAAGGCGGGGTCCCGTGCCGGGTCGGTGTATTGGGCGATGCCGCTCTTGCCCGCGCCGGAATAGCCGGACAGGCCGTAGCAGGTCAGCGCCGCATCGGCGGGCAGCAGGCCCAACTCCACCAGGGGGGCCGCCAGCGCGATGAAGCCGGTGGCATAGCAGCCAGGCACCGCCACGCGGTTGGCCTTTTGGATGGCCGCCCGCCTGCCGTGCAGTTCCGGCAGGCCGTAGACCCAGCCGGGGGCGGTTCGGTGGGCGGTGGATGTATCCAGGATGCGGACATGCTCGCCCACCAGCGGCATAACCTCCCGGGCGGCGGCGTCCGGCAGGCAGAGGAAGCTCAGGTCGCTTTGGTTGATGACGGCGGCGCGGGCCTCCACGTTTTTGCGCGCCTCCTCGGGGATGGTCAGCAGGGTAAACTCCGGGCGTTCCGCCAGCCGGTCCGCGATGCGCAGCCCGGTGGTGCCGGCGGAGCCGTCGACGAAGATTTTGTAGGTCTTTTCCAATCCGTACACCTCTTTTGGGGGTTATGGCACAAGGCTGAATGGCGCTGAAATCACCAATGTTATAAATGTCATGAATTGTGGTGCAGCTGCGCCGCTTTTGGAAAAATTCCCAACGCCGTTCGGCTCTTCCCCACTCAAATCGCGCCCGCAGGGCGCGCCTTAATTTATAACTTTTTTACCATTGATAACCGGCATTGATACCATTGCCTCATTCCTCACAGTTTTTCTTTCACCGCCGCGATCTGGCGCAGCACGCTGGCCTTGCAGGGGCCGCCGTAGCTTTGGCGGCCCTCGCAGCAGGCGTTCAGGTCGATGGCGCCGTAGATATCCGCCTCAAACAGGTCGCTGTAGCGCTTGAATTCCTCCAGCGTCAGTTCCTCCAGCGTCTTGTCGGCGGCGATGCAGGCCGCCACCATGGAGCCGGTGCATTTGTAGGCGTCGCGGAAGGGCATCCCCTTCTTGGTCAGGTAGTCGGCGCAGTCGGTGGCGTTGATGAAGCCCTTGGCGGCGGCGCGGCGCATATTCTGCGGCAGCGGGGTCATGGTTGCCAGCATCGGCGTGATGGTCTTGAGGCAGAGGGCCAGGGTGTCCACCGCGTCAAAGATGGCCTCCTTATCCTCCTGCATATCCTTGTCGTAGGCCAGGGGGATGCCCTTCATCATCACCAGCAGGGTGTTCAGGTCGCCGTAGACCCGGCCGGTCTTGCCCCGGATCAGTTCGGTGACATCGGGGTTCTTCTTCTGCGGCATGATGGAGGAACCGGTGGTGAAGGCGTCGTCCAACTCAATGAACTTGAACTCCCAGCTGCACCACTGGATGATCTCCTCCGACAGGCGGGAGAGATGCATCATGCAGGTGGCTATGGCCGCCGCCAGCTCGATACAGAAATCCCGGTCAGACACACCGTCCAGCGAGTTCTGGCAGGGGGCGGCGAAGCCCAGCTGTTCGGCGGTATAGAAGCGGTCCAGCGGGTAGGTGGTGCCGGCCAGCGCGCCGGAGCCCAGCGGACATTCGGCGTCCATGCGGCGGGCGGCGTCCGCAAAACGGCCCAGATCCCGCAGCAGCATCCAAGCGTAGGCCATCAGCTGGTGGCCAAAAGTCACCGGCTGGGCGCGCTGCAGATGGGTGTAGCCGGGCATCACATAGTCCGCCGCCGGCTCGGCCTGGGCGCAGAGGGTCAGGATCAGCTCCTTGATGCCGCTTTGCAGGGCGGCGCACTCATCCCGCAGGGTCAGGCGGATATCCAGCGCCACCTGGTCGTTGCGGCTGCGGCCGGTGTGCAGCCGCTTGCCGGCATCGCCCACCCGGGCGGTGAGGGTCTGCTCCACAAAGGTGTGGACGTCCTCGGCCTCGGGGTCGATGGTCAGCGCGCCGCTGTGCAGATCCTCCAGAATAGAGTCCAGCCCGCGGCGGATATCCTCCACGTCCTGGGCGGAGATGATGCCCTGGCGGCCCAGCATGGCGGAATGTACCAGGCTGCCCCGGATATCCTGCTCGATCATCCGGGCGTCAAAGCGGATGGAGGAGTTAAAGTCGTTGACGCGGCTGTCCATCGCTTTGGATGCGCGTCCCTGCCAGAGTTGCGGCATGGTGAAAAGCCTCCCGTTCTCAAAGTGGCGTGAAGAGAGTAAAGAGCCGCGCCCTTCCCGCCCCGCTTCACTCTCTGCTCTTACGGCAAACGCCGCCAGGGGGCAGAACTCCCCGGCGGCTTTTATTGCATGGGTTGGACGCGCAAGGCAACAGGACTCCAACCGGCAGGCAGACCGCCGGCACGGCGGGCGCCAAGCCCGGAGGGCGCGGTCTGCGCGGAGGCTGCTCAGTCCTGGGCGGGCCAGTTCTTCGCCAGCTTAGCGCGCTCGGCAATGGGCAGGCCGAACAGGCTGATGAAGCCGGCGGAATCGGCCTGATCGTAATCCTCATCCTCACCGAAGGAGGCGGTCTGCTCATCGTACAGGGTGAAGGGACTGGTAACGCCCGCGTTGATGATGTTGCCCTTGTACAGCTTGAGGGTCACATCGCCGGTGACGGTCTGCTGCAGGCTGTCGGTAAAGGCGCAGATGGCCTCGCGCAGCGGGGTGTACCACTGGCCGTTGTAGACGATGTCCGCCATCTTCTGGGCGACGATCTCCTTGAAATGGAAGCTCTCCTTGTCCAGGGTGATGGTCTCCAGCACGTTGTGGGCCTTGTAGAGGATAGTGCCGCCGGGGGTCTCGTAGACGCCGCGGCTCTTCATGCCCACCAGCCGGTTCTCGACGATATCCAGCAGGCCGATGCCGTTGGCGCCGCCCACCTTGTTCAGGTACTCGATCAGGGCCACGCCGTCCATCTCCTGGCCGTCCACCTTCGTGGGGATGCCCTTCTCAAAGTGGATCTTGACGTAGGTGGGGGTGTCGGGCGCCTGCTCGGGGCTGACGCCCAGCTCCAGGAAGCCCGCCTTATTGTACTGCGGCTCGTTGGAGGGCAGTTCCAGGTCCAGGCCCTCGTGGCTCAGATGCCAGAGGTTCTTATCCTTGGAGTAGTTGGTCTCACGGTTGATGCGCAGGGGGATGTTGTGGGCCTCGGCGTAGTCGATCTCCTCGTCGCGGCTCTTGATGCTCCACTCACGCCAGGGGGCGATGATGGCCATATCGGGCGCCAGCGCCTTGAGGGTCAGCTCAAAGCGGACCTGGTCGTTGCCCTTGCCGGTGCAGCCGTGGCAGATGGCGTCGGCGCCCTCCTTGACGGCGATCTCCGCCAGGGCCTTGGCGATGCAGGGGCGGGCGTGGGAGGTACCCAGCAGGTAATCCTCATACTTGGCGTCCGCCTTGAGGCAGGGCCAGATAAAATCCTCCACATACTCCTTCTTGAGGTCCAGCACATACAGCTTGGAGGCGCCGGTCTTGAGGGCTTTCTCCTCCAGGCCGTCCAGCTCGGTACCCTGGCCCACGTCGCCGGAGACGGCGATGACCTCACAGTTGTTATAATTTTCCTTCAGCCAGGGGATGATGATGGAGGTATCCAGACCGCCGGAGTAGGCGAGGACAACTTTCTTGATTTGATCTTTGGACTTTTTCATGGCAGATGCGCTCCTCTGAATATTTATTCATTCCATGGATACTATTATACATAGTTTTCGGCGCTTTGCAAGACGGTGTTTTGCACAAAGAACTGTCAACGTTTGCCCGTAATTTCATGCCAGATGCGGCGCGGGGATGGAGCAGCGCGGGGCAGCGTTGAATATTTATGCACGTTTAGTGCATATATGCATCAGTTGCCGCCCCGGCGGGGCGCGGCGGGCTTCCCCTGCTGCCGCGGGCCGCGCTACCCCTGTTCCTTGCGCAGGATCTCCCGCGCTTCCGCCGCCGGCAGCACCAGGCGGACCGGCGCGGGCGGGCCGTCGTCCTGCCGCAGGGGCAGGCGCCAGTAGCCCAGGCCCAGCCACTGGCCGAACTTGTACCCGGTCCGCGGCTCCAGCCCGTAGCGCACAAAGCCCATCGCCCGGTGGAACGCCTCGCTCTCAGGGTTGGGGTGCGCGATGAGCGCCAGGGCGTTGTAATACCCCTGGGCCTTGAGCATTGCCAGCAGCGGGGCATAGAGCCTGCGCCCCACGCCCTGGCCCACCGCATCGGGCGCGCAGTAGACAGTGACCTCCACATCCCAGGCGAACGCCTCCCGCGTGTGCCAGGGGTGGGCGCAGGCGTAGCCCAGCAGCCGCCCGCCGGGTGTCTCCGCCACCAGGAAGGGCGCGGCCTCCAGCGTATCCGCAATGAGGCGTCGGTATTCCCCGGGGGTGCTGGGGGCGTATTGGTAGGTGGCGGTGCTGTGGGTCACATACCAGTTGTACAGCGCCGCCACGGCGGGGGCGTCGTCGAGGGTGGCCAGGCGCACCGCAGCCCGATTCTCGGCGGCCCAGCGGGCGGCCAGCGCCTCCTTTTCCGCCTTGGTCAGCTGTTTGAGGGCGTATTCCCGCTTGAGCGCCTCGCTTTTGCCGGCGCAGCGCTCGGCGTAGGCCAGGACCGGCGCCCCTTTCATGCGGGTATACCTGGCCCCCCGGCCGGTGCGGTGGGCGCGCAGCCGCCGGGCCAGATCGTTGGTCCAGCCGCCGTACAGGCTGCCGTCGGCGCAGCGCACCAGGTAGGCCCAGGCCTGCGGCGCGCCGGGCGCCCGATCCGCCGCCCGGCTGGGGGCCTGCCCCAGGGGCGTCGGGATCTGATGCTGCAGGGCATCCATGGTTTCCCCTCCCGGTGCGCGGGCCGCCGCGCCCCTCACAGCCTGCCCGCCGCGCGCAGGGTGCGGCGGCAGGCTTCGATGGCGGTGGCTTTATCCTCGGCGGTGATGAGGAAGCGGCTGGGATGGCAGAAATTCAGTTCCAGGCCGCTGATCTGCCGCAGCTCCTCCGTCGGCTTACCCGCCCAGGCGGGGGGGAAAGGCACCTTGCTGCGCTTGGTGCGGTGGTCGGTGACGCACTGGGCGCTGTAGCCGCCGCGCTGGCTGGGGTAGACCACAAAAAGCGCGTCGGTGCGGTAGAGGCCGTTCTTCCAGGGCATGTAGGCGGGCAGCACCACAATGCCGTCCCGCATGTTGGCGTAGGCGCGGCGCACCGTCTCGTCGGCACGGTTGACGGCATTGGCGGCGGCAATCTCATTCTCCAGGATCTGCTTGGCCACCGGCACCGCCCGCCAGAAGCATACGTCGGGGTCGTCTTTGGAGTCCCACAGCGGGTTGAAGCTGCCGATGGCGTCAGCCAGCGAGTTCTGCTCGCCGGTGTTGTCGTTCAGGTCCAGCGGCTGCACAAAATTTTCGTCCATCAGCCGGGCCTGGTGCTCCCCCACCAGCTGGGGGCCGAACACCTTCCACAGCAGGCCGAAGGCCGCATAGGGTACGCCGTTGGGGCGGGTGTCCCGCGGCTCGGAATGATGGTCGAACATGCCGCCGCCCACATCGTAGACGATGCCGCTGAACCCCTCCGGCACCACAAAGCCGCGGGTGATCTGGATGTCGGGGCGGATGATCTGTAAAAGCGCGGTGGAAAACACGTCGTCGGCATGGAACTTGCCGCCGTGGGTAAAGCCTTTTGCGGGTACTTTCATAGGGGGCCTCCGGTCTATAGATTCATGGGTGTGACTATAAGATAGTATAGCATAAAAATGAAAAAGTGAAAATACCGTCCGCCAAACCCGCCGCCGGCCCCGCCGCAAGTTTTTTGCCGTTGAGACCGTAGGGGAGCATCGCCCGCCCGCACCGCCGGGGAACCCTGCGGCGGCGCAAGGTTCGCGGGCAAAAGACCTCT
>CAZIVF010000065.1:2265-11873 GCA_964542725.1 uncultured Subdoligranulum sp. | reverse complement strand
CTGTATGGTTCAACGAGCAATTTCTCAACGCTGGCGGTGTCTCGTAGCCGCCGGAGCGGCGCTTTAGGCGCAGCCGGGAATTGTGCGGTGTTGCCTACAGTAAAAACGGTACGGGCCTGCCGCGGCGTCCAGTAAGCCGACGCCGACCATGGGGGTGGCGGCGGCAAAAAACGGCTCACTTCTGGCCATAATAAGCATGAGGGCCGTGCTTGCGCTGGTAGTGCTTATCCTGCACATGCTGGGGGGCGGGGGCGGCGTGGGGATCAATCTGCCGGGTGAGGATCGCCATCTTGGCAACCTCCTCCAGCACCGCCGCGTGGTAGACGGCCTGCGCCGGGTCGCTGCCCCAGGCGAAGGGACCGTGGCTGCGGCAGATGACGGCGGGGACGGCGGCGGGATCGATGCCGCGCTGAAGGAAGGTCTCTGCAATGACCAGACCGGTGCTTTTCTCATAATCCTCCTCGATCTCGGCGGGGGTCAGGTTCCGAGTGCAGGGAACGGGGCCGTAAAAATAGTCGGCGTGGGTGGTGCCGTAGCAGGGGATGTCCTGCCCGGCCTGCGCCCAGGCCACCGCATAGGGGCTGTGGGTGTGGACGATACCGCCGGCGCCGGGGAACGCCCTGTACAGTTCCAGATGGGTCTTAGTGTCGCTGCTGGGGTTCAGGCGGCCCTCCACGGTTTGGCCGGTGCGCAGATCGACCACCACCAGATCCTCCGGCGTGAGTTCGTCATACGCCACCCCGCTGGGCTTGATGACCACCAGCCCGGCCTGCCGGTCGATGCCGGAAACGTTGCCCCAGGTGTAAGTTACCAGGTTCCGGCGGGGCAGTTCCCGGTTGGCCTGGCACACTTGTTGTTTCAATACTTCTAACATAAGGGCCTCCTTTTTCCCTCCCAGTATACCGGATGTCCCTGCGCAAAAACAATCTCCCGGCCGGTTTTTTTACGATTTTTTTAGAAAAACCCACCAAACCCCTTGACAAATACCCGGCGGGGGTATATCCTGTAGGCGGGCAAGATACCCCGAGGGGGTATTTTGCAAGACCGGGAAAGGAGCATACCGCGATGGAAAGCGAACACAGCTGCTGCCGCCACAAAACCAAAGACCGCACCGAGGAGGAAATGCGCCGCCTGCTGAACCGCCTGAGCCGCATCGAGGGCCAGATCCGTGGCATCCGCCGCATGGTGGAGCAGGACGCCTACTGCACCGATATCCTCACCCAGTCGGCGGCGGTCACGGCGGCGATGAACGCCTTCAACCGGGATCTGCTGGCCAACCATATCCGCACCTGCGTGGCCGACGATATCCGCGCCGGCAAGGACGAGGTCATCGACGATCTGGTCGCCACGCTGCAAAAACTGATGAAGTAAGGCGCCGGCCTGCCTTGCGGCAGGAATGTTATAAAAGCTGTAAAAGATAGAAATGTTACAAATTGTGGGTGCGCCCTTTGGGCGCAAATGAAAAAAGCGGCGCATCCGCACCAAAATTTATAACAGGATTGACATTGCTGCCCTTCATAACATTCATCCACATCGCCCCCGCCGGGGGGCGCTTCCCAGAGGAGGATATCATGGAACAGTATACCGTAACGGGCATGAGCTGCGCGGCCTGCAGCGCCCGGGTTGAGAAGGCCGTCGGCAAGGTGCCGGGCGTCACGTCCTGCTCGGTCAGCCTGCTGACCAACTCGATGGGGGTGGAGGGAACCGCCAGCCCCGCCGCCATCATCGCGGCGGTGGAAAACGCCGGCTACGGCGCGGCCCCCAAGGGGGCGGCGCCCGCCGCCGTCCCTGCCGCCGGGGAGGACGCCCTGGCCGATAAGGAGACCCCGCTGCTCAAGCGCCGCCTGGCCGCTTCTCTGGTCTTTCTGATCGTGCTGATGTACTTTTCGATGGGGCATATGATGTGGGGCTGGCCGCTGCCCGCTTGGTTCGACGGCAACCATGTGGCCATGGGCCTGGTGCAGCTGCTGCTCACCGTCGCCGTCATGGTCATCAACCAGAAGTTTTTCATCTCCGGCTTCAAGAGCCTTTGGCGCCGCGCCCCCAATATGGATACGCTGGTGGCCCTTGGTTCCGCCGCCGCCTTCGTGTACAGCACCTACGCCCTCTTCGCCATGACCCGCGCCCAGGCGGATATGGACATGGACGGCGTAATGCACTATATGATGGAACTCTACTTTGAGTCCGCCGCCATGATCCTGACGCTGATCACGGTGGGCAAGATGCTGGAGGCCCGCAGCAAGGGCAAAACCACCGACGCGCTGAAAAGCCTGATGCGCCTGGCCCCCAAAACCGCCACCGTGCTGCGGGACGGCGCCGAGACCGAGGTCCCCATCGAGCAGGTGCGGCTGGGGGATGAGTTCGTCGTCCGCCCCGGCGAGAATATCCCGGTGGACGGCGTGGTGCTGGAGGGGACCAGCGCGGTGAACGAGTCCGCCCTGACCGGCGAGAGCATCCCGGTAGACAAGGCGGCGGGGGACGGCGTGAGCGCCGCCACGCTGAACCAATCCGGCTTTTTGCGCTGCCTGGCCACCCGCGTGGGGCAGGATACCACCCTCTCCCAGATTATCCAGATGGTCAGCGACGCGGCGGCCACCAAGGCCCCCATCGCCAAGGTGGCGGACAAGGTTTCCGGCGTGTTCGTGCCGGCGGTCATCACCGTCGCCGTCGTCACCACCGCGGTGTGGCTGCTGCTGGGGCAGAGCGTGGGCTTTGCGCTGGCGCGGGGCATCTCGGTGCTGGTCATCAGCTGCCCCTGCGCGCTGGGGCTGGCCACGCCGGTGGCAATCATGGTGGGCAACGGCATGGGAGCCAAAAACGGCATTCTCTTCAAGAATGCCGTCAGCCTGGAGGAAACCGGCAAGGCCCAGATCGTCGCGCTGGATAAGACCGGCACCATCACCGCGGGCGAACCCCGCGTCACCGACCTGCTGCCCGCCGAGGGGGTCAGCGAGGCGGAACTGCTGGCCCTAGCGCTGGCGCTGGAACAAAAAAGCGAGCACCCGCTGGCCCGCGCCGTCTTGGAATACGCCAAGGCACAGGGCCTGCAGCCCGCCGAGGTATCGGACTTTAGGGCGCTGCCCGGCAACGGCCTGGCCGCCGTGCTGGACGGGGCGGCACTGTGCGGCGGGAACCTGCGCTTTATCGAGGAAAAGGCGGAGATACTCGCCCCTGTGAGGGCCAAAGCGGAGGCGCTCTCTGCCGGCGGCAAAACCCCGCTCTTCTTCAGCCGGGATGGCAAACTGGCAGGCATCATCGCCGTGGCCGACGTCATCAAGGAGGACAGCCCCGCCGCCGTCAGGGCGCTGCAGAAGATGGGTATCCGGGTGGTCATGCTCACCGGCGACAATGAGCGCACCGCCCAGGCCATCGGCAAGCAGGCCGGTGTGGACGAGGTGATCGCCGGCGTTTTGCCCGACGGCAAGGAGAGCGTGATCCGCCGCCTGAAGGAGCAGGGCAAGGTGGCGATGGTGGGCGACGGTATCAACGACGCCCCCGCCCTGACCCGGGCGGATATCGGCATTGCCATCGGCGCGGGGGCGGACGTTGCCATCGACGCCGCCGACGTGGTGCTGATGAAGAGCCGCCTCTCGGACGTGCCGGCGGCCATCCGACTGAGCCGCGCCACCCTGCGCAATATCCATGAAAATCTGTTCTGGGCGTTCCTGTACAACACCATCGGCATCCCGCTGGCGGCCGGCGTGTTTATCCCGCTGGGGCTGACCCTCAACCCCATGTTCGGCGCGGCTGCAATGAGCTTGTCCAGCTTCTGCGTTGTGACCAACGCGCTGCGGCTGAATCTTTTCAAGCTGCACGACGCGGCGCATGACCGCCCCCTTCACCGCAAACCAAGCCGAAAGGCAGAAAAGGAGATACAGGCTATGGAAAAAACCATGAAGATCGAAGGCATGATGTGCGGCCACTGTGAGGCCCGCGTTAAGAAAGCACTGGAGGCCCTGCCCGGCGTGGCCGGCGCGCAGGTCAGCCATGAGGCCGGCACCGCCGTCGTCACCCTGAGTGCCCCTGTGGACGACGCGGCCCTGAAAGCTGCGGTGGAAGCCCAGGATTACCCCGTGCTGGAGATCCGCTGAAGAAAACGGCAGCCCCGCATGCAGCCCCGCCCAAGACGGGGAGGCAGCGGGGCTGCCGTTTTGTATCGGGGCGACGCTCAGTCCACGATGGTCTGAACGCTCATGTCGCAGCCGATCTCTGCGCCTGCCACGGCGGGCAGGGCCTCCACCAGGGCGTCCACGTCCACCAGGCTGCTGTCGGCCATGGCCAGCACCGCCACCTCGCCCAGCGTCACCGCCCGGGCGCGGTCCGCCCGCACGCAGACCCACTTGCCCATGTCGATGCCATCCAGCATGGCCTTGGCCACCGCCTCGGCATCCTCCGCCGAGGGCATCTTCACCAACACCAGGCTGTACGCCTGGCTGCCCGTCATGGATTCCGAGATCACCGCCTCGTCGATCTTTCCGGCCCACTCCTCGCCCAGGCCGGTCTGGTAGGCCAGCCAGTCGGGGTCATCGTCGGTCACGGCGCGGGTCTCCAGCATCATCAGATCCAGGGGGTGGGCCTTGTACAGTTCCTCCACCAGCCCGCTCAGGTAGGCGCTGGGAACCGCCTCCTCGGGGGTGGCGTCCGCCGCGCCCTCCTCGGGGGTGGTCAGGGCGGCGTCCGGCGTGGCGGTGGGAAGCCCGGCGGCGGAGGAGGTTTGGCCGGTGCAGCCCGCCAGGGCCAGCGCCAGTGCCAGGCAGAGAGGATACAGAGTCTTTTTCATTGCAATAGTCCTTTCTCGGTCAGGATCTCGCCGGGGGCAAAGCATACGTCCCAGCTGTCTCGCGGCAGTTTGTCAAAGAGGAGAGCTTGGGGGCAAAGCAGCAGCTTCCTGCCTTTATACTGCCCCAAAAAGCGGTCATAATACCCGCCGCCCCGGCCAAGGCGGACGCCGCGGCGGTCGGCGGCCAGGCAGGGGATCAGCGCCAGCGCGTCCCCGCCCAGCTCGGCGGCGGGCAGGACCTCGCCCTCCTCAGGCTCCGGGATGCCGTAGGCGCCGGGGCGCAGCGCCGCCAGGCTGCCCAGCAGCACCGGGTCCATCCGCCCGCCCGGCAGCGCCCGGGGTACCGCCAGCCGCCTGCCCTCCGCCAGCGCACGGCGCAGCACCGGCGTGATATCCGGCTCGGTCTGCATAGGCACAAAGCAGAATACCGTGCCTGCCTGCCGCCACTGGGGCAGGCGGAACAGCGCCTCGGCCATGGCGCGGCCCAGTTCGCCCAGCGCGGCGGCGTCATAGCCGCGCCAGCGCTCTCTTGCGGCGGCGCGGGCCTGCTGCTTGGTCATCACAGGGGGATCACTCCTTCCTTATGGGGCCGCTGAACCGATTTTGCCCTGCGGGCCCAGCGCGCATCCCGCCGCGCCGCCGGGTTCATAGCCTCCCCCAGCAGTGTACCACATTGCAGCTGCTCTGACAATAAGGACGGAAAAAGGCGGGCAGATGTTACAGTTGCATTTGCCCGCCAAAACGGCTATAATAAGCGTATCTATTTATAAGGAGAATTGCGTCATGGGAAAATTCAATTTTGTCAGGACTGAGCTGCCCGGCGTCGTTGTTATTGAGCCGACTGTCTTCGGTGACGACCGCGGCTATTTTATGGAAACCTACCAGATCAACGATTTCGCCGCCGCCGGCATCGATAAGCCCTTTGTGCAGGACAATCAGAGCCGTTCCACCAGGGGCGTGCTGCGGGGGCTGCACTTCCAGAAGGAGCATACCCAGGGCAAGCTGGTCCGGGTGACGATGGGCGAGGTGTTCGACGTGGCGGTGGACTGCCGCCCCCACAGCGAAACCTTCGGCAAATGGGTGGGCGTGACCCTCTCGGCTGAAAACAAGAAGATGCTCTATATCCCGGAAGGCTTCGCCCACGGGTTCCTGGTTCTCTCCGACGCGGCGGAGTTCACCTACAAATGCACCGACCTCTATGACCCTGCGGCCGAGGGCGGCATCCCCTACGACGACCCCACCGTGGCCGTGCAGTGGCCGGACTGTGGCTGCGAGCATAAGACCAGCGCCAAGGATAAGGCGCATGCGCCCTTTGCCGCCCAGAATTTTGACTATTTCAACAAATATTAAGAGGACAAGACGTGCAAAAAATCAAAAGCTCCTTTGCAGGGTTCTGGAAATACCGCTATCTGCTGCAAAACCTCATCACCCGGGACTTTAAGCTGAAATACCGCCGCAGCGTGCTGGGCGTGGCCTGGAGCGTGCTGAACCCGCTGCTGACCTGCCTGGTGATGTATGTGGTGTTCGACGCCATGATGAAGGGCCTGCGGGGGGAGGGAATCCCCAACTTCGCGGCCTTCCTGCTCATCGGCCAGCTGATGTTCAACTTCTTCCGGGAATCCACCACCATGGCGATGGAGAGCGTGCTGAAAAACGCGCCGCTGCTGCGCAAGGTCTACATCCCCAAGTACATCTTCCCGCTGGAAAAGTGCTGCTTCGCCCTGGTGAACTGCCTGTTCAGCTTTATTGCGCTGGCGCTGGTATTGCTCATCACCTGGACGCCGGTCAGCTGGCGCACCCTGCCGCTGGCGCTCTACCCGCTGGTGATGCTGTTCCTGTTCAGCCTGGGGGTGGGGCTGCTGCTGTCGGCCCTGTACGTCTTTGTGCGGGATATCATGCATATCTGGGAGGTTTTCTGCACCCTGCTCTCCTACGCCAGCGCCATCTTCTATGACCCGGAGATGATGACCGGCTGGGTGCAGCGGGTCATCCACATCAACCCGCTGTACTGGTACATCACCGCCCTCCGCCGCTGTGTGCTGTGGGGCCAGGGGCTGAACCTGAGCATGGTGGTGGTCTGCGCGCTCTGCGCCGCCGTGAGCCTGACGCTGGGCGTCCTTGTATTCAAAAAAACGCAGGACAGTTTCGTCCTGTATATGTAAGGGGGAGGGGGAATGACGGAACCGATCATCTCCATCGAGAACGTCTCGATGCGATTCAACCTCGCCAAGGAAAAGCATGAGAGTATGAAGGAATACTTCATCGCCCTGACCCACGGCGGCATCCGGTTCGACGAGTTCTATGCCCTCTCGGACGTGAGCTTCGACATTATGCCCGGTGATTTTTACGGCCTGATCGGCCTGAACGGCAGCGGCAAGTCCACCCTGCTCAAGATCATCTCCGGCGTGTACAAGCCCAGCCAGGGGCATGTGACGGTGCGGGGGACCATCGCGCCGCTGATCGAGCTGGGCGCCGGCTTTGACATGGATCTCACCGCGCGGGAGAACATCTACCTCAACGGCGCGGTGCTGGGCTACACCCCGAAATACATCGACTCCAAGTTCGAGGAGATTGTGGAGTTCAGCGAACTGCGGGAATTCCTTGATGTACCGCTGAAAAATTATTCCTCCGGCATGGTGGCCCGCCTGGCCTTCGCGGTGGCGACCATCACCAAGCCGGACATCCTGATTGCGGACGAGATCCTGTCGGTGGGGGATTTCCTCTTCCAGCAGAAATGCGAGCAGCGGATGGCCGAGTTGATGAGCGGCGGCACCACGGTGATTTTAGTCAGCCACTCCATCGAACAGATCGAGCGGATGTGCAACAAGGTGGCTTGGCTGGACCACGGCCATCTGCGCCGCAACGGCCCCGCCGCCGCTATCACCGCCGAATACCGCAAATTCGAGAAGAAGGACGCGATGAAGGCGAAAAAATAAGGAGGGAAAACGGGGGAGCCGGGCGGCACGCCTTGCCTCCCGGCTCCTCACTCTATTGCAAAGGCGGTGTTCCCCATGGCAAAGCAACCTGCCCCGGACCGGGGCGATCAGGACCGCCCCGCCGACCTGGCGGTGCAGGACAGTGTGGGCGGCATGGCCCGGCGGCTGCTGAACCCCGCCCACCTGAAGGACCTGGCCGCCCGCGGCGCCGCTACTCTGCGGGAGCAGGGGGCCGAGCAGCTTTGGCGGGATGTGACCTTCCGGGTGGGGCTGGCGCTGCACCACGATTCCTGGAGGCACCGGGCCGACCTGCCGCTGCGCCGGGAACTGAGAGCGCAGCGCGCCGCCCCGCTGGACGGCCCCACGGTGAGCATTGTGGTGCCTGTGTACAACACGCCGGAAAAATTCTTCCGCCAGATGCTGGGCAGCGTCAAAAAGCAGACCTACCCCCGCTGGCAGCTGGTGCTGGTGGACGCCTCCGACACACCCCACGCGGGGGCCGCGGCTGCGGCGGCGAAGGATCCGCGCATCACCTACCAAAAGATCAAAAACGGGGGCATCGCCGCCAACACCACGGCGGGCTTTGCGCTGGCGGAGGGGACGTATCTGGCCCTGCTGGACCACGACGATCTGCTCTACCCCAACGCCCTCTTTGAATGTGTGCAGGCTATCCAAAGTACCGGGGCGGATTTTGTCTATAGTGACGAGATCGTGCTCTCCGCCGACCTGAAAAAGCTGGGCGGCTACCATTTTAAGCCGGATTTTGCGCCGGATTATCTGCGGGGGTGCAACTACATCACCCATCTGGCCGTCTTCTCCCGCGCGCTGCTGGAGGAGGCCGGGGCCTATGAATCCAGCGAGTTCGACGGCGCGCAGGACCATGAGCTGATCCTGCGCCTGACGGAAAAAGCGCAGCACATCGAGCATATCAAAAAGGTCCTCTACATCTGGCGGGGCCACGCAGGCTCCACCGCCGCCGGCATGGAGGCCAAGCCCTACGCGCTGGAGGCCGGGGTGCGGGCCGTCGACGCCCAGCTGGAACGCCTGGGCCTGCCCGGCAAAGCGGAGGCGGCGCCGGGCGCGCCGGGGGCCTTCCAGGTGCGGTATGAGCTGACGGGGCTGCCGCTCCTCAGCGTGCTGATCCCCAACAAGGACCACATCGACGACCTGGACCGTTGCCTGACCAGCCTGTACCAAAAGGCCGGGTATGACAATTTTGAGGTGCTGGTCATCGAAAACAACTCCGCCGACCCCGCCACCTTCGCCTACTACGAGGGGCTACCCGCCCGCTTTGCCCGCTGCCAGGTGGTGCGGTATGAGGGGGCGTTCAACTTTTCGGCCATCAACAACTTCGGGGCGCGGTTTGCCCGGGGCGAGCATCTCCTGCTTTTGAACAACGATATCGAGGTTCTGTCCGGCGATTTCCTGCGGGAACTGCTCAGCTACAGCCAGCGGCCCGACGTGGGCGCGGTGGGGGCCAAGCTCTACTACCCCGACGATACCATCCAGCACGCCGGCGTGCTGATGGGGATCAACGGCTCGGCGGGGCATAGCCACAAAGGCTACCCGCGGACCGCCGTGGGCGACCTCTACCGCCTGGTGACGACCCAAAACTATATGGCGGTGACAGGCGCCTGCCTGATGACCAAGGCGGCGCTTTACCGGGACTGCGGCGGCCTGGACGAGGAAAATTTCGCCGTGGCCTACAACGATGTGGACTACTGCCTCAAGCTGTGGCAGCGGGGCCTGCTGAACGTTTTCACCCCCCGCGCCGAGGCCTACCACTATGAGAGCAAGAGCCGCGGGCTGGACACCCTCTCTGAGAACGCCAAGCGCTATGAGCGGGAGAAGGCCAACTTCTACGCCAAATACAAGCGGTATATCGACGAATA
>CAZIVF010000065.1:0-2165 GCA_964542725.1 uncultured Subdoligranulum sp. | reverse complement strand
CTTGCCCTCTGTCCGCCTAGGGAAGACTGGTGGAGGCGGCCATTCTTCAAATTCCCCAAAATATCCTGCCATCCAGGTGGAAAACTACGCTGTGATGCCAAATCACGTCCATTTGCTTACAATCTCGCAGGTGATCCAGCAGCTTAAGGGGTGGGTGGCGAAGCGCGCCGGCGGCTCCATCTGGCAAAAATCCTTCCACGACCATGTGGTGCGGAGGGAGAAGGATTTTCAGCTGATTTGGCAGTATATCGAAACCAACCCTCAAAACTGGCAGAACGACTGCTTTTATGCAGAATGAAAGGATCGCCCCATGAACCTGCAAGCCAAGCGAGTGAAAGAACTGTTCGGCTACGCCCGCACCCTGACGAGGGAGCAGGGCGTGGGCGTGATGGCGGTGCGGGCGGCGGGGTTTTTCAAGCGGCGCTTTTTGGGGAAGAAGGCGCGGTATCTGCCCGCCAAGGAGGTGCTGGAAGCCCAGCGGGCCGAGGATACCGCCGCGCTGCCCCTCATCAGTATCCTGACGCCGCTGTACAACACCCCGCCCGGCTTCCTGAGAGAATTTCTTGACAGCGTCCAGAACCAGACCGCCGCCAACTGGCAGCTCTGCCTGGCGGACGCCTCCGACGAAGCCCACGCCTATGTGGGCGAGACCGCCCGCGCCCGCGCCGCCACTGACCCGCGCATCCTCTACCAAAAGATCGGGAACCGGGGCATCGCGGCCAACACCAACGCCGCCGCCGCGCTGGCCTCCGGGGCTTACCTGGCTCTGGCCGACCATGACGACGTGCTGGCCCCCCACGCGATCTACTGCTTGGGGAAGACCCTCCAAAAAACCGGGGCGGATTTTGTGTACAGTGACGAAGCGCTCTTCCAAAAGAGCATCCGCCGCCCCCAGGTGGGCCACTTCAAGCCGGACTACGCGCCGGAGTATCTGATGGCCTGCAACTACATCTGCCACCTGGCGGCCTTCCGCCGGGAACTGTTTGAGGCGGTGGGCGGCGAGCGCCCCGCCTGCGACGGCGCACAGGATCACGACCTTTTCCTGCGCATCATCGACGAGATGCAGCGACGCGACCCGGCGGCCCGGCCGCTGCACATCCCCCAGGTACTCTACTACTGGCGGGTGCATGCGGCCTCCACCAGCGGCGGCGCCGGGGCCAAGCCCTATGTGGTCAAGGCGGCCCAAAAGGCCGTGCAGGACCATCTGGACGCCGTCGGGCGCAAAGGAACGGTGGGGGAGGGGCGCTTCCCCGGCCTGTGCCGCGTCCACTGGGCCGCCGACGAGGCGCCGCTGGTCTCCATCCTGATCCCCAACAAGGATCACATTGACGATCTGGAAAAGTGCCTGCACAGCCTCTATGCCCGCACCTTCTACGACGCGTTTGAGGTCGTCATCATCGAGAACAATTCCGCCGACCCCGCCACCTTCGACTATTACAAAACGCTGCCCGACCGCTATGAGAACTGCCGGGTGGTGCTGTACAAGGGCGGCTTCAACTTCAGCCGTATCAACAATTTTGGCCGTAAGTACGCCAAGGGGAAGTATCTGCTGCTGCTGAACAACGATGTGGAGGTGATCGACGGCGGCTGGCTGGGCGAGATGGTGGGCGAGGCCCTCCAGCCCGGCGTGGCGGTGTGCGGCGCGATGCTCTACTACCCCGACGATACCATCCAGCACGCCGGGGTCATCACCGGCCTGGGCGGCTACGCCGGACACAGCCATAAATACCACAAGCGGGGCGGCAGCGGCTACATGTTCCGCCTGGCCACCGTGCAGGACTACAGCGCCGTCACCGCCGCCTGCCTGCTGGTGCGCACCGCCGTCTACGACGCGGTGGGCGGCATGGACGAGAAGTTCACCGTGGCCTTCAACGATGTGGACTTCTGCCTGCGGGTGCGGGAGGCGGGCTGGCGCATTGTCTGGACGCCCTACGCCGAGCTCTACCACTATGAGAGCAAATCCCGCGGCTCCGATGAGGAGAACCCCGCAAAGAAGGCCCGCTTTGAGGCCGAGCGCGCCCGCCTCTATGAGCGGCACGGGCGGGAACGGATTCTGCGCGACCCCTACTACAACCCCTCCCTCTCGCTGGATTATGAGGACTTCAGGGAGAGCGGGGACCTTCGCAACCTGAAAAACTGTACCCTGCCGTAGGGCGGGCATAAAA
>CAZIVF010000064.1:0-11884 GCA_964542725.1 uncultured Subdoligranulum sp. | reverse complement strand
TTTTGCGTCGCTGGCTCCCAATCAATCCCTGGCGTAGAGGTCGCGGGTGTAGACTTTGTGCCGGACGTCGGCCAGTTCGTCTGTGAAGCGGTTGGCTACGATGACATCGCTGGCGGCCTTGAAGGCGGCCAGATCGTTCACCACGCGGGCACCGCAGAAGGTTTCCGCTTCCAGCGTCGGCTCGTAGACCAGCAGCGGCACGCCGCTGGCCTGCAGGCGGCGCATGATGCCCTGGATGCTGGATTGGCGGAAGTTATCGGAATTGGCCTTCATGGTCAGGCGGTAGACGCCCACCTGGCCGGGGCGGCGGGCCAGGATGCGCTCCGCGATGAAGTCCTTGCGGGTGTGGTTGGAATCCACGATGGCGCGGATCAGATTCTGCGGCACATCGTTGTAGTTGGCGAGCAGCTGCTTGGTGTCTTTGGGCAGGCAGTAGCCGCCGTAGCCGAAGCTGGGGTTGTTGTAGAAATCACCGATGCGCGGGTCAAGGCAGACCCCGGCGATGATGTCTTGGGTGTGCAGGCCCCGCGCCTCAGCGTAGGTATCCAGTTCATTGAAGTAGCTCACCCGCAGCGCCAGGTAGGTGTTGGCGAACAGCTTGATGGCCTCCGCCTCGGTCACGCCGGGGAAGAGGATGGGGACAGCTTCCTCCTCCGCGCCCTCGGCCAGCAGCGCGGCAAAGTCCCGGGCTTTCTGCCGCAGGGCGGGGGAGGCGTCGCCGGGAACGCCCACCACGATGCGGCTGGGATGCAGGTTATCGTACAGGGCATGGCCCTCCCGCAGGAATTCCGGGCAGAACAGGATGTTCCCATAGCCGGTGCGGGCGCGCAGCGCCTGGGTGTAGCCCACCGGGATGGTGGACTTGATGACGATGACCGCCTCCGGCGCATACCGGACGGCCAGCTCCAGGGCGGACTCCACGCTGGAGGTATCGAAGTAGTCCTGGTCAGCGTCATAGTTGGTGGGGGTGGAGATCAGCACGAAGTCCGCCCCGGTGTAGGCAGCCTGCGCGTCGGTGGTGGCGTGCAGCTGTAGCGGGCGGCGGGCCAGGAACTCCTCAATTTCAGCGTCGCGGATGGGGGAGCGGCCCTCGTTGATGGCGTCCACCTTCCCCGGCAGGATGTCCAGCGCCCAGACCTCGTGGCGCTGCGCCAGCAGGACGGCGTTGGCAAGCCCCACATACCCGATTCCGGCGATAGCGATCTTCATGGCGGAGCCTCCTTTCTTATTCTTCTAACTATACCAGACGGCACAGGGCTTGTCAAATCGGGGCGGGAGCTGAAAGCCTTGGCGTATCGCACAAAAGCACGGCGGGAATTTCGGCTTTTTCACGGTTCCTGGCGGCAGGGGCGACGTGGTATGATAATTATATAGCCTGCAAAAAGAGGAAGGGACCGCCCTATGTTTATGCAAAAGCCCAAGCCGGTCGGCTGGCGCACCATCAAGACGGCGGCTGCCGCCGCGCTGGTGGCGGCGGTGTACTATCAGCTGGGGCGCAACCCGGCGTTCGCCTGCATCGGTGTGATCTTCGGCATGGGGGTCGACATGAAGGACTCGGTAAAAAACGGCGGCAACCGCCTGTTCGGCACCCTCATCGGCGGCCTGCTGGCCATCGCGCTGTTTTGGGCGTACCTACTGGCCTTCCCCCAGGGCGGGCATAGCATGTACCTGGCGGTGTTTCTCTTTTTCGGCATCATTGCGCTGATCCAGCTGTGCCAGCGGTTTTGGCCCGGCGGCGTGCAGCCCGGCGGGGTGGTCCTCTGCATCGTGCTGTTCAGCACCCCGATAGATACCTACGTCACCTACGCCCTCAACCGCATCTTTGATACGGCGGTGGGGGTGGTGGTGGCGCTGCTGGTCAACTGGCTGCTGCCCCGCCAGCGGGTGGCCGCCTTTTGGGAGGAAGTGCGGGACATTTTTGTGCGGGAATAACAAAGGGGCCTCCCGGCAGGGAGGCCCCTTGCCTGCGGTGCAGGCGGGCTTACAGTACGGCGATACACTCGATCTCCAGCAGGGCGTCCTTGGGCAGGGCGGCCACCTGGTAGGCGGCGCGGGCCGGGTAGGGGGCGGTGAAGAACTCCGCGTATGCCTCATTCATGGCGGCAAAGTCGCCAATGTTCTTGAGCATAACGGTGGTCTTGACCACCTTGGTCATATCGGCCCCGGCGGCCTGCAGGATATTGCGGATGTTGGTTAGGCTTTGGCGGGTCTGTACGGCGATATCAGCCCCGGCGAAAGCCCCGGTGGCGGGGTCGATGGGAAGCTGGCCGGATACATAGACGGTATCCCCGGCGCGGATCGCCTGGGAGTAGGGGCCGATGGCGGCGGGGGCGTTCTCAGTATGGATAGCAGTGTTCATGAGGGAAACTCCTTTCACGGATTCTCCGGGAGGCCGCAGCCCCCCGGTAAGAGGATAGCAACCTTATTATAGCACTTTACCGCCCAAAAGCAAGAGCGTTGGCGCGTCTGCCCGCTGGGGAAGCCCCCCGGCGGGCATGTTTTGGCGTGCCGCGGCATAGCCTTCCGGTGAGGGGGTGGTGCCATGCGCGGCTTGGGGCGTCTGCTGGCGGCGGCGGTGCTGCTGGCGCTGGTGCTGGCGCTGCCGGCGGTGCTACCGCAGCGGCCCGCGCCGGCTTCCGGGGAGGCGGCTTCCGGCGGGGCGGCCCCGGAGATCCGGCAGGCCCCGGAGGAAGCCCCGCCGGGCGGTGAAACCGCCGACGCCACCCCCGAGGCCGGCGGCGCGGCGGGTTACCTGGCGGTGTGGGTCAGCTACCTGGAATGGCAGACGGTGGACTTTACCACCGACGCCGCCTTCACCGCCGCCGTGGGGGCAATGCTGGATAACATCGCCGGCCTGGGGGCCAACGTGGTGCTGGCGCAGGTGCGGCCCTTCGGGGATGCCCTCTACCCCAGCGCCTACTACCCCTTCAGCCATCTCTGCACCGGGGTGCAGGGGGCAGACCCCGGGTACGACCCGCTGGCGATCCTGGTGGAGGAGGCTCACACCCGGGGCCTGGAACTGGAAGCCTGGGTGAACCCCTACCGGCTGCAGGCGGGGGGCGTTCCGGCGCAACTGTGCGGGGAAAGCCCGGCCCTCCTGCACCCCGACTGGGTGAAGGAGGCGGACGGGGGGCTGTACTTGGATCCGGCCAGCCCGGCGGTGCGGCAGTACATTGCCGACGCCCTGGCGGAACTGTGCCGGAATTACGCGCTGGATGGCATCCATTTTGACGACTATTTTTACCCCACCACCGACCCCGCCTTTGACGCGGCGGACTATGCGGCGGCGGATACCGCGCTGCCGCTGGCGGATTGGCGGCGCGCCAATGTGGACGCCCTGGTGGCGCTGTGCTGCGATACGGTCCACCGGTACGGCGTGCGCTTTGGCATTGCGCCCCAGGGGGACCCGGAGGTGAATTTCACCGCCCAATACAGCGACACGGCCCGCTGGCTGGCCGAGCCGGGCTTTGTGGATTACCTGATGCCCCAGCTGTATTGGGGGCTGGATTACCGCAAGAACGGCGATGCCTCCCACAGCCTGGCCGAACTGGCTGCCCGGTGGCTGGCGCTGCCCCGGGCGCCGGAGGTGGCGCTTTACGCCGGGCTGGGGGCCTACCGTCTGGGCGAGGGGGACGGTGGGGATTTCCCCGGGGAATGGCAGACAGGCCGCGCGCTGGCGGACCAACTGGCTTGGCTGCAGTCCGAGGGAATCCGGGGGGCGGCGCTCTTCCGCTACGGCTCCCTGTTTGGCAATGAGGCCTGGCCGGCGCTGGCTGCCGCCGAGGTGCAGAACCTGGCCGCAGGGCGGGCCGCCCCCTGATGCCGCGCGGCCCCGCGGCGCAAAATCCGCCCGTTCCGACGCTGAATTTGTGGGAAAATGCATTGATATTTGCCGTTCGGGCGATTATAATAGGGAATGGAGTTGCGGCGGCCCGTGCGCGATCGCCAAGGAGGAAGTACAATGGAAAAACTGTGGATCACCGGCGCAAAGGGCCGGGTCGGCTCGGCGTTGTACCGCCAGCTGGACCGCGCCCGCTATGAGGTGCTGGCCACCGACCGGGATGTGGACATCACCGACCGGGAAGCGGTGGGCCGCTTTGTGCGGGCCAACTACCCCGATGTGATCATCAACTGCGCGGCGCTCAGCGATGAGACCGCCTGTGAGGAGGACCCGGACCAGGCTTTCCGGGTCAACGCCATCGGCGCGCGGAATCTGGCGACCTACGCCCAGAAGAGCCAGGCCAAGCTGATTCATCTGTCCACTGACGATGTGTTCTCAAAACTCAGCAGCCGCCCGTACAATGAGTTTGACACCCCCTGCCCCCGCACCGTCTACGGGCACAGCAAGCTGGCGGGGGAGCAGTTTGTCACCACCCTGTGTACCCGCTATGTCATCGTGCGCAGCAGCTGGGTGTACGGCATCGGGCGGGATTTTGTCTCCACCGTGCTGGAGGCGGCGGCGGACCCGACCTGCCCCTGGCTGATGGTCCCCACCGATCTGTCCGGCTGCCCCACCAGCGCCGAGGAACTGGCGATGGTGCTGGCGGAATTTATCGACAATGAGTGTCTGGGCGTCTACCATGCCGTCTGCCAGGGCTGGTGCAGCCGGTACGATTTTGCCAGGGAGATCCTGCGATGCGCCCACGCGGAGGACAAGCTGGATCTGCACCCCACCCACACGGCGGACGCGGGAGCCACCTACTCCGTGCTGGACAACATGATGCTGCGCCTGGAGGGGCTGCGCCAGCCCCGGGAATGGCGGGAGGCCCTGCAGGCGTATATCCAGCGCACCGCAGGCCGGGAATAAGCGGCGGAAATACGCCCGGCGCGCCGCGCCGGAGAAGGAATGATACACCATGGAAAAGGTACTTGTGGTCAGCGATGTGCATGGCCGGCTGCGCGACCTGCGCTGGGTGCTGGAAAACGAGAAGGCCGATGCGCTGTTCTTTTTGGGGGATGGTCTGCGGGATTTGGACGCCGCGCTCTCGATGCGGAAAACCCCGCTGCCCTACCCGGTCTACCGGGTACGGGGCAACTGCGATCACGCCTACCCCGACCCCGTCGAGGGCCTGGTTCCCTTCGGCGGGGTGCTCTTTTTCTACACCCACGGCCACGCCTACGGGGTGAAGATGGGCTGCGAGCACCTGGCCGAGAGCGCCGGGGGCCGCGGGGCCGATGTGGCGCTTTTCGGCCATACCCACAGCCGCGCGCTGGAGCGGGGCGTGGGCGGCGCGGCGACGGTGTTCAACCCGGGCAGCCTGATGGACGGCGGAAGCTACGGCGTCATCACCATAGAGGACGGCGTCTGCCAATTCGGCTGGAAGAGGGTGCCGCAATGAACGAGAGCGTGATCTACCTGCCCGAGACAGGCAGCACCAACGCCTGGGCCAAACAGAACCTGGACCGTTTCGGCCCGGTGGGGGCGGTGTACACCACCAGCCAGACGGCGGGCCGGGGCCGCCTGGGCCGCGGCTGGGTCAACGCGGCGGGGCAGGCGCTGTACTACACGGCGGTGCTGCGGACGCCGCTGGCCCAGCCATCTACGCTGCCTCTCTTCGCCTGCCTGGCGGTCTGCGACGCGCTGAAACAGCGCTATGGCGTGGAGTGCCGCATCAAATGGCCCAACGATGTGCTGCTGGACGGCAAAAAGCTGGTGGGCATTCTGTGCGAGGGCGCGCCGGATGGCCGCAGCGTCATCGCGGGCATCGGCATCAACCTGGCGCAGCCGCAGAGTTATTTCGACGCGGCGGGCCTTCCCCACGCCACCAGCCTGGCCCTGCAGGGGGTGGCGGTGAACCTGGAGACCGACCCCGAGTGGCTGGCCCACTACATGACGGATTTCGGCTTTGACCGGGCGCTGTACACCTATGAGATGGAGGGGTTCGCCCCCTACCGGGACCGGTACAAGGCCCAGTGCGTCAACCTGGGCCGCCATGTGAGCTACGATGGCGGCGCGGGCGTGGCGGAAGATATCGACGGGGAGGGCCGTCTGGTGGTGCGGGACGATACCGGCGATCACAAGGTCTTCACCGGCGAGGTCAGCGTGCGGGGCATCTATGGCGCGGTGTAATTTACAAAAAGTTCATACGGAAAACATAGTTTTTTCGCAAGTATTGGGTATTCTATAAGCACAGGGACGGAGCCGCAACCGGACCCTGTAACATGATTCCTCCTCACACCAAAACGATACCCCCAAACGCCCCCTTCGGCAGCCGCAAGCCGAAGGGGGCAATCTTTGTGGAGTGTTATATAAAGATAGGAAAGATAGAATTGAATAAAAAAATACAAACGGGTACCGCGGCAGGGTGGGATAAGGTCAACCCGCCCTGCTGCCGCCGCCCACGCCAAAGCCCCCGCGCCGTGCGGCGCGGGGACTGCCCTATCCCTCTATGCGTAGCGTAATATGGTTCATTCCACGTCCTGCAGGGCGGCGTAATCCTCCTCACCGGTGCGGACCTTGACGACCTTGGCGACGTTGTACACAAAGATCTTGCCGTCCCCGATGTGGCCGGTGTAGAGCGCCTTGGTAGCGGCTTCGATGACCTTAGCCACCGGGATCTTGCTCACGATAACCTCCACCTTGACCTTGGGGAGCAGGGTGGAATCCACCTCGGCGCCGCGGTAGCGCTCGCCGGAGCCTTTCTGGATGCCGCAGCCCATAACCTGGGTGACGGTCATGCCGGTGACGCCGATATCGTTCATCGCCTTCTTCAGCGTGTCGAACTTCGCCAGGCGGGCGACGATGGACACCTTATGGATGCCGGTACCCAGATCGGGGGCGTACTCCACGGGAACGGCGGCGGCCACCTTGGCGGGGCTGGCCTTCTCGATATCGTCCTCACCCAGGTCGGTGTTCTCGTTGATGTCCAGGCCGGAGTAGGTGGAATCGCTGATGGCAAAGCCCGCGTAGGCGGAGGCCAGGCCATGCTCAGTGGGGTCCAGGCCCTCGATCTCCTCCTGCTCGGAGACGCGCAGGCCGATGGTCTTCTTGATGACGGTGAAGATGACGAACATGACGATCAGCACATAGGCCGCCACCGAGACGACGCCCAGCAGCTGCACGCCCAGGAAGCGGAAACCGTGGCCGTAAAGCAGGCCCTCACTGGTGGAGAACAGGCCGGTGGCGATGGTACCCCAGGCGCCGTTGACGCAGTGGACTGAGACGGCGCCCACGGGGTCGTCGATCTTGGCGACGTTGTCAAAGAATTCCACCGAGAAGATGCAGAGCACGCCGGCCGCGATGCCGATGACGGCGGCGCCGAAGGGATCCACCATATCGCACCCGGCGGTGATTGCCACCAGGCCGGCCAGCGCGCCGTTGAAAGTGAGCGAGACGTCGGGCTTGCCATAGCGCAGCCAGCTGGTGATCATCGCGGCCACGGTGGCCAGCGCGGCGGCCAGGTTGGTGTTGAAGCAGACTAAGCCGGCGGAAATCATCGCGTCGTCACCAGTCATGCAGACGGTGGAGCCGCCGTTGAAGCCGAACCAGCAGAACCAGAGGATAAAGACGCCCAAAGCCATGGCGGTCAGGTTGTGGCCGGGGATGGCGCGGGCCTTGCCGTCCTTGCCGTATTTGCCGATGCGGGGGCCGAGCATCCAAGCGCCCAGCATGGCGGTGACGCCGCCCACAAAGTGGACTGCGGTGGAACCGGCAAAATCGTGGAAGCCAAGCTGGCTCAGCCAGCCGCCGCCCCAGATCCAGTGGCCGGAGATGGGGTAGACGATGAGGCTGATGGCGGCGGAGTAGCAGCAGTAGGCGCTGAACTTGGTGCGCTCCGCCATCGAGCCGGAGACGATGGTGGCGGCGGTGGCGCAGAACACCGTCTGGAACACCGCGTAGACCCACACCGGCAGTGAGCCAAAGTCATAGCTGCCCTGGATAAAGGGGTCGAAGCCGCCGATGAGGGGGCCTGCCCCCGCGAACATGATGCCGAAGCCCACCAGCCAGTAGCAGGGGGTGCCGATACAGAAGTCCATCATGTTCTTCATCAGGATGTTGCCCGTGTTCTTGGCGCGGGTCAGGCCGGCCTCACAGAGCGCGAAGCCCGCCTGCATGAAGAAGACCAGGAACGCCGCAACCAGCGTCCAGGTCACGTCTGCGGAATTGTACATAACTTTCTCTCCTCTCATGATCCCGGAAACAAAACGAAGGCGCCGTGCGGGGGAATTCCCACACGGCGCCTTTGCCTTGTTTCGATGGCACTATTCTAGACCAGCTTATGCCAAAGGTCAAGAGGTTACTTCACAATTTGTTAAAGATTGGCGCTTTGATGGGCAAAATACCCAAAGCGCCGGTTTGGATTTGTGCAAAATGACAAGGCCTTGGCGGTGGGACGGGGGTATCCCGCCGCTTTACCCTACGCGGCAACCCGTCCCCGGTTTTATTTTGAGGCTTATCGCCGCTGTAGGGGGCGGCGCGGGCGAGCGATGCTCACTCTTACGGTCTCAACAGCGGAACCCGTTGCCAACCCGCAAGGTCTGCGGGCGGATACGGGATCCGCCCCTACGGTTCAACGGCAATCTGCCTTGTGGGTAAACCGGTTATTTTGTCTGCCGTCCTCTGGCGGCGGGCTGCGGGGTTTCGGCGGGGTGCTTGTTCTCCCAAATCAGGTTCAGCACCGTCATGACCAGGGTCAGCGCTACGGCCACAACGATGGTGGAGATTCCCATCTGCAGGCCGGCGGTCTCGGCCACAGCGCCCACGATGGAGGGCATCAGAATGCTGCCGAAACTGGCGGGGGTGAGGATAAAGCTCCAGGCCAGCGGATAGCGCTCCATCAGGCCGCCGGTCATCGAGACGCGGGTGGGGTACACCCCCGCCATGCTGAACCCGAAGCCCGCGATCCCCAGGGTGATGATCGGCAGCGTCCGCCCGGCCAGCACCACCACAAAGAAAGCCACCATGCCGCACCCCATGGCCACCAGCAGCCGCGCGGGGCGCACCCGGCTGCACAGGTAGGCGGCGGTCAGCCGACCCGCCAGGATCAGCACCCACAGCACGCTGGCCATCGTCTGGGCAAACCCGGCCGACATGATGCCGGTATCCTGAAAATAAGTCACCATCCAGCCGATGACCCCCTGCTCGGCGCAGAGGTAGAAGAACAGCGTACCCACCGTGATCCAGAACTGCGGCAGGCGGAGAAACCCCAAGTCGCCGCCCTTATCGCCCTTTTCCAGCCGGTCCACCGGCAGCGGCATCAGGGCGTATATGAGGAATTCCAACAGGCCGAAGGCGATCAGGATTCCCCCCATCAGCCGCCAGCTGCCCCCTACCTGGGTACACAGCAGCACCAGCAGCGGGGCCGTGAAGGCGCCCACCGCAAAGCTGGCATGCAGCGCGTTCAGCGCCCAGCCCGCGCCGGGGGCCAGCATGTTGACCTCGGTGTTGTTGAAATTGCTCACCGCGCCCCGGGTGATGCCGGTGAGCGTGAAGGCCGCGGCCAGCACCGCCGGGCTCCGGGTGAGCAGAATCATCGCAATGCTGACCGCATAACAGGCCGAGAACAGCAGGATGCTCCTGCGCCGCCCCAGCTTGAGGGGCAGAAGCCCCGCCACAAAGCTGGAGATCAGGTTCCCCACCGAGTGAAGGCTGACCAGGAGCCCCGCAAAAGCGTAGTTTAAGCCGTAGGCATCCCGCACAAAGGGTAGCAGCGCGCCGATGGACAGCGCCAGCGCGCCGTTGAAGGCAAAGGTGCCGTAACAGGCAGCAAACCGCAGGCGGCGGGCGGTGGTTTCGGGCAAATCGGTTTTCATGGAAAAACTCCCCCTTCTATCTCCCCTATTGTAGGGGAAGAAGGGGGGATTTGCAAGAGGACATTTCTGTGAATTCTGTAATTTTCTTGCGTGCGCCCCCTGGGGCGCGGCCCCTCGATAAATTGTACAAAAAAGCCCGGCAAATTTTTCCATTCTGCTGATTTTGCGGCAAAGGGGTTGACAGAGCGGCGGGAAAGTCCTATCTTCTTTGAGGGCGGCCGTGGGGCCGCCCCCAAAGCCCCGCAGGGGGCCTGAAAAAATAGGAAAAGGAAGAAAAAAATGAAAACGAAGATCATCCCCTCCACCCGGAAGGAGCGGGTGGAAGCGCTGTGGTTTTTCGGCCTGCTCAACGCCGGCCTGTTCTGCACCGCGCTGGGTATCGCCCTGTTCAAAACGCCCAACCACTTTGCCTTTGGCGGCACCTCCGGCGTATCCATCATCCTGGCGACGCTGTTCCCCCAGTGGGACGTGGGCGCCTTTATGTGGCTGGTCAACGCGCTGCTGGTGGTGCTGGGGGCAATTTTTCTGGGGGTGCGGTCCATGGGGTGGACCGTCTACTCCTCCTTCGCGCTCTCCTTCTACGTCAGCCTGTGCGAGGCGGTCTGGCCGCTGAGCCAACCCCTCACCGACGATGTGTTCCTGGAGCTGTGCTACGCGGTGATCCTGCCGGCGGTGGGCAGCGCCCTGGTGTTCAATGTGGGCGCCTCCACCGGCGGCACCGACATTGTGGCGCTGATCCTGCACAAGTACACCAGCATGGAGATAGGCCGCGCGCTCCTGGTGAGCGATATGGGGATCGTGCTGATCGCGGCCTGGCTGTACGGCGCCAAGACAGGGCTGTACTGCGTCCTGGGGTTGATTCTAAAGAGCACCGTGGTGGATACCGCCATCGAGAGCCTGAACCTGCGCAAGGTCTGCACCATCATCTGCACCTGCCCGGACGAGATCAAGACGTTCATCACCCGGGATCTGAACCGCTCCGCCACCGAGCAGCAGGCCCTGGGAGCCTACAGCCAGCGCCAGGAGCGGGTGCTGATGACGGTGCTGACCCGGGGCGAGGCCAACCGGCTGCGCAACCATCTGCGCCGCAAGGACCCCAAGGCGTTCATGACCATCGTCAACAGCAGCGAGATCATCGGCAAGGGGTTCCGGTCTATCTGAGAAAGCGGGAAGTCCCCGCCGCCTATGAGCGGAGTAAGCTTAAGGCGGCGGGGACTTCTGTGCGCGGCGGGGTCAAAGGCCCACGTTGCCGCTGTTGATGCCGGCTGCGCTGCCGCCTAGCGGCAGCCAGTCGATGACCTTCTTGATCTCCCGGTTCCAGAAATCCCACTCATGGCCGCCGGGGCCTTCCTCATAGGTCAGGTCGACGCCGGCGGCGGCAAGGGCATCCCGCAACCGGCGGTTGCCCTCCAGCAGGGCGTCATCGCTGCCGCAGGCCAGGTAGATCTTCGGCAGGGGCTGCCGCGAGGCGGCCAGCTGCGCCGCCAGCCAGGCGGGGTCCTTATCGCTGCCCGCCACCTGGGAGAGGTCGCCAAAGATGCGCTCGGCAAAGGTGCGGCCGTCGAAAAACGCCGGCGCGTCGTCAGTGCGCTGGTCGATGCCGTCCACAATGGTGGCGCTGGACAGCCCGGCAATGCAGCCGAAGGTATCATGGTATTTCAGACCGTTGCGCAGCGCGCCGTAGCCGCCCATCGACAGGCCGCCCAAAAAGGTATCTTCCCGCCGGGGGGAGAGGGGGAACATCCGGCGGGTCATCTCCACCAGTTCCCGGCCGACGAACTCACCGTAGAAATTGTGCGCGGCGGGCTGGTCGACGTAAAAAGAATTGTCGCCGGAGGGCATGACCACGGCCAGGTCCTTCTCCTCCGCCCAGCGCTGCAGCTTGGTGCCGCTAACCCAATCGGTGTAGTTGCCGAAGATGCCGTGAAGGAGGTAGAGGGTCTTGAAAGGCCGGGCGTCATGCTCCGGCTCCCCGGGGAAGGCCAGCTTATCCACCGGCAGAATGACGTTGACGGGGACGGTGCGCATCAGCGTTTTGGACATGAAATTGACTTGGATCAGAGCCATAAGGCGCTCCTTTCTAAAAAAGCATACAGGCAAGACCGCATAATTCAAAGTGCTGATACGGCGA
>CAZIVF010000063.1:0-12015 GCA_964542725.1 uncultured Subdoligranulum sp. | reverse complement strand
GAAAAAACTCAACAATCTGCTGGCCGGATGGCCGATGACGGCGGTGGGCGGCGTGGCTTTGGACGAAACCGCCCACCAGGCCCTGGAAACACTGCGGGCGGAGGGCAAAGCCTCCCTGCTGGTGGCGCGGGCGGGCCGCTGTGCCGGCCTGCTGGCGCTGAGCGATGTGCTGCGCCCCGGCGCGGCAGAGGCGGTGGCAAAGCTGGAAGCGATGCAGACCGAAACGCTGCTGCTCACTGGGGACCACCGCCGGACGGCAGAGTATTTTGCCCGCCGGGCGGGCATAGGCCGGGTCTGCGCCGAGCTTCTGCCGGAGGAAAAGGCGACGCAGATTGAAAAGATGCAGGCGGCGGGCCGCCTTATCTGCATGGTGGGGGACGGCGTCAACGACGCCCCGGCGCTGAAAACCGCCGCCGTGGGGGTGGCGATGGGCGGCATGGGCAGCGATATCGCGGTGGAAGCCGCCGATATCGCCCTGATGGGGGACGATCTCTCCAAACTGCCCTACCTGAAGCGGCTGGCCAACGCTACGGTGCGCACCATCCGGGGCAGCATCGCCCTCTCGATGGGAATCAACTTCGCGGCGGTGACGCTGTCGGTGGTGGGGGTTCTCACCCCCACCACCGGCGCGCTGGTCCACAATGCAGGCTCCTGCTTTGTCGTTCTGCTGGCCGCGCTGCTCTATGACCGGAACTTTACCTGAACCCGGCGTTTCCCGCCGCTGCCTCCCGCGCGGGGCGGAAAATGCGTTGCACACGCCGCCGCTCTGTGATAAAATGGTGGAGAAGCGATAACAAACCCCTTGGCCGGACGTCCAAGGGGAAGGCCAAAGGCAGGGCCCCCGCGCAGGGCGCTGCCTTTCTTCTCTTTTTTTCTAAAGCCCCTTCCTTATCCAACCTCTATTGTACTCCTGCACAAACGGCCGCAAAGGGGAGCCGGACCTCTTGAAAAAGTGCGCCGAATATGCTATGATACATTTTATATGGCGCTTTGCTGCGCTGTGACGGAAAGTTGTTAGAAGGAGAATGACCTGCTATGCATTCACTCAAAACCAAATTTATCAGTCTCGGCCTGGCTGCCATGATGGCGCTGGGCTTTGCGGGCTGTGCCATGTCCACCCCTGCCACGGTGGGAACGATCGGCGGGGTGGAGATCCCTGCCGGCGTCTATCTGCTGATGCAGTATAACGCCTACAACACCGCCGCCTCCGCAGCGGATCTGGCGACGGGGGAGACCGCGCAGGACGTGAAGGCGGTGCTGAAGGCGACCTGCACCGGCGCCATCGGGGAGGAAGAGGTGGAGGCCACCGGCGAGGAGTACATTGCCCGGCTGACTGCCCGCAGCCTTGACTACTACGCTGCGGTGGAGAAGCGCTTTGCCGAACTGGGCAGTGTGCTGGACGAGGCCGCCGCCGCGGAGGCAGCCGAGACGGCGGACAGCCTGTGGAGCAGCAACGAAGCCCTGTATACCGCCAACGGCATCGGCAAGAGCAGCCTGCTCACCTACTTGCTGAACGCTCAAAAGGCCCAGGCCATCCTGGAACTGACCTACGGGGAGGAGGGTACTGCCCCCGTGACCGAGGAGGAGTACCGGGAGTACATCAGCAGCGAATGCTACTACCTGGAAACGATCCAGATGCCGCTGATGGATTACAGCACCTACTCCTTTGCCACCGACGAGCAGAAGGATCAGATCGGGGAAGTGGCGGATGCCTGCGCAGCCGACCTGAACGCCGCCGCCACGGTGGAGACTGCCTCCGCCGATATGCTCTATCTGGCCGCCATGAGCTATGTGCCGCAGGCGATGGCGGTCATGGGCAGCGAGGTGGACGCCAGCGAGGCGGTCTACTACGCCAGCGCCCAGCTGTATACGCCGGATACCCTAGCCAGCTTTGAGAGCGGCGATGTCAACAGCCTGACCGACCCCCTGGACGAGGTGCCGTTGGGGCAGTGGATCAAAATCGACCTGGGAATGTACTTTATTGTGGCCCGCCGTGTGGACCCGCTGGAATCCTACGCGGTGGCCGACTTGGTCAGCCAGTATGACCTGCTGGAGGAACTGAAAAGCGAGCAGCTCCAGGAGGAACTGTATACCGAGGGCGCGGCGCTGGATCACGCGCTGAATCAAAGTGCCGTCAAGACCTACGCGGCGGGCAAGATCAAAAAGACTGTCTGATATACGGACGTGCAGCGGCGGCGCCTAGGCGCCGCCGCTGCTTTTTTGAGCCTGCGGCCATGCGGGGGCCGGGCGGCCTCCGCGCACGAAAAGGAGAAATGTATGACCGATAGCCGATGGAAAAATTGTTTGCTGCAAACGCTTGGCTGCCTGATTTCCGCCGCCGGAATGTACAGCTTTGCCGTGGCGGCGGAGGTCCCTGTAACCGGCATCGCCGGCATCAGCGCCATCCTCTACCGCCTGTACGGCATCCCGATGGGCCTTTCCAATGTGCTGATGAATCTGCCGGTGATCTTTCTGTGCTATAAGCTGCTGGGGCGTTCCTTCCTTCTGCGTAGCGTCTACTGCATGGTGCTGTTCGCCGCCTTCACCGACCATCTGCTGCCCTTCCTACCGGTTTACACGGGGGACCGCCTGCTGGCCACAGTCTGCGGCGGCGCCATCATGGGGGCGGGCGACGCGCTGATTTATATGCAGAATTCCAGCACAGGCGGGTTGGATTTCATCACGATGGCCGTCAAAACGCGTTTTCCCCATCTGCCCTTCGGGAATCTGACCTTCGCGGCGGCGCTGGCGGTCATCCTTGCCAACGGCCTGGTTTTTCGGGATGTGGATTCCATTATCTACGGCCTTATCTTCAACTTTCTGTCCGCCTATATCATCAACCGGATGATGTTCGGCTTTTCTTCCTCCATGCTGGCGCTCATCGTCACCGAGGACGGCCCCGCCGTCTGCGCCGAGATCGACCGCGTGGCCGACAGAGGCTCCACCATTCTGCCCGGGCGGGGCGGGTTTGGCGGCCACAGCGAGAAGGCGGTGGTGATGTGCGCCTGCTCCAACAAGCAGTTGTATGCCATCGAGCGGGCGGTCAAACGGATCGACCCCGCCAGTTTCATCGTCATGCTCCAATCCAACGAGGTTCACGGCGAGGGCTTCCGCCGTCTGGAACTGGGCAAAGGGGAAAAGTGACGCAAAAAAAGCGCGCACCCAGCCAAAGCGGAGTGCGCGCAGGGGAACGATTGCCGCAAATTCGAACAAAAGCGGGCCGTTGGCCACGCCGCCGTTCGCTTGGCGGGCGCTCCTCCCGTTTTGGTTCAAGATGACGGTTTGTCCGGCGGGTACTCCCCCTGGAGTTTGGCCTCCATGCGGCTGAGGCGGGCCTCCAGTTGGGCGATGCGCTGTTTCATGGCGTCGGGCAGGTCCTGCTGGTCCAGGTCGTCGGCGGGGCAGACCTTGGAGTTGTGGATGCGAACCACCTCCGCCGGCACGCCCACGGCGGTGCAGTTGGAGGGAAGGTTCTGCAGCACCACGCTGCCCGCGCCCACCCGCACGTTGTCGCCTATGTACACCGGCCCTAGCACCTTGGTACCCGCGCCGATGAGCACATTGTTGCCAAGGGTGGGGTGGCGCTTGCCGGTGTCTTTGCCGGTGCCGCCCAGAGTGACACCGTGGTAGATGGTGCAGTTGTCGCCAATCTCGGTGGTCTCGCCAAAGACGATGCCCATGCCGTGGTCGATAAACAGCTTGCGGCCGATCTTGGCGCCGGGATGAATTTCGATGCCGGTCAGATGGCGGGAAAGCTGGCTGATCAGCCGCGCCAAAAAGAAACACTTGTGGTTAAACAAAAAATGCGCAATTTTGTGCGTGACCAAAACGTGAAAACCGGGGTACAGAATGATAACCTCCGCCACATTGCGCGCGGCGGGGTCTTTGTCCCGGATATTTTTGGCATCCTCCCAAAGTCCCATAGGTTCACCTCAAATTATCTCATCCGTGTCTTTTAATACTAGCACGTTTTTCGGCGCTTGGCAAGGTGGAGAGCGCCCGCTTTTTCTCCCGGCGGCGCGTCGCCGGGGGACAATACACTTTTTACATACTTTGTCAGTGTACAAGCGTTGTATTTTGTTCGACAAAATGTTACCATAGTACCAAGCATGATCCGCATAGTATGTTAGGATCGGTCTGAAAAGGGGAGGGGATGTCCCTTCCCCGGCTATCGGGCAGGGAACTGTCAAAACAGAAAGGGGTAACGCCGTGCAGCCACAACGCAGAACGCCCTACCGCAAACGGGGCAAAACCAAACAGAGACACAATCCCCTGGTCCCGCTGCTCTGCCTGGGGATGCTGGCGCTGGCCATCTGCCTGGTGGTGGGCCTGGTCAGCCGTGAACGTAGCCCCAGCGGCCCCGCCACGCCGGATTACGGCCCTGTGGCCGACGCTTGGCAGAAAAACGAACTGGGCTACTATTACAACGACGCGGGGGAGGTGATCCCCGGCGCGGTGCTCAAGGGCATCGACGTATCCAAATACCAGGGCGAGGTGGATTGGGAGAAGGCCAAGGCCGCCGGGGTGGACTTCGCCATCATCCGCTGCGGCTACGGCGGCGAGTGGGACGGCCAGGAGGCCGGCTGGGCGCAGGACGACGACCAGTGGCGGCGCAACGCCGATGAATGTACCCGCCTGGGCATCCCCTTCGGCGTCTATCTCTACTCCTACGCCACCACGGTGGAGGAGGCCCGCAGCGAGGCTGACCATGTGGCCCGTCTGCTGGGGCTGACCGCGCCGCCTTATGAGGGGCTGGAGGATTACACCGCCGCCCCCTACCGCCTGACCTACCCCGTCTACTATGACCTGGAGGACAAATATATTACCGGCATTTTCCCCGATGAGATGGCCGAGATCACCTCCGCCTTCTTTGAGCGGCTGGAAAGCCACGGCTACACCGGCCGCCAGGGGCTGTATGCCTCGCTGAACTGGGTCCGCGCCCGCTTTGACGACGCCGGCTTTGATAAATGGCGGGATGAGCTGTGGATCGCCCGCTTCAGCTCCGAGCTGGGCTACACCGGCCCCTACAACATGTGGCAGTGCAGCTACACCGCCCCGGGCGCCGACTACGGCGTGCAGAGCGAGACGGTGGACATAGACTTTGTGATGAAATCCCTCTCCTTCACCGGCATCACGGAGGCATCCGGCAAGAACGCCGCGCCCTCTTTCACCAACGACACCTACAAAAATGAACTGTGGCTGGGGCAAAAGAATGACCGCGCCACCCTGGTGGCCGACCACCCCGCCGAGGCGGACGGCGGCCAGAAGATCTTCTGGAGCAGCTCTGACGAGACGGTGGCCACCGTGGATAAGAACGGCGCCGTCAAAGCGAAGGGGGAGGGGCAGTGCGTCGTCACTGCCACCCTGGCCGACGGAACCGAGAGCGCCGAATGTCTGGTGCGGGTGGGAACCGTCACCGTGCCGGTTTTTGCCACTGGCAGCCTCCACGGTACGGCGGACAACGGAGCCGTCAGCCTGGCCGACGTGGCGGCTCTCAAGGCCAGCTACGCGGATTCCATCCTGGTGGACGCGGGCGGCAGCCTCCATGGCGCCGCCTCCACCAGCCTGACCGGCGGCATGGATATGACCAGCGCTTTCTCCGCCGCAGGGTATGACCTGCAGGCCTTCGACGCCGGCGATCTGGCCTTCGGCGCGCAGCGGCTCCTGGCTGATGTGAACACCGCTGCAGGCCCGGCCCTGGCCGCCAACCTGCGCAATGCCGACGGCACCCCGCTGTTTTACCGCTCCACCAGCTGGAACCGCAACCGCATCTCCAACGGGATGAACTGTCTGGTCGAGGAGGCGGGCAAGACCATCGGCTTCTTTGCCCTGGCCAATCCGGATACCGTCAACGGCGTCACCGTTATCCCGAGGGAAAGCCCCCTTACCGCCAACGATGCCCTGCAGACCGCCGCCGAGCAGACGGCGGCCCTCACCGCCAAGGGAGCCGACGCCATCGTCTGCATCCTGGGGGCGGATTTCGGCACAGCCGGCAGCGACTTCCTGGAGGAGCTGGCGCAGCTGGGCGTCACCGCCGTGATCCACGGCGGCCTGGCGCAGAGCGACGCGCCGACAGCCGGTCTGCCTGTGCTGCCCGCCGCCACCGGCCTGGAGCAGGTGGCCCGGCTGGACCTGATTTTTGACGCGGCGGGCGGCGTGAAGGCGGCGATCTCCTCCGTCAGCGCCAACGCGCTGCAGACGGCGCGGCAATCCCTGAGCGGCGATGCCCAGGCGGCCTATGAGAATACCCGGGCCAGCCTGGATGAACTGGCGGCGGGGGATACCGCCCTCTATGACCAGGTTCTCTTCACCTACGCACCCAACCCGGAAAGCGACAAGACCGTCAGCTTCGGCAACTATGTGGCTCAGCTGTACGCGGACCTGGCCGAGGCGGACCGCGACGGCTGGCCCGACGGCTGGACCGGAGCCGACCCGGTGGCCCTGGTGGGGTACACTGGCGAACCCATCCAGGGCGAGGTTACGCGGGGCGACCTGCACAGCTGCCTGCCCGGCGACGCCCAGCGCATTGTGCTGGTGCAGACCACCGGCGCCGCCATCGGCAGGCTGATCGACGGCGGCACCGTGACCCGCACCTACCTGGACGGCCTGCGCGCCTATGAGGGCGGGGAGGAACCGGCCCTGCTCATCACAGACACCCTGGCTCTGCAGAGCCTGGACGCCGCCGATTATACCGTCCTGCGGGACTACGGCGACGTTTACTGGAATGTGCGGATGGCCATCAACGATGCTACCAACAACTTTAACGATGCATTTATCCTGCCCGCCGTGCCGGTTTTCGGCGTGGGGCGGAATTCCTGAGGAGGCGCTACCATGAAACTCACCTTTTTGGGCGCCGCGCGGGAAGTCACCGGCAGCTGTACGCTGCTGGAGGCTGCCGGCCGCCGCCTGCTTATCGACTGCGGCATGGAGCAGGGCCACGATGTGTACCGGAACGCCGATCTGCCCTGCGCCGCCGGCGCGGTGGATGCCCTGCTGCTGACCCACGCCCACATTGACCACTCGGGCCGTATCCCCTACCTGTACAAGAACGGCTTCCGGGGGCCAATCTATGCAACAGACGCCACGATGGACCTCTGCGGCATCATGCTGGAGGACTCCGCCCATATCCAGGAGCAGGAGACCGAATGGAAGAACCGCAAGGGCCAGCGCAGCGGCCGGGAACCGGTGGAGCCGGATTATACGGTGGAGGATGCCCAAAAGGTGATGCGCCAGTTCCTGCCCTGCGCCTATGACCGGTGGACGCCGCTGTTTGACGGCCCGGCGGGCCGTCTCGAGGTCCGCTTCACCGATGTGGGGCATCTTCTGGGAAGCGCCTCCATCACGCTGCGCGTCACCGAGGAGGGCCGCAGCCCCGAACTGCTGGTCTTTTCCGGCGATATCGGCAATGTGAACCAGCCGCTGCTGCGGGACCCCACCTGCCCCGGCCGGGCGGACTACCTGGTGATGGAATCCACCTACGGGGACCGCAGCCACGGCCCCCGGCCGGATTATCTGGCCGAACTGACCGAGGTGGTGCAGGCTACGCTGGACCGGGGCGGCAACCTGGTCATCCCCAGCTTTGCGGTGGGGCGCACCCAGGAACTGCTCTATTTCTTCCGCCAGATCAAGGCCGAGGGGCGGGTTCACGGCCACCCGGATTTCCCGGTGTATGTGGACAGCCCGCTGGCCAGCAAATCCACCACCATCTTCCGGGAAAATTTCGCCGAATGTTATGACGGGGAGGCCCTCGCCCTGGTGCGCAGCGGTCAGAACCCGCTGCAGTTTCCCGGCCTGCATATCAGCGAGAGCCGGGAGGATTCCATTGCCATCAACAGCGACCGCACCCCCAAGGTCATCATCTCGGCTTCCGGCATGTGCGATGCGGGGCGAATCCGCCATCACCTCAAATACAATCTGTGGCGGCCCGAGTGTACCGTGCTCTTTGTGGGCTACCAAAGCCCCGGCACCCTGGGCCGCGCCCTGCTGGAAGGGGCCTCCGAGGTCAAGCTGTTTGGGGAGGAGATCGCCGTCAAGGCCGGCATCCGCAGCCTGTCCGGCCTATCGGGTCACGCCGACCAGGAGGGACTGGCTGCCTGGCTGCACCGCTTTGAAGAGAAGCCCGGGTTTGTCTTTGTGAACCATGGCGAGGATGCGGTGGCAGAGCGGTGGGCCGGCCGCCTGCGGCAGGAGGGCTACCGGGCCGAGGCCCCCTACAACGGGGCGGTGTACCTGCTGGCGGCGGGTAGCGTCGCCTGCGTGGAGACCGGCAACACCCAGCGCCTGACCAAGTCTGCCCGGGCGGACCGTGAAAAGCAGGAGAGCGCCGCGTTTGCCCGGCTGGTCAACATGGGCAAACGGCTGATGACCGTCATCGAGCACAACCGGGGCGGGGCCAACAAGGACCTGGCCCACTTCGCCAGCCAGATTGCCAGCCTGTGCGATAAGTGGGACCGCTGAACGATTTTACGAAGGGAAGATCCTTTTTTGAAGCTGAGCGAACATCTCAAAGCCGCCTGCCGCCACGCCCCGGCGCTGGGGACGGCGGCCGCCGTCCTGCTGGCGCTGGTCCTGGGGCTTCTGCTGGCCCTATGGCGGCACAACGGCAGCACCTACCTTACCGGTCAGTGGGATACCACGTCCCAAGACCTGGTGTTTGGCCGGATGCTCCAGATACAGCAGGGGCAAAGCGCCCCCGGCGGTTTCCTGGGAACCTACGAGGCACAGGATGGGACCGAAAACCGCTACCTCTTCCGGGAAAACGCCCCGGTGGACCCGGCGGATTATCGCAGCTACACCCACCAGAGCGGGCTGCAGGGCTGGGGGCTGGGGCAGCTGAACAAGGCGCTCGGTCTCCTCAGCAGCGAGGGGGAGCAGCGGGAGGTCTGGCTGTATACCGTCAATAGCGCCCTCTTCTACGCCGCTTCACTGCTCGTCTGCCTGGCGGTGTGGCGGGCGCTGGGGGCGCTGCCTGCCGCGGCTTGGCTGGCGGCGGCGCTGCTGGCACCTTGGGTGCAGCGGGGCATCAAGGATCTGTATTGGTGCCTGTGGACCTGGCTGCTGCCGTTGCTGGCGGTGCTGCTCTTCTGCCGGCGGCAAAAAACAGGGTACTGCGCCGTGATCTTTGCCGCCGTGCTGCTGCGCTGCCTCTGCGGGTTTGAGTTCATCTCCACCATCCTGATCCTCTGCGAACTGCCGTTGGTCTACCTGTGGGCGCAGGCGCTGGCGGCGGGGGAAAACGCCCGCCCCTGGTTCCTGCGCATGGCGCAGGCGGGCGCCGCCGCCCTGGCCGGCGTGGCGGCGGCGCTGGCCGTCTGGCTGGCGCAGGGATACGCCTACTACGGCAGTTGGGCGGGGAGCCTGGCGAACATGACCGGCACCGTCACCGAGCGGGTTAGCCTGACCGACAGCGCCGTGCGGGAGGTGACGGTGGGGCAGGTGCTGTACCGCTACATCCTGGCCGACCGGGAGCCGATGCTGCAGGCCGGGCCGCTGTCCGTCACGCTGCCCGCCCTGGCGGCGGCGACGCTGGCCGCGCTGGTCGCCGCCGTGCTGGCGTTGGCGCTGCGGCGGGATGGCGCCGCGCTGCGCGCCCTGGCCCCGGCGGCCCTCACCTGGGCGGTCAGCTTCCTGGGGCCGGTCTCCTGGATGGTGCTTTCCAAGGCGCATGCCGACGTTCACACCCATCTGATGCCGATGCTTTGGCACTTTGCCTTTGTGCCATGCAGCTGTGCGCTGTGGGCAGTGCTGCTGCGCCAGCTGTTTCATAGCCTGCGCGGCAGCCGGTGACGCCGCCGTATGCCGGCATCCGCCTGTTTTGCCCGCAAACGCGTCCCCTGCATTTGCATTGGGGCGCGTTTTGTATTACAATAGGAAGCAGCTGCCCAACGGCGGCAGGGGAGGGGTAGCGCGTGTGGCATCCGATCAAGCACTATAGGACTATCCACCATCATAAGATGCTGGTGATGAAGAACTGCTTCCGCTGCGGGCTGTACTGGCAGGGATTGGTCCATGACCTGAGCAAGCTGTCCCCGGTGGAGTTCTGGGCGGGGGCCAAATACTGGCAGGGAACCTGCAGCCCCAACAACGCCCAGCGCCAGGCCGAGGGCTACAGCGCCGCCTGGCTGCACCACAAGGGCCGCAATAAGCATCATCTGGAATACTGGATCGACTACGCGCCGGATGGCGACCACGCCATGGCCGGCATGCGGATGCCCGCCAAGTATGTGGCCGAGATGGTCTGCGACCGCATAGCGGCCAGCAAAAACTATAAGGGCGATGCCTACACCGACGCGGCGGCCTGGGAATATTACGACCACAGCCGCGACCACTATATTCTGCATCCCCAGACCCGCGCCGAACTGGAGACCTGTCTGCTGATCCTGCGGAACCAGGGGGAGGACGCCTGCTTCGCCTATATCCGCACCCAGCTGCTGGGGAAAGCCAAATGAGAGGAAAAGAGAATAGAGGGAGTATATCATGGCAATCGAAGAAGTAAAGCAATACCTGGCCGCCCTGGGCTTGGCGGACCGGGTGATCGAATTTGACCAATCCAGCGCCACAGTGGCCCAAGCCGCCGCCGACCTGGGATGTGAGCCGGCGCGCATCGCCAAGACGATGGCCTTCCGCTTGGGGGAGAGCGCCGTTCTGGTGGTGATGGCCGGCGACGGCAGGGTGGACAACGCCCGCTTTAAGGCGCGGTTTGGCGCCAAGGCCGCCATGGTCCGCCCCGAAGAACTGGTGAGCAAGGTGGGCCACCCGATGGGCGGCGTCTGCCCCTTTGCCGTGCGTCCCGGCGTGGAGGTCTATCTGGATGAATCGCTGCGCCGGTTTGAGGTGGTTTACCCGGCGGCGGGCAATGCGGCCTCCGCCGTGCGGCTGACCATACCGGAGCTGGAACGGGCCGCCCACCGCTTTGCGGGTTGGGTCGATGTGGCCAAAGGATGGCGGGAGGCGGAACAATGAGAACGGCGTTGATCGACGTGGGCGGCGGCTTCCGGGATATCTACGGCTGCGGCGTGCTGGATACCTGCCTGCAGCGGGGCGTCCGGTTTGACGACTGTATCGGCGTGTCGGCGGGGTGCGCCAACATCGCCAGCTTTTTGGCCGGGCAGAAGGGCCGCAACCTGATGTTCTATGAGGTCTACAGCCAGAGGCCGGAGTATGCAGGGGCTACGGCCTTCCGTATCAGCCGAAATGTATTCAACCTGGACTATGTGTACAGCACCCTCTCCAACAGTGACGGTGACAACCCGCTGGACTACCCGGCCATACAGGCCAACCCCGCCAGCTTTACGATGGTGGCCTGCGACGCCCGCACCGGCGGCGCAAAATACTTCACCAAGGCAGATCTGAAGCAGGACAATTACGATCCCATCAAGGCATCCTGCGCGGTGCCGGTTGCCTGCCAGCCCTACCGGGTGGGCGGCGTACCCTACTACGACGGCGGCATTGCCGACCCGGTGCCGGTACGCCGCGCCTTCGCCATGGGGGCCGGCAAGGTGGTTTTGATCCTGACCAAGCCTAAGGCGGAACGCCGCAGCACCCAGAAAGACGAGGCTGCGGCGGAACTGCTGCACCGCTGGTACCCTTATGCGGCGGCGCGGCTGGCCTCCCGGGCGGTCATGTACAACCTGCAGGTGGAGGAGGCGCTGGAGTATGAGCGCCAGGGTCGCCTGCTGATCGTCGCCCCCGACGACTGCTGCGGCGTGGATACCTTCACCCGGGAAGTCCCCAAACTGGACCGGCTCTACCACAAGGGCCGCCGCGACGGCGCGGCCATTGCGGATTTTTTGAAATAGTATGCGGATGCCCGCCGCCCCGAAACATCCAAAAAGGGACCGTTGCAAAATGAAAACGCAGCAGCAGCCTGTACAAAAATCGAGAATAACAAGAAGGATCTGCCCTCAAAAGAAGCCGCTTTTGCTTCCGCTGGGGGCAGATTCCTGTGCATTATTTTTTTGAGGGCGCTATTTTGCAGCAGCCCCTTGGGAGCATTTTTTGCCGACCGGTGTCAGC
>CAZIVF010000062.1:0-12078 GCA_964542725.1 uncultured Subdoligranulum sp. | reverse complement strand
AGGCAAGCTGGCCAGGCACCGCCACCGCATCGCCGCAGCCGTCGCCGCCAAAAGGGGAGCGGCACGGTGTACAAAATTTCCGGCCACCGGTCACGCCCCTGGTGCGCCGTGTCCGGCGACGGGGTACTGCTGGGGACCTTTGAGGATTCAGGCGCGGCGGTCAACGCTTTGGATGCCTACAATGCCAGCCGTGTCCCGGCGGATCGGCGCGCGTATACGCTGGCCGATATTTATGCGATGTGGTCGCCAAACCACTACCGCACAATCAGCGCTAGCGGGCGGGCCTCCTACGAGTTGGCGTACACCAAGGCCGAGCCCCTGCACCGGCGGCGGATCATGGAGCTTAAAACCGCTGACTACCAAACCATTATTGATGCGCTGGTACAGCAGGGCAAAAGCCGCAGTCTCTGCGAAAAGCAGCGGCAACTGTTCAGCCAACTCTGCCAATACGCCATGCAGCAGGATATAATTGACAAAAACTATGCGGCCTTCCTGGTTCTACCGGCCGCCAGCGCCCCAAAGACGCGGGTTTTAAGCGCGGAAGAAGTTAGGGCACTTTTATGGCTAACGACAAACGCCTTGGAGAGACCGCCAGAATCGCGCTGACGCTATGCTACACTGGGTGCGCATTAACGAGCTGCTGATGCTAAAGACCGCCGACGTGCATCTGGCGGAGCGCTATGTGGTGGGCGGCGAAAAAACGGCAGAAGGCCGCAACCGGCCTATCCCGTTGGCGGAAGAGATTCTGCCGTACATAGAGGATTGGATGGCCGGGAATACGGGGGAATACCTTTTGCACACGGTTGCCGGATTACCCAGAGACCACAACAACGTCCGCAAGAGTTTTAACAGCCTGATGCAGCGCCTGGGGATTGAGGGTGTTACGCCCCACACTTGCCGCCATACCGCCGCCACCCGCTGGGTGGAGCAGGGACTGCCCCCGGAGATCATCAAGCAGATTCTGGGCCATGCCAGCTTTGCCACAACCGCCGACCGGTACACCCACACGGATATCGCCGCTCTTGTCGCCGCCATTGACAAAAACGCCCCCGGCAGAGGGGGCAGGGATTGCGATTTTTGGGAAAATACGGTACTATATAGGTGCGACAAAATCGGCTGATAAGCTAACAATAAGCTAACAAAAGGCCCGTTTTTAACGTCTGTACGTCAAACAGGAGACCCTTCCCAAGCAGTAGGTGGCGAGTTCGAGACTCGTATCCCGCTCCAAAGCGTACAGTGTCTGGCTGTGCGCTATTTTTTTCTTGTTATTTTTGCGAGGTGCCGTTATGCTGACCGGCTTTCCCATCTACCACTATTTCCACTGCGGCAATCCCTTCTCCGGTGCGGAGGAGGGGATGCGCTATCTGATCGCCCCCGCCCAAAAGCCTGACCCGGCGGATGAGAGCGGCAAAAAAAAGATCGAGTACCTGACGGTGACGATCTGGCCCGGTCCCTGGAGCCTGGAGCACACGGCGGATGAGAAGCAGCAGCACAATGAGTTCACCGGCGATCAGGCGGGGCTGGACGCGGCAACGGCCTGGCTGCAAGAACGGTATGAGGCGGAGACAGACCGCTGGACCTCCATCCCCTCTATCCTGGACTGCGAGCCGGATAAATGAAGCGTCGCGCCCAAAAGGCTCCAAAAGGATAGAGAACGGGCAAATATGCCCCGCTGCCCGGCAGGGGGGCGCGTGCCGCAGGAAACGGCTGCCGCGGCTTCCACAAAAAAATTGAGCCGTTGACCGTATCGCCGCTTGGAGGCCGCTGGGGCTGCCTGCGTTCGGCCTCTTGCCTCCGGCTCAATTTTTCGGATATCCGGCGCTCCGCCGTTTGGCGGCGCGGGCAGAAAAACCAAAGTTTTCTCACCCTAACCCCGCTTTGGCAGCGGGGCATTTTTTTCGACACGCCGCTTACTGCAGGGCGGCGCGGGCGGCGCTGATGCGGGCGTTGGCGGCATCCAACTCGGCCTGCACGTCGCTGCAGTCCGCAGGCGGGTTGGTGGTGGTATTTTCCAGCCGGTTGCGGTCTTCCAGCAGGGCGGTCCAATATTCGCCGTCGTTGTAGCGGAATACCACCCAGATATAGCCGTTATATTTTTCCCGGCTGACCTGTGTGACCTGGTAGGTCCCCACCGGCAGATAACCCACGATGTCGTTGACGTCGGCGGAGTAGAAATATTCCGTTCGGGCGCCGAACACTACCAGCTGGTAGCCTGTAACTGACACCATATCCAGCCCGTCTGAACCGTAGTTGTTGAAGCCGCCGGCCCGGATATCGGGCAGAAAATCAAAATAGCTGTAGTTGAGGTCGCAGGCGCCGTTGATGCCGTTGACCTTGCCGGAACCGGAATATTGCCACATACTGTAAGGCCCGGTGTATCCCAGGGAGGACCGGTAGTCCGCCACCCACAGCGGGTTGGAGTTGAGCGCGCTGGCGTTGAGATAGCTGTTGATGAAGTTGGTGTAGCTGTACCAGCCCGCATACCACTTGTTTTGCACCAGAACATCCATGGCGTAGCGCACCAGGCTGGTTAGCTGGGTGCGGCCCAGGCTGGCCAGGCTGCTGTCCTCCACATCGACGTAGATCGGGTACTCAAATTGGATGCCGTTCATGGCGTTCATAAAGGTACTCAGCTCATTATTGACGGAATCCTGGGTTTGTGCGTAGGTGTAGTAGTAAGCGCCTACCCGCAGCCCGGCGGCCTTAGCGCCGTTGACGTTTTGCAGGAAATAGGGGTCCACATAGACCCCGTTGGAGTTGCTGGAACCGACGCGCACGATAACGAACTGCTTCCCGGCGGCAGCCACACGGTTCCAATCGATGCTGCCCTGATAGCGCGACACATCGATGCCGGTTTGGAACAAAGCCATACAAAAATCCCCCTTCCCTTAACGCATTGTATGCATCGGGGCGGGGGAGGGTTCACGGATGCGGAGGGAGCGGCGGATCTTCAGATGACCAGACCGCCGTTTTGGCCGATGACCTGGCCGGTGATATAGCCGCTTTGTTCGCTGGCCAAAAAGACCAGGGTGCGGGCCACCTCCTCAGCGCTGCCAAGCCGGCCCACCGGAGTCTCCTCCGCCAGGGCGGCGCGGTCCTGCTCGCTGAAACCCGCCATCATATCGGTGTCGATGACGCCGGGGGCGACGCAGTTGACGGTGATGCCGCTGGGGCCTTCCTCCTTGGCTAGGGCCTTGCACAGCCCGATCAGCCCCGCCTTGGCGGCGCTGTAGGCAACCTCACAGCTGCCGCCGGTCTGGCCCCACATACTGCTCACCAGCAGGATACGCCCATATTTCTGCCGGATCATGCCGGGCAGCACCGCCCGGCAGCAGTAAAACGCACCGTCCAGGTCGACCCCCATCACCCGCCGCCAATCGGCGTCGGTGGTATCGGTAAAAAGGCCATAGTGGGCGACCCCGGCGTTGCATACCAGCACCTGCACCGGCCCGCCCAGGGCGCGCTCTGCCTGGGATACGGCGGCGCGCACCTGACCCGGGTCGGATACGTCGGCCTGCAGCGCCGCCAGCCGAGCCGCTCCGCCGGCGCGGGCCTGGGCGGCGGCCAGCGTCCGCTCGGCGGCGGCCTTGTTGGCGTTCCAGGTGAAGGCCACGTTGCAAAGCTGCCCGGCGAAAGCAAGCACGGCAGCCGCGCCGATGCCCCGGCTGCCGCCGGTGATGAGTACATTCACTGGTTTCATGGAACATCCTCCTTGGGGGCAGTCTTGGCAGCCTGCCGTTTTTGCCGCAGCCGGGCAAAAAAGTCCTGCAGTAGCGCCTGGGCCTCCGCCTCCAGCAGGCCGCATTCAATAACGGGATGGTGGTTAAAGGGCAGGGCAAACAGATCAGTCAGGCCGCCGCAGCAGCCCGCCTTGGGGTCGGAAGCACCGTACACCACCCGGCGCAGGCGGCTGTTGATGATGGCGCCGCTGCACATGGGGCAGGGCTCTAGGGTGACAAACAACTCGCACTGCCAAAGCCGCCAGCCGCCCAGCGCCCGGCAGGCGGCGTCGATGGCCAGCAATTCAGCATGGTAGGTGGCATTCCTGCCGCCCTCCCGCAGGTTGTGGGCGCGGGCTATGATCTCGCCTTCCTTGGCGATCACCGCCCCCACGGGAACCTCGCCCAGGGCGGCGGCCAGCCGGGCTTCCTCCAGGGCGGCGCGCATCAGTTCCTCATCCGTCATTGCCTCACCTCATCAGAAAAAGATCGAGCAGCAAAAGAAAGAGCACCGCTGCGGTGTAGGCCGGGCTGGTAAAAACACTCAGCACATCCACCCCAGGGCGAAGCCCCGCCGAGAAGCGGAACCCCTGCCGCCCCGCACGGTAGATCATCCACAGCGCAAGCAGGGGAAAGAGGAGAAGCACCGTCAGCTCAAAGCCGGTTGCCACACCGCCGGGGGCGTACAGGCGAAGATAGATATTCAGGAAGGCCAGGCAGTTGTTGAGGAAGTGCAGCAGCATCCCGGGCAGGATGCTGCCGGTTCGCTCGGTCAGCCAGCCCAGGAAGATACCGCAGACGAAGGCGGTCAGAATCTGGGAGAGCTCACTGTGCAGCAGGGCAAAAAGCAGCGCCGGGGCAAAGATGGCCGCCGCGCTGCCGCAGGGGCGCATCAGGCCCTGGATCGCGCCGCGGAACAGCAGTTCCTCGCAGATGGCGGGCATGAGGCAGAGGACCAAGAAGCGGACGATCAAATCCAGGCCGCCCGCCGGCAGCGGGCTTACCTCAGAGACGGCGCCGGTCAGATGACTCAGCAGCCCGCCGAACAAGTTGGCCGCGTTGGCCACCCCCAAAAACACCACAAGGCAGAAACAGGGGCTCCAGGGGGCGGGGATGGTCAGGCGCAGATCACCCGCCTGCAGGCGGGTGGCCCGCAGCAGCCAGCCCAGGGGCAGCAACAGCGCCCCTATGCCGATGAAAAGGGTGAACAGATCCACCGCCGCAGCGCTGTATCCCACAGGCTCGGCCAGACTGGCCCCCGGAACGCCCAGCCCCATGAGGACGCTGACCAGCAGCTGAAGCAGGCTGCGGGCCAGCAGATAGAGGATCGCGGTCAGGGCGCACAGGGAGGCGGCGCCTCGCACACCGCGGGATTTTGCAAGCTTTTGCACGTTGGTTCCTTCACTTTCCTAGAATATAGCTATAAATGCATTGTACCACACAACCGCCTGCGGTGCAATAAAAATACCCTGCCGGGTGTGCGGACCGGCAGGGCGGAGGGAGAGAGGATCGAAGCAAGGCATACAAAACAGCCTTGACTTTCTGCTCTTATCATAGTACATTATGAGAGTGAAGTAAAACTCATTTTTTTCACATGAAAGATGAAGGAATTTCAAGGTAAACCGGGAGGCCGCCATGACACTGTTGGGATGTCAGATTTTCTCCACCATCGCTCAGGTGGGCAGCTTTGCCCGCACGGCGGAGCAGCTTCACCTGACCCCCTCGGCCATCAGCCATGCGGTGGCCGGCATGGAGGCGGAATGTGGTTTCCCGCTGTTCACCCGCACCAAGTCCGGCGTGACGATGACCGCCGCCGCCGAGGAACTGCTGCCCACGGTGCAGCGCCTTCTCGCCAGCAATGAATCGCTGGATCAGTCCATCGCCCAGATCAACGGCATGCACAAGGGGGTGCTGCGCCTGGCGGTGTTCAACAGCGCCTGCGTCACCTGGATGCCGCAGCTGATCCCCGCCTACGAGGCCGATTACCCCGGCATCGACGTGCAGATTTACCAGGGCAGCTACGGCGATATCGCCGAGTGGATCAAAAACGGCACGGCGGAACTGGGCTTCCTCTCCAATTCCAGCGCCCAGGATCTGGACTTTGAGCCGATCTATGACGATCCGCTGGTCTGCATCGCCCCCAAAGGGTACACAACCGACCGCCCGGGCCGGGTGCGGGCGGAGGAACTGCGCAACCAACCCTTCGTCAGCCAGCAGTCCGATGTGGATGCCGATATCCAGAGCTATCTGAAAAAGAACGATCTACGGGTGAACAGCCGGTGCTATGTGATGGACGACCAATCGATGATCTCGATGGTGGCCTGCGGGCAGGGGGTGGCGATCATGCCGGAATTGATGCTGCGCGGCCCGGAGCAGGACCGGGATTACGAGTTGCTGCGCTTGGAACCTTCGGCCCACCGCAGCATAGGGTTGGCCTGCCTGGATCGCAACAGCCTTTCGCCCGCCGCGCGGCAGTTTCTGGCCCGCGCCCACGAGTTTGCGGCGGGGCTGTGAGGCGACGCGCGGGATCCGATGCCATTTGCAAATCCCTGTAAATCGTGTATAATAGAGAGAACAAACTGCAACCTACAGGCAAGGCGGTGGAATTTATGCCCGGCGATCTGCATACCCATACGACCTATTCCGACGGCTCGACCCCGGTGGCTAAGCTGCCCTTTTTGGCGCGCTGCGGGGGGATGACCCACCTGGCCATCGCGGACCATGATTCGATCCAAAGCGTGCGCTATGCCTACGCCCATCCGGTGCAGGACGGCGTACACCTGATCCCCGCCACCGAGCTGACGGCCTACGACTATGAGCGCGCCCATCGGGTGCATCTGCTCTGCTACTGGCCGGATGACTGCGAGCCGCTGGCAGAATTCTCGGCCCTGATGGCGGAGCGGCGCAAGACCGCCGTGCTGCAAAGCTGCCGGGAGTTGGAAGCTTTCTGCCCCCAGTTCTCCACCGCCGAGGCGCTGGAACTGGCGAAGGACAGCGGCACCCTGTACAAAGCCCACGTCATGCGGGTGCTTTGGCAGTACGGATTGGCAGACGGCATGTACAACGAAGTCTACCGCTCGCTGTTCGGCCTCAAACCGGTGCGGGGAAAGATTCTGCACACCCCCCGGTATGAGCCGGTGGATGACGTGCTGGACCTCATCAAAACCTGCCGCGGCGTGGCGGTGCTGGCCCACCCCAGCGTCTACCACAGCATGGAACTGGCAAGGGAACTGATCGCTGCCGGTCGGCTGGACGGTGTGGAGGTCTATCATCCCCGCAACACGCCGGAAGACAAGGCAGAGCTTCTGCGCCTGGCGCGGGAAAATGACCTGATCGTGACCGGCGGCACCGATTACCACGGCATGAACACCGTCACCCCGCGCCCCGTCGGTTCGTTTTATACGGAGAACACCCAGATCGCCCGCATTGCCGATATTGCCAAAGCCCGCAAGGCCACGCTGAAAAAAGCGCGGTAGCGGGCCGCCCGGCCCCCGGGTAAGGGCATTGACTTATAGCTATCAGGAAGGAAGTACGCCATGAATTACGTTCGCAAAAATCGCGGCACCTGCTCGGTGCGCACCGAAGTGGAGATTAACCCCGACCACACCATCGAGAAGGTGGAGGTGACGGGCGGCTGCAACGGCAACCTGAAGGGAATCTGCCAGCTGCTGCAGGGCATGAAGGCGGAGGATGCCATCGCCCGCATGGAGGGGACCACCTGCGGCCCCCGGCCTACCAGCTGCCCCGATCAAATTGCCAAGGCACTGAAAGAAGCCCTGGCCGCCATGGAAAACTGACCAAAGAAGGAGCAAAACGCTATGGAGTGCTTCCAGTACCCGCTGGATACCGAGACACTGCTGCGCAAAAAACGCCGCATCCGCCGGGAACTGGCGGCGCAGAACCCCAACCCGCTGCACAAAAAGGTCGCTGTTCTGGGCGGATCCACCACCAACGAGGTGGCCGACCAGCTCGGCCTGTTTTTGCTGCAGTACGGCATTGAGGCGGAGTTTTATCAGTCTGAGTACGCCCAGTATTGGCAGGACGCCATCTTTGGCAATGCCGATCTGGATGCTTTCGCGCCGGATGTGATCTATATTCACACCAGCTGGCGCAATATTTCGCAGTTTCCCGCTGCCGCCGCCTCAACAGAGGAGATCGACGCCATGCTGGAGGGGGAGTACGCCCGCTTTGAAGCGATGTGGAAGGCGCTGGAGCAGAAATTTCACTGCCCCATCATCCAGAACAACTTTGACCGCCCCAACTACCGCCTGATGGGCAACCGGGATATCTGGGATCCCCATGGGCGCAGCAGCTTCATCAGCCGTCTCAACCAAAGGTTTTACGCCTACGCCGCCGCGCAGGAGCATTTCTATATCAACGATATCGATTATCTTTCGGCGGACTATGGTCTGACCGCCTGGGGCGACGCTTTCTACTGGCATATGTACAAGTACGCCCTCTGCCTGGATGCCATCCCCTCGCTGGCAAACAGCGTGGCAAACATCATCAAATCGCTGTACGGCCGCAACAAGAAGGCGCTGGTCCTTGATTTGGACAACACCCTTTGGGGTGGCGTTGTGGGGGATGACGGGGTGGACGGCATCGCCGTCGGCCCCGAGGTGCCGGAGGGGCAGGTCTATGCGGAGTTTCAGAGTTACTGCAAGGCTTTGCAGAGCATCGGCGTGATCCTGGCGGTGGACTCCAAGAATGAGGAGGCCAACGCGCTGGCCGGGCTGAACCATCCGGATGGGGTGCTGCGCCCGGCGGATTTCGTCGCCATCAAAGCCAACTGGGAGCCGAAGGACCAGAACCTGCGGGCCATCGCCGCCGAACTGGACCTGGGGGCGGACAGCTTTGTCTTTGCCGACGACAACCCTGCCGAGCGGGCCATCGTGGCGGCGCAGGTTCCGGGCGTCGCCGTCCCCGCGCTGGATGGGGCCGAGAATTACATCAAGCTGCTGGACCACGGCGGCTATTTTGAGGTGACGGCGCTCTCCGGCGAGGACCTGAAAAAGACCCAGCTTTATCATGCCAAGGCCCAGGCTGCCCAGGCTCAGGCCGCCTTTGCCGATTATGGCGAATACCTAGACAGCCTGCATATGACCGCCGTCATCCGGCCCTTTGAGCCGGTCTATATCCAGCGCATCGCCCAGCTGACCAACAAATCCAACCAGTTCAACCTGACCACCCTGCGCTGCTCCGAGGAGGAGATCCGCGCCATGGCGGGCAGCACCGATTGGCTCTGCCTGTACGGCAAACTGGCAGACAAATTTGGCGATAACGGCGTTGTTACCGTTGTGGCCGGGCGGCAGGAGGGGGAGACCCTGTGCCTGCGCCTTTGGCTGATGAGCTGCCGCGTGCTCAAGCGCGGCATGGAGGACGCCATGATGGATACCCTGGTGGAGGATGCCGCCTCCAGGGGCGTTAAGGTGATCGAGGGCTACTACTATCCCACCGCTAAAAACGCTATGGTGCGTGATTTTTATGCCGACATGGGCTTCGCCAAAACGGCGGAGGACGCCGGCGGCACCACCTGGCGGCTGACCGTGGCGGACTACCGCAACAAGCACCCCCACATGAAGATTGAACGCTGAGGAGACCCCCATGAAGCATCCCATCCTGCACAAAACGGCCTGCGCTCTGGCCTTTGCCGCCGTCACGGCGGCGCTGCTGGCGCTGGGCAATTTTTTGCTGACGGATGATATCCACTCCTACTCCCGGGTGATGCTGCAGGAACTGTACGCCCAGGCGGGTCAGATCGACACGCTGTTCCTTGGGTCCTCCCACTGCTACCGCAGTGTGGACCCGGCGCTGGTGAACGAAACGTTGGGGGTCCACAGCTTCAACGCGGGAACCTCCCAGCAACTGCCCGATGGCTCCTACTATCTGCTGCGGGAGGCGGCGGCGGAGAACGATCTGGATACCGTCTATCTGGAAATGTTCTACACCGGCTACAACAGTGAGGAATCCGCCTCGGTGCCGATGGCCTGCTACCTCATCACCGACTATATGCGCCCCACCTCGCTGGGCCGTTACCAATACTTATGGGAGATGGGCGGCCTGGCCGCCTTTGCGGATCTCCTTCTTCCGGCGCGGCACTCCATCGGGGATCCCGGCGAACTGCCCGCTCTGTGGCGTGCGAAGCTGACGGATGGCTATGCCATGGGTCAGTATGACTATGTGACCTACCCGGAAGAGGGGGAAGCCTACTGCGGCAACGGCTTTGTCTATACCTGGGGAACGCCGGGCTACGGGTTCGATACCGTGATGGACCTGGATGCCGAAGCCCCCCTGAGCAGCTTCGGGTGGGAGTATCTGAACCGTATCGCTGCGCTGTGCGCGGAGCGGGGCATCCGTCTGGTGCTGTTTACCGCGCCGCTGCCCGGCGCCTATGCCGCCAACACGGAGAACTACCAGGCTTATGTGGAGGCGGTGCGCAGCTTCGCGGCGGAACATGGCAGCGAATATTGGGATTTCACCCTTTACCGCGACGCGGAGACGCTGGATATGCAGGTGGAGGACTATGCCGACGCCCACCACCTGAACGGGCAGGGAGCCGGGAAGTTTACGGCCGTCCTCTGCGACACGGCGGCGCGCCATGCGGCAGGGGAGGATGTGACCGCCCTTTTCTTTGATACGCTGGCCGAAAAGCTGCAAATTGCACCGGACGGCACCGTCGGCTATACTATGGAGTAGGAGGGGGCAGTTCTGTGTTTGCTGTGACTTCGCCGGGCTTTGTGCTGTTTGTGGCGGCCCTGGCGCTGCTGTGGTACAATCTGCCGCCCTCCAAGCGCTGGCTTGCCATGCTGGGGGCGGGGATACTGTTTTATCTCACGCTGGATCTCCCCGGCTTTTTTGTGTTGCTGGCCTGTTCCGCCGCCGTATGGTACTGCGCACTGCATGCCAAGCGGCGGGGCTGGTTGCTTTTGGGGTTGGCAGCGGCAGTGGGGCCGCTGCTGCTTCTCAAATACAGCGGTATGGTGGTGCCTTCCCTGCGGGAACTCTGGCGTCCCGTCAGTATCGCCTATTTCAGCCTGCAGCTGACCGGGTATCTGGTGGATGTGGCGCGGGGCCGCCTGGAGGCGGAAACGCGCTTTTCCCGGCTGTTCTGCTACGCCAGTTTTTTTCTCTCCATCACGCAGGGGCCGTTCACCCGCTATGACCGACTGATGCCCCAGCTGGAGCGGGATGTGCGCTTTGACGCCCACCGCCTTTGGCGCGGCGCGGCGCGGGCCGCCTGGGGCTACTTTAAGAAGTTCGCCATTGCAGAGCGGGCTGCGGTGGTGGTATCCTTCGCCTTTGATGACCCGACCTACCTGGACCGCAGCCAACTGATTTTCGGCACGGTGATGTTCTCTTTGCAGCTGTACGCCGATTTCTCCGGCTATACCGATATCGTGCTGGGCGCGGGGGAGTGCCTGGGCCTGGAGCTGCCGGAAAACTTCCGGCAGCCCTTCTTGGCGGCCACGGTGCATGAGTTGTGGGCACGCTGGCATATCAGCCTCTCCCAGTGGTTTCGGGATTATGTGTATATTCCGCTGGGCGGCAACCGGAAGGGGATTGCCCGGCGTGATGCCAACCTGCTGGCCACCTTCCTGGTCAGCGGCCTGTGGCATGGGGCCAACTGGACCTTTTTGGTGTGGGGCGGCCTGCATGGGCTGGCCCAGGCGGCAGAAAATCATCTGCCCTGGCGCAGGCGCATCACCAAGGGACCGCTGCGGCTGGTGGGGATCGCGGGAACCTTTGCCATCTTTGTGTTTACCTTCACCATCTTCCGGGCCGACAGCCTGGAGGCGGCGGTCTACTATTTCTCCTGCATCCTGCATAACAGCGGGGGCAAGGTGTTTTCGGAATATTGGCGCCTCGGCCTTTCCAGCAGGCTGCAGCTCCTGCAACTGCTGACGGGGGTGGCGATCCTGGCGGCGGTGGATATCCTGCATGAAGGGGGAATCCATCTGCGGGATTGGCTGGCGGCCCGGCCCGCGCCTGTGCGGTGGGCGGCCTATGAATGTGCGCTGCTGTTGTTTCTCTTTATGGGTCAATTTTTGGGCGGCGGAAATTTCCTCTATGCAAGATTTTGAAAAGGGCGATGGATCGACAATAAAATTTTCAAAAAAGACTTGCATTTTCAGAAGAGTTCTGCTATAATAGTCGAGCGGTCAAAAATCCGGATCGCAAACCAAATAAGGGAGCTTTCCCGAGTGGCCAATGGGGACAGACTGTAAATCTGCTGCGTAATGCTTCGGTGGTTCGAATCCACCAGCTCCCATCAAAAAGCGCCTGTACGAAAGTACGGGCGCTTTTTTGGTATGCGAAAACCATTCGCTAGGCGATTGGTTCCAAGGAAAACTCTTGCCAA
>CAZIVF010000061.1:0-12433 GCA_964542725.1 uncultured Subdoligranulum sp. | reverse complement strand
GCCAGGGTCAGGGCCTCGGCCAGCGCCTGGATGTTGCAGGCCACAATGATCTGGTTGGCCAGCTTGGTGGTGTTGCCGGCGCCCACCTCGCCGCAGCGCACCACGCTGCCGCCCATAGTATCCAGCAAGGGCTTGTAGGTATCGAACACCGCCTGCTTACCGCCCACCATGAAGGACAGGCTGCCGTCGATGGCCTTGGGTTCCCCGCCGGAGACGGGTGCGTCCAGCATCTCGATGTTCTTTTCGGCCAGGGCGGCGGCAATCTCCTTGCTGGCCACCGGGTTGATGGAACTCATATCGATAAAGACGGTGCCGGGGCGCATATAGGCGGCCACGCCGGTTTCGCCCAGCATGACACCCTTGACATGGGGGGAGTTGGGCAGCATGGTCATCACCACGTCGCAGCTTTCGCCAATCTCCCGGTTGGTGGCGGCCTTGGCGCCAGCGGCCACTACTTCCGCCACAGCGGCCTGGTTCAGGTCGCTGACCAGCAGATCCGTGTAGCCGCCTTTCAGGATGTTTTTCGCCATAGGCTTGCCCATGATTCCCAAGCCAATTAAACCGATTTTCATAATAATAACCTCCATAAGCCTTTATTTTGTTGTGTTTGCATTGAGTTTCGCTGGTTTCAGTATACCGGATTTAAGGTTTGGCCGCAATATTCAACCATCACAAACAAAGGGCGGCATATCGGTGATTCCGCGCTTTTTTCATAGTTTGAAATCATGGTTTCATCATCGTTTCACATCGGTTTCTGCCGGGGAGGGCGGGGGTCGCGGCAGGGCAATTTTTCGGTTTAGCGATCGGTTTTTCCCCGCATCCGAGGTACTCTGCCGCCTTCTGGGGGTGGGCAGAGCGGCATTTTGTGCGTTTTTTCTAAAAGAGAACTCGCCTTTTGTTCCATTTTGCCAGTTGAGCGGCGGCGTTTTTTCCTCTATACTAGCAGGCAGACGGGCGGCCCGGAATTCCCGCCGCACCGAATCGATCGCTGCCAAGAAAAGGAGAGTAAGATAATGGCCGAGCGTTTTACCATTCGTCTCCACCAGACGCTGGACAATGTGGCTGTGGCGGTGCGGGATCTGCCCGCCGGGACGGTCATCGAGGGTGGTCTGACCACGCGGGAGGCCATCCCCCAGGCCCACAAGGTGGCTTTAGCAGACCTGCCCCAGGGCAGCCCGGTGGTGCGTTACGGCACCGTGCTGGGTTACGCCCGGCGGGATATTGCCGCCGGCAGCTGGGTCAACGAGACCCTGCTGACCCTGCCCCCCAGCCCCAGCCTGGACAATCTGCCCTACGCCACCAACCTGGTCCCCCCGGAGGCGCTGCCCACTCCCACCCGCACCACCTGGCTGGGCTACCGCAACCAAGTCGGCCCCGCCGGTACCCGCAACCTGCTGGGCATTGTGACCACCGTGCAGTGCGCTGCGGGGGTGGTGCGGGTGGCGGTGGAGCGCATCAAAAAGGAACTGCTGCCCCGCTACCCCCATGTGGAGGGGGTGGTGGCAGTCACCCACCCCTACGGCTGCGGGGTTGCCATCAATGCGCCGGAGGCCAAGACGCCCATCCGCGCCGTGACCAACCTGATCCGCCACCCCAACTTTGGCGGGGAGATTATGGTAGTGGGCCTGGGCTGCGAAAAGCTGACCTACGACCGGGTACTGCCGCCCGAGGATATCACCCCGGAAAATGTGCTGACCCTGCAGGATTGGGCCGGTTACGAGGCCATGATGCAGGCTATCCTGGCCATGGCCGAGCAAAAGCTGCAGCGCTTAAACCAGCGCCGGCGGGAGGTCCTGCCCCTCTCGGAGCTGGTGGTTGGACTGCAGTGTGGCGGCTCGGACGCTTTCAGCGGCATGACCGCCAACCCCAGCGCCGGCTACGCCGCCGACCTGCTGGTAAAGGGCGGGGCCACCGTGCTGTTCAGCGAAGTGACTGAGGTGCGGGACGGTGTGCCGCTGCTGGCTGCCCGCTGCCCCGATGCCGCCACCCGGGACCGACTGGTCGAGGAGATGCGCTGGTATGACAGGTACCTGGCCGCCGGCGGGGTGGACCGGGACGCCAACCCCACCCCAGGCAACAAAAAAGGCGGCCTTGCTAACATTGTGGAAAAAGCGATGGGCAGCATTGCCAAAAGCGGCACCAGCCCCATTGTGGAGGTGCTCTCCCCCGCTCAGCGCCCCACCAGACGGGGACTGATCTTCGCTGCCACCCCCGCCAGCGATATTGTCTGCGGTCCCTGCCAGCTTGCCTCCGGCATCGGGCTGCAGGTTTTCATGACGGGGCGCGGCACCCCCTACGGGCTGGAGATTGCTCCGGTCATCAAGGTGTGCAGCCGCAGCGAGATGAAGGCCCACTGGTTTGACCTGATCGACCTTTCCGCCGGGGCGGTGGCCACCGGCGAGGCCACCATCGCCCAAGTAGGGCAGGAAATTTTTGATATGATCCTGGATGTGGCCAGCGGCACCCGCCAGCCCTACAGCGACCAATACGGCCTCCACAACGACCTTTGCCTCTTCAACCCCGCCCCCATCACCTGACCCCACACCGACGGTGTGGCAAACATGGCCCCGCCATGGGCGCGCAGCTGTTTGTGGTACAAACCAAGTAAGGAGTTTTGTACAATGAACTACCAAGAGGAATTCCAGATGAAAGATCCCGCCTACCGCAGCAGCACACTGACCAACGGCCTGGCCCGCAGCGGCCAGCGGGCGCTACTGTATGCCACCGGCATGGACGAGGAGGACCTGAAAAAGCCTTTTGTGGCCGTGATCGGCTCTTTCAGCGAGATGGTCCCTGGCCATGCCCACCTGCGAGAGCTGGCCGACTATGTATGCCAAGGCGTGATAGAGGCGGGCGGCGTTCCCCGCCGCAGCGAGACCATTGCCATCTGCGACGGGCTGTGCCAGGGCCATAAAGGGATGCGCTACCCCCTGGCCAGCCGGGACCTGATTGCCGATTCAGTGGAGATGGTTGTGGAAGCCCACCACTTTGACGCCATGGTGCTGCTGCCCGGCTGTGACAAGATCATCCCCGGCATGCTGATGGCCGCCGCCCGGTTGGATATCCCCGCCGTGTTGGTACCCGGCGGGCCAATGCTGCCCGGCAATGTGGGGGGCAACCCGCTGTTCTGCTCCAGCGAACTGCGGGAATACCCCGGCCGCGTGGAGGCCGGCATCGTCACAGTAGCGCAGATGAAGGAGGCCGAGCGCCAGGCTCTGCCCACCGTGGGCAGTTGTGCTCATCTGGGTACCGCCAACAGTATGTGTATGCTGACGGAGGTGCTGGGCATGGCCCTGCCCGGCGCCGGCACAGCGCCGGCGGTGTCCAACAAACGACGGCGCCTCGCCAAGGCCAGCGGCCGCGCCGTAATGGCGCTGCTGCACAGCGGCATCACCCCCCGGCGGATCCTGACACGGGAGGCTCTGCTCAACGGGGTGGTGGGGGCCATGGCCACCGGCTCCTCCACCAACCTGGTACTGCATCTGCTGGCCATCGCCCATGAGGCAGGCGTTGAACTGACGCTGGACGATTTCGACCGCATCAGCCGCCGGGTACCCTTTATCTGCAACCTGCAGCCCTCGGGCAAATACCCCATCGTCTCGCTGGACGCCAGCGGCGGCATCCCCGCCGTACTGAAAACGGTGGAGCCCCACCTGCACACCGATGTGCTGACCGTGACTGGCCACACTCTGGCCCAGTTGTTGCCCGGCTGGGAGGCACACCCCAACGAGGTGCTGCGCACCCTGCAGGCCCCCCAAAAGCCGGAGGGAGGCATTGCGGTGCTGCACGGCAGCCTGGCCCCCCGCGGCGCGGTAGTCAAGCAATCGGGCGTCAAGGCATCTATGTATCGCTTTGCGGGCAAGGCTCGCGTCTTCAACTCTATGGAGGAGGCCGACGAGGCCATCTCGGCGGGGAGCATCCCCAAGGGGACCGTGCTGGTCATCCGCTATGAGGGTCCCAAGGGCGGCCCCGGTATGCGGGAGATGCTTTCCACCACTGCACTGATTATGGGCCGCGGTATGGATGAGGATGTGGCCCTTGTCACCGACGGTCGGTTTTCGGGGGCAACTCATGGCCCCTGCATTGGCCATGTCTCCCCGGAGGCCGCCGCCGGCGGCCCCATCGCCCTGGTGCAGGACGGGGACGGGATCCTGATTGACCTGGAGGCCCGCCGCCTGGAACTGCAAGTTCCCGCCGAGGAACTGGCCCGCCGCCGCCAGGGCTGGGTGCCGCTGGTCAAGCCGCGGCTGCCGGCCCTGGCCAAGTACGCAGCCCTCGTCACATCCGCCGACACCGGCGCCATTGTGGACGAGCGGAAGTTGCTCTAAGCCCTGATCTGCCGGGCAAGGGCCCGCTTAATAGGTGTAGTCCTGCTCGATGCCGTACTTTTTTATGTACCGCCACAGGGTCGTCTTGCTAACCCCCAGGGCGGCGGCCACCTCCTCCCGGTTGCCGCCATGCGCCCGCAGCAGTTCGGCAATCTCCACCGCCTTGGGGTCCTTGTACAGCACCACCTTATCGGTTCCGGGCAAAAGCCGGGGCGTCACCTGCTCCAGCTGATGACGGATGAACACTTCGTCGATGCTGCGCTTCTCGGTCAGCAGCACAATCCGCTGGCAGGTGTGGTTGATCTGCTTCACATTACCGGGCCAGTCGTAGGTTTCCAAAAAGGCGCGGGCGCCGTTGGTCAGGTGGACATAGCGCTTGTAGTGCTCCTGCCACTCCTGCAGGTATCTGTCCAGCCAAAAGGCGATCATCGGTCGGTTTCCCCGCAGGGGGGCCATTTCCAGGTTGAGCACACTCAGCGCATAGTACAGGTCCCGGCGGAAAGCCCCCTTCTCCACCAGCGCCGCCAGGTTGGCGGTGGTGGAGGCGATAACCCGCACAAAGGTACTCACTGCCTGCTTGACCCCATTGTGGAAAAAGCGATGATCGATCAGGCATTTCAGCTTATATTGCGTTTCAAAGGGCAGTTTCTCCACATTGTCAAGGTACAGGGTACCGTCCTTGGCCAGTTCCGCCATACAAGCCTCCGAGTCCTTCCGGGTGGTGAAATTGCCAAACAACAGGGTGTCCAGGTTGTCCGGCTGCCAGGCGCTGCAGTCCACCGGCACAAAGGCGTTGGCCTTGCATAGACTCTCGTTGTGCAGGCATTGGGCCATCATATCTTTGCCGATGCCTGCCGGGCCGGTGATCAGCACCGGGTCGCTATATTTGGCAATCCGCCGGGCCAGCTTGATCTGCTCGTTCTCCCGGCTGCCGGTCAGGGCCAGCTTTTCAAAGCTGTATTTGGCAATGAAGCCCCGCTGGTATAGTTCCCGCCGCATTTCGCTGTCCATCTCGCTGATCCGCTGCCCCTCCTGGAACGTCAGGATGGCCCCGTCGATCCGCCCGTCCACAAGGATGGGCGCCATATTCACAATGATCGCCTTCTGCGGCACGTCCATCACCAGGGCGTAGGTTTCCTCCCCGCGGGTCAGCACACTATCCAGCAGATGGGGGGTGATCTGCGGCACCACCCGCACCACCGGCTGGCCGATGATATCCGCCGGCAGCCGCCCCAGAATGTTGTAGCCGGTGCGGTTGATGCGGCGGATCACCCCGTCCGGGTCCACCTGCATGATGCCGTTAAAGGTATAGTTGAGCATGGTGTCCATCTCGGCGCTGTTCTTCTTCTCCAGGTCGATGGCGTAACACAGGCTGGAGGCTATCTGCAGGGCGTTGCGCATGCTCTCGGTGCCGGAGGGGATAAAGCAGCAGGGCAGCCCCAGGTCGCGGGCCTTTTGGCATACGATGTCGCCTCCCACCACCGCCTGGCACTCCTCGCTGAGGGCCTGCTCCACCATGGCGGAAAGTTGGCTATCCTCCGCCACCATATAGCACTGCAGATCGATCTGGAACAGGTCGTTGAATTGGGACATATCCCCAAACATGTTGGCAAAGCCAATCAGGGCGATGCGCGGCCGCTCGGCCCTCAGTTCCTGCTTCAGGTTCAGGAACAGCCGCCCCAGTTCCTGGGCAGTTACCTTCAGCTCCACCACCGGAATCTCCACACTCTGCTTGATCAGGCTGGCCTGGGTCCCGCGGGAGACAATCAAATCACAGCCCCCCTGCACCAGGGCTCTGGCACGGTCGGCCACATGGTCGGTCTGGGTATATTCCACACAGATGGGGTCGATGTGCCGGTAGGCAGATACCAGGGATCGAGCCATCTCGCACATATCCAGATAGGGTACCAAAATTGCAACTTTCGCCATTTTTGAAACATTCCTTTCAAGCATTTCATTTTTTTCAGTGTAGCGCATGGGTTACAGCCTGTCAAGCCGCTTTTTGCAGCGAGTTGCCGCCCAGTGCCGCCAAGAAAGAGGGGTTTTCTATGAAATTTATCACCGCAAGCGGCGCCGAGGCCGGCCGCATCGGCCAAGGTACCTGGTATTTGGGCGAGGATCCCGCCGCCTTTGCGCGGGAGCAGGCCGCCCTGCGGACCGGTCTGGATCAGGGGATGACCCTGATCGACACCGCCGAAATGTACGGCGAGGGCGCCGCAGAGACCCTTGTGGGCGCCGCCATCCGGGGCTACGACAGGGAAAAGCTCTACCTTGTCAGTAAGGTCTACCCTTGGAACGCTGGGCGTGACCGCATTTTTACCAGCTGCCACGCCACACTGCGCCGCCTGGGAACCGAATATCTGGACTTGTATCTGCTGCACTGGCGGGGACCCATCCCCCTGGCTGAGACTGTCGCCGGTATGGAGGATCTGAAGCGCCGGGGACTGATTCGGGCGTGGGGAGTCTCCAACTTGGACACCGAGGATATGCAGGAACTTTTGGCCCTGCCCGGCGGCGCCGCCTGCGCCGCCGACCAGGTGCTTTACCACCTGGGCAGTCGGGGGATCGAGTATGACCTGTTGCCCCTGCTGCGCCGCCGCGGCATCCCCGTGATGGCTTACTGCCCGCTGGCCCAGGCCGGGCGGCTGCGTCGGGGCCTTTTGGGCTGCCCCACTGTGCAGAATATTGCGCTGGAGCACAACGGCACCCCCGAGCAGGTATTGCTGGCCTTTTTGCTAGCCCAGCCGGGGGTGGTACCCATTCCCCGTACCTCCCGCCCGGAACACGCACAGCAGAACGCGGCCGCTGTTGCCCTGACCTTGACCCCTGCCGAACTGCAGGCCCTGCGTCAGATTGCCCCCGCTCCTACCCGCAAAGTGCCGCTGGATATGCAGTGAGCCGCTGGTCCGGTATGCATCCGGCAAATGGTGTTCATGGCAGAAAATATTCCCCGCAGCGCCCCTCCTTATCTTCCCGCATGGGGAACCCCGCCGAACGCTGGTTCTCGGGCGGTTGCCAAACTACCATTTGCAAGGATAAAATACCTTATCAAAATAGGTAAAATAAAAACAGACGGCGCAGTTCTTTTCGAAAAACTGCGCCGTCTATTTTTACAGTCCTGTCGCCCGCCCTCGTTTCTCCTGTGCCGCCCGCTTGTTCTTGTCAAAGGCATGGTCGGCGCAGTACCGGGCCGGGAGCGGCCCGGCAGCCCGTCCACCGTGCGCACATCTACGCTCCGGGCGATCATGGAGCCGGGCGGGCGGCAAAACGGTGATGCGCTCACTCTTTGGGGATCAGATGGGCCTTATCCAGCGCGGGGCGCAGCGCCAGATACAGCACCACCGCGCAGACGGTGGAGAGCAGCGAGTTGACCAGCGTCACGCCGCTGGCGACCTTGGTCACCACGCTGGCCAGATCGGCATCCTGGCCGAAAATGTACCGGTTGCGGAAGTAGCCGATGAAGGGGTCGGTAAAGACGTTCACCAGCAGGCCGCTGAAGGCCGAGACGATGACGGCGGAGAAGTAGCGGCCCTTCTGGGCCGGATCGATCTGCTTGAGGCGGAACGCCCTGTGGGCCACCGCGCCGCAGACCAGACCGATGATGAATTTGAGGATAAAGGAGGTGATGGCGTAGCCCGGGTCGCCGGCGACGATATCCGCCAGGGCCAGGCCGATGGCGCCCGCCAAACCGCCCGAGACGCCGTCCAGCAGCAGGGCGGTCAACGCTGTGAAGGTGTTGCCCAGGTGGAAGGAGGAGCCGGTCCCCAGCACGTTGGGGATGCGGAAGAACTCATAGGCCACAAAGCTGAGCGCCGCCATAATGCCGATGATACTGATTTTGCGCACGGTAAACTTCGTTTTGGTCAGCGCCGCCACCAGCAGGGCCAGCACCACCACCACAAACAGCAGGAACCACATCGTGGAAGTTGACATAAATATTCTTTCCTCTCTCTTGGGGGCGGGGCCGTACCGGCCGCGTCACGGTTTTTCCCGTACCGCCCTTGACTTTTTCCCTCGCGCAAGGTATGCTCCTATTATAATCGCTTCTGGCATTGATTAAATTGCCAGTTTTCATATTTTTTATGGGGCCAGTTGAGAGAGAAAGAGAGGGATACCGCGATGATCGCCTTGTCTCCGGATGCCAAAACACCGCTGTACGAGCAGCTGTACGCCGCCCTGGCGCGGGAGATCCGCAGCGGCGCGCGCCGCCCCGGCACCGCGCTGCCGGGCCGCCGCACCATGGCCCAGCAGCTGGGGGTCAGCGTAAACACGGTGGACACCGCCTACCAGATGCTGGCCGCCGAGGGGCTGGCTGAGCCGCGCCCCCGCAGCGGCTTCTTTGTGCAGGAGACGGGCGGTATGCTGCACGCCCAGCCTCCCGCGCCAACGCCGCTGCCGGAGGCGGCTCCCCGGCAGCGGGCGCGGTATGATCTCTCCACCGGCAGCATCGACACCGAGCTGTTCCCCGCCCGCAGCTGGGGCCGCCTGCAGAAGGACCTGCTCTACCAGCGCCCCGAACTGCTGGAGCGGGGCGAGATGCAGGGCGATGCGGCCCTGCGCGCCCAGATTGCCGCCTACCTGAGGGCCTACCGGGGGGTGGTCTGTACGCCGCAGCAGGTGGTGGTGGGCGCGGGCATCGAGTATCTGCTGGGCTGCCTGGCCCATCTGTTCGCGGGCGGCGCGGCGGCGGTGGAAAACCCCGGCTACCGACGCGCCCTCGCCGTGCTGGAAAACAGCGGCATCCCCTGCCGCCTTGTGGATATCGACAAAAACGGCCTGCCCGCCGACGCCCTGGCCCAATGCGGGGCCAACCTGTGCTACATCACCCCCAGCCACCACTTCCCCACCGGCGTGACGATGCCCGCCCCCCGCCGCGCCCAGCTGCTGCGCTGGGCCGCCGCCCAGCCGGGGCGGTACATCTTGGAGGACGACTATGATTCGGAGTTCCGTTTTGATATCCGCCCGCTTCCCAGCCTGCAGGGGATGGCCGGGCAGGATGGGCCGGTGGTCTACCTGACCACCTTCTCAAAAAGCCTGGCGCCGGGCATCCGCATCGCCTGCATGGTGCTTCCTCAAAGCCTGCTGGCGCGCTACCGGCGGGATTTCGCGGTGTATGCCAACACGGTGAGCCGCTTTGAGCAGCAGACCCTCTGCGAGTTCATGGCGGGCGGCTATTTCACCCGCCACCTGGCGCGGATGCGCCTGGCCTACAAGCGGCGGATGGAGCGCTTTGCCGCCGCGCTGCGTGCCGCTCTGCCCGGCGTGCAGCTGCAAAGTGTACACAGCGGGCTGCACTTTCTTCTGACGCTGCCCGGCGCGGGCGGCGAGGCCGCGATGGTGGCCGCCGCCGAGCGGGAGGGCGTGCGGCTGCGGGGGCTTTCAGACTATTACATGGCCAGGCCGGAGGCCTGCCCGCCGGACACCGTGGTGGCGGGCTATTCCGGCCTGCGGGAGGCCGACATTGAGGAGGTGACGGCCGCTTTGGCGAGAGCGTGGAGCGCAAGGCAGCCCGATGCCAAACCGGGCGGCGCCCCAGGGTCCCCCGGCGCCGCGAAGCCCCCGTGTCAGCGCAGGAGGGTTTGAAGGGTCTGCATCCCCTCCTCGGTCAGCATCGTTCCGCCGGGGGCGGGGGCAGTTTCCGGCGTCAGGTAGTCCATCGCCAGCGCCGTTTGACGGGCCAGGTAGTCCAGCGTTTGCTCCAGCGCCGCCAGGTCCTGGGCCAGCAGGCTGGTCAGGGTGCGGGCGCTGTTGGTCCGCAGCGCCTCCGGCATCGCCTGCAGGGCCTTGGTATTCTGGCGGGCAAAAGCCTCCCACAGGGCGGCGCGCGCAAGGAGGGGGTTCCCCTCGGCGGCGGCCTCCTGCAGGAAATCCGCCGCCTCGGAGGCCGCCACTTCAACCACCGACTCCTCCCGCCGCAGCCCGAGGGCGCCGGTGTCGATGCGGGCCGCCGTCTCGCTGCCGATGCAGTCCGCCCAGCAGGCCGGGGTGGCCGCCAGGTAGTCCAGTTCCGCCACGGTGGTCTCACCGGTGGCGGCGGTGCCGCCGAGCAGCTGGGCCGCCCGGCCCGGTCCCGCCGCTATCGTGCAGTCAGCCAGGGTGGTCTGCCCGGCGGGGGCCGCCACCAGCAGGTCGCCGGGCAGCGCGCAGAAGGTCAGCTGCTGGGCTGGGGCGTCGATGCGTAGCAGTAAAAACGCCGGCTCATCCTGCTGCACCACCAGAAGCAGGCGGTGGGTGTTTTGGGCGCCCGTCTCGATCGAAATGCCGCCCCGGGCCGTCGCCACCTGCCTCAGCTGGTCCTGTTTTTGGCGCTGCCCGGCAAAAAACAGCACCGCCCCCATGATCGGAAGCAGCAAGAGCAGCGTGAGGAACAGGCTGTGCCAGAAGATCCCATTGCGGGAACGCATAAAAACCACCCCTTCGTGAAACACTTCCTGTATAGTCTGGGCCGCTTGGCCCGGCGCTATACCGTCAAAAGAAAAGGAGTGTCTGCTATGAAGGAAGAATTCTGGACCGACCTGAACAAAGACTGGGAGGGCCTGGCCCGTGAGCTGCCCGGCGACCTGGACGAGACCGCCCAGCGGGAATTGCAAAGTATGTCCGGCCTGACCGCTCAGGAGCCCTACAGCCCCGCCGTGGCCTACGGCATGAACAGCCTGAACGACCCGGAGGGCAGTTGGACCGGCATCCCGGCGGACCCCAACGCCATCCCCACCCAGGATGCCGACGATCTGTAAACCTGTTTGAGCAGTATAGCCAAACCACCGGCGCGCTTTTTGTGCAGCGCGCCGGTGGTTTTTTGTTTGACATATCCTCCTTGGAATGATATCCAAAGGAGGCTCGACTATGCAAACCAACGAAAAATCAAATTCAGGAAAAATCGCTTCACCCCCTTCAACGGCGTTGCGGCCATCCTTCCGTTGGCGGCGGCCGGCCTAGCGGTTGCCGTGGCGCTGTTTGTGCTGGGCGGTTCCCTGCTGGAAGCGGGCACCGTGCCGCCCGGCCTGCTCTGCATGGCCGCAGGCATCCTGCTGTTTTTACTCTGCCTGATCTGCTTCGGCGGCGTCAAGGTAGTACACCCCAACGAGGCGGTGGTGCTGACCCTGTTCGGCAGCTACTACGGCACCCCGACGAAGGACGGCTGCTTTTGGGTCAACCCCTTCTGCTCCACCCTGCCGGGCAAAAAAGTGGTGTCGATGAAGCTGAACACCCTGAAGAACGAGAAGCAGAAGGTCAACGACGCCCAGGGCAACCCGGTGCTGATCGGCTCCAATGTGATTTGGCGGGTGGTGGACCCCACCAAGGCCGTCTTCAACGTGGAGCACCACGAGGAATTCATCTCTATCCAGACCGATTCCACCATCCGCAACATTGCCCGCCTCTACCCCTATGACCTCATAGACGAGGAGGAAAGCGACGAGACGGCGGAAAAAACGCTGCGCTCCAGTTCCCAGGAAATCGCCGCCAGTATGTGGGATGAGCTGCAAAAGCCGGACGCGATGGAGCGCGAAATACTGGCCCGCGAAAAGACGCTGAAGCAGAAAAGATCCGCCCAGAGCGAGAAAAAGCAGCTGGTACTGCGGCTTCCCAAAAACTTATGGGACGAGGTGGCCCAGTGGTCGGAGGAGGATTTCCGCTCCATCAACGGCCAGATCGAATACATCCTGACCGACGCTGTGCGGCGGCACAAGGGCCAGATGCCGTAGGGAGGCAGCCTGCATGAACAACGGACATTATCTGGGTATCAGCCTGGCGCTGCTGCTGATCTTTGCGGGGCTGCTGTGTATCGGCGTATCGGTATACAGCGTCCTGCGCAGCCGGCAGGTGCTGAATAAGCCGGGGCGCTGTATGGGGCAGGTGATCGGCCTGATGCGCACCAGCCGGTGGACCAATCAAACGGAGGGCGAAGTCCCACATTACGCCTTCACCTCCTACGGGGGCGGGCCGCCGTGGGCGTCGCCTGTCTGATGGTGTTGGCGATGCTCGGATAAGCGCAAAACCGGCTTAGTGCTTCACGTCAGCGGCATAAGAAAACAGGGCTTCTGAAAGAGCGGCGGAGCGCCGCAAAACGCTGAGAAGCGGCAGAGGCAGCGAAGCGGAACGCCGCC
>CAZIVF010000060.1:0-12498 GCA_964542725.1 uncultured Subdoligranulum sp. | reverse complement strand
TTTGCGTGGCATCCGTTCGATTTTTGCGGCAGGCGGCAGCGCATCAAAAGAGTTGCCGCCTGTTCGTGGGGCTGCAAAACCGGGCGGGGGTTATACGCGGCGGGCGGGGTTCGCCGCCCGATCCTCTTTCCGGTAGACCAAAAAGCGGAAGCCGATCTCGGTGGTCAGGCTTTCGCAGGCGGCCAGGCGGGCCGCGCCCTCGGCGGGGGTATTCCAATAGTAGGGTGTCATGGCAAAAAGATTCCCCACCGTCTCCCCCCGCAGGGTGACGGTATCCGTTACTTCCTCACTCCGCAGCAGGGTGAAGCCGTCGTAGGAGGTCTGCCTAACTTCATTCTCGTAGGGCGCGGCATACAGGATCTCTTTCAATCCGTAGAGATGGCGCGCCGTCGGCACCGCATACACCAGCACGCCGCCGGGGCGCAGCATACGGGCGAACTCCGCCGGGGCCATGGGGGAAAAGACGTTCACCACCTGATCCGCCCAGCCGTCCCGCACCGGGGCGCAGAAGCTGCCGCCCACACAGAAAGCGGCTTCCGGCGCCAGTTTTGCCGCCAGGCGCACCGCCTCCTTGGAGAGGTCAAAGCCGATCAGCGCCGTGCCGGGCAGCGCATCCAAAAGGGAGCGGTCATAGCTGCCCTCGCCGCATCCCGCATCCACAATATGCCCGTGGGGGTAGGCGGCGCAGAGCGACGCCAGCGACCTCATGAACGGCGCGTAGCACCCGCCCCGCAAAAAAGCCCGCCGGGCGCGCACCATCGGCTTGCCATCGCCGGGGGCGGCGGCGTGTTTCTTTTGGATTGGCAGCAGGTAGGCATACCCCTCCCGCGCCAGGTCAAAGCTGTGACCCTTGGGGCAGCGCAGCGCCTTGCCGGTGAGCAGCAGCGGGCCGCGGCAGACAGGGCAGCGCAGGCCGGCGGCGGCCTGAGGGGTCACGCTTCCTCCGGCTCATCGCCGGGGATGGGCGCAGTGGCGCCGCCGTGGGCCGCCATATATTCCTCAAAGCTGGTAAATTTCTGTTTAGGCGGGCGGCGGGAGATCAGTTCCAGCCCGGGATCCTCCTCCTCCAGCTTGGTGCGGCGGCCCTGCCGGGCCGGGCGCGGCGCGGCGGCGGCCGGTTTGGCCTGCTGGGCGCTGCGGCGGCGGCGGTTTGTGGTCTGCTCCGCCTGGGGGGCGGCATGGGGTTGGCCCCCCTTCTCGGTCTTGCAGGTCGGTTGGGCGTTGCGGCGGCCCCCCTGGGTGCGCCCGCTCTTGGGGGCAGATTGCTTGGCGGCAGGCTGCCCGGCCTGGTTCTGCAAGGGCTGGCGGGCCGGGGGCTGGGTCACACTGCTCCGGCGGCGACGGCGGCGGCGGGGCGTGCCGGTTTTTTGTTGATTCTCTTCCATTTGTTTTCCTCCGTTTCAAGGTAAACGGTTGGGGGCGGGGCCGGAAAGCCCCCGTCACACCAGAGCGCGGCACTCGTTGTAATAGCGTTTTTCCTCGGCATGGCCCATGCTGAAGGTTTTGCGGGGCAGAACGCCCCCCAGCACCACACCGCGGAACAGGTCTGCCTTGGCAAAATCAGGCAGCAGCAGCGCGGCGGCGTTGGGGCCGGCCAGACTGCGGGCGGTATCCGCCCCGTGGATATAGTCCACGCCGGCCTCGGGGTGGGCGGGCAGGAAGTCCCCCAGGAACGCCTCGACGGTGCCAACGGTCAGCGGGGCGGGCGGGTTCTGCACCGCCAGGGTTTCCTCCCCCACCCCCACCAGCGTGAAGGTCTGGGGGCCTTCAGCCCCCAGGCGCGCGCCGTGATCCTGCAGCCAGGCAGCCAGCGCCGCCTTCAGCGCGGCGGCCTCCACGCCGAAGACGACGCGGTGGATCGGCTCGATCTCGATGGCGGGGCTGTGTACGTTGCAGACCTCCGCGAGGCACCAGCGGGCGGGGTGGATGGCCCGGGCTTCGGGCGGCAGGGTGGGCTTCAGTTCCTCCCAGTACGCCTTAGCGGTGGCCAGGGAGTGGTTGCCGTCCCCCACCGCCAGCGTCATGGGGGGCTGCCAGGCGGCTTCCGGCCAGCGGGCGGCAAAACGCTCCCGCTCCCCCAGGGCGGCCAGGGCAGCGTCGATCTGCGCGATGAGGGCCGAGTCCTCCACGGCCCAGCCGGCCAGGTGGCCGCCGCCCAGCATCAGTTCCCCCTCGTACAGGAGGGGCAGGCTTGCCTTACATGCCCCCACCGGCTCGATGAGGGTGCAGGCCTCATCGTCGGCCAGCATCAGCACATGGGGTGTCTCCAGCGGCGCGCCCCGGCGCACCTTGAGGCGCGGCGGAATCCGCGCCACCACGGTGGCCTCGCTGGGGCGGATATCAGCCTTGGCGCCGGGGGTATAGTCGTAGGCTTCCAGGTCGACCGCCCCCACCAGGCCCTGGCGGACAGTACCGTCCTTCTGGGTGCGCTCCACATAGACATAGCCGTGGATGCAGCGGGTGAGCAGGGTTTTCCGGTAGGTCTCCATAGCGGCGCGGATGTCGGCCAGGCGCGCCGCCTCCTGGGGGGTTCCCAGGTAGGCTTCGGGCAGCACCATATGCAGGGTGCTGGGTTTGCCTTCGGCCAGGGCTTCCGCCTTCTGCCAATAGTCCGGCTGGGAGGTAAACTGATCCACCGCGATGACCGCCCAGGGATCCAGGGCGGTGCCGGCGGCGGGCAGCAGGATATCGGCAGGGATAAAACAGTTGGGCATAGAATGCACTTCCCTTATTTGAAGTTTGACGGGGCGGGGCTGAGCGCGCGGGGCGGGACGCCCTCGCACCGCCGGGGTCCTGCGCCACGGCAGTTCTCTGCTTTCTGCTTTTTGCGATCCGTTCTTCCCTCTCTTTTTGGCTTCACAGCGCTACGCCGTGGCCCACCAGGCCGTAGAGGGCCAGGGAGAGGATGCCGATGTAGATCAGCGAACTGGGCAGGCCCTTGAAAATTTCGGGAACCTCCTTGCTGCGCAGACGGCGGCGGCCTTCGTCGACAATGAAGACGGCGAAAAGGTAGCCCAGGCCGCTCCCCAGCCCAAAGGCCACGCTCTGCAGCAAGGTGTAGTTCTGGTTGGCGCAGATCAGCAGGGTACCCAGCACGCAGCTGTTGCAGGCGGCCAGGGGCAGCTGCTCCCGGCAGGGAACGCGCCACGCCTTGGGGGCGGCGGCCAGCGCCAGCCAGACCACCGCCATGGCGGCGAAGGCGCAGGTGAGATAGACCGCCGGGCGGAGCGCCGCAATCGGCAGCCACTCCGGCAGCAAGGGGCGCAGCCAGGGGGAGAAGCGGTTGTGTGCGCCCCAGGCCAGCGGCGCACTGATCAGCTGCACCAGGATGACCGGCGTGCAGTACTGCCAGGTCTTGATGCCGGGGTCATCCAGCAGCTTCATCAGGCGGGAAACGCCCAAAGCGCGGGAGAAGATCACATTCTCGGTGAAGATCGCCAGCACGGCATAGGAAATGAACTGGGCCAGCCCCTGCGTGAGGGACAAGCCGGCTTCAGCGTTTACGCTTAGCATACAGGCGTCTCACCTCCTCCTCCTTAAAGCGGACATACATAGAGCTGACGGCGGTCCAGACGGCGGCCAGCACACCGGCCACCAGGAACCCGCCCGAGATCTGCCCCGCCAGCGGCAGAATACTGTAACTCAGCACCGGATGGCCGAATACCGAGCCGGCGGCCAGCAGTTCCCGCAGGCAGCCCACCAGCAGCAGCGCAATGCAGACGCCCACCGAGTTGTTGAGGCCCAGGCGCAGCGCATGGGGGATGGTCTCCTCATCGTCAAACTCCATCCGCTTGACAACGGCGGGATCCACTACCAGTAGCGGCAGATAGATCCCCAGCGCAGCCAGGTCAGCCCCGAACAGGTTGTACAGCAGAATATAGATGGGGATATAGCTGAGTGCCGCCGCATAGCAGTAAACCGCCAGGCGGAAACGGTTGCCGGTCAGGTGGCAGACCGCCTCGGCCAGCACGCGGGTGGCGGTGAGAAGCAACAGGGTGGCCACACTGAGCATCACGGCGTTTTCGGCGGTGGAGGCGGCGGCGACCACCGAGGCCAGGCCCAGCCCCCGCACAAAGACGGGGTTGTTCAGCCAGATATGGTCATGGCGGATCGACTCGGCTAGTTCCGCCTCCGCCTCCGCCTGGGTGCGGCGGCCCGGGCGGGCCGTCTCGGCCTTGGGGGCCGGCTGGGCGGGGCGGGGCTGCTGCTGGGGCGGGGCGGGCTGCTGCTGGGGCGGCGCAGGCTGTTGCCCCGCCGGGGCAGCGGGCGGAGTGGCGGGGCGGGCGGCCTGTGTCTCCCGCGCAGGGCGGGGTTGCGAGGCAGCCTGGCCGGCCTGCGGGGCGCCCCGCAGATCCAGGCCGGTCTGGGTGGCCTGAGCGGCCTGGCTGCTGCGCGGCTGCCGGATAATCCGCCCCGTGCGGGCGGCCTGGCCCTGGGGCGACTGCTGGGGGTGCGGCTCCGCTGGCGGGCGGCGGCCCGCTTCGGTTTGACGGCGCGCCGCGTCGTTGGCCTCGCGGCGGCGCTGCTCCAGCACCTCCGGGGTGATCTGGGGGATAATGAGGGTCTTGTTGGCTTCGGCTTCCTGCCTGCGCCGTTCAGCGGCGCGTTCTTTTCTGTTGGTCGGCAAGGCGCTGCGCCTCCTTCCTCATAAATCGCATCCTCTCTGTGCGGCGGCCCGCACGGTCCAACCATTCGGGGATCGCCCCAACGATCAGCAGTGCGAAGCAGATGCCAGTCTCAAAGCTGCTGTGGAAACGGAAGATCGTGGTGACTAGCCCCAGCGCCAGCCCGTAGATAATGCGGCTGGCGGTGCGGTCCGGCTGCGTGACCGGCTCACAGGCCAGGAACACGCCGCCGAACAGCGCGGTGCCGGAGAGAACGATGTATTTTTCCAGATAGACCTTCTGGCGGATATACTGCCACGGCAAGCTGAACGTCGGCAGCTCGTTGAGCTGGGGCGACAGCCAGGGGATCGCCACGCAGACCGCCAAAAACGGCAGGAAGGTGGTGAGTTTGAGATGCCCCCGGCAAAGCAGATACAGCCCGCAGCCCAGGATAACCAGCACCGCGCTGGCCCCCATGGGGCCGGCCACATTGCCGATCAGTAGGTTGATGGTGCTGGCGGTGGGCAGGCCGCCATCTTTGATGGTGGAGTTCATGCCGGCGGCCAGGGGAACCTCCACCGTTCCCCACAGGGGCAAGCTGGTACCCGGCTCCGGGTAATAAAAGACGCTCTGCGGCCAGGAGACGCCGGCCACCGCCACGCCCACCGCCGCCGGGTGGAAGGGGTAATGCCCCTCCCCGCCGAAGGCTTCCTTGGCGAGCACGGCGACCACCACCGCCGCCACCACCACCGCGTAGGAGATGGAGGCCGGCAGCAGCATCACAATCATAGCCGCAAAATATTCGCTGGATGGTTCATGGGTCTGGTAGCCGGGCGCGTGCAGCGGTGTGACGGCGCAGTCGCACAGATAGGCGGTGAGCAGCGCCGTGACGTAGAGCAGCGCCGGGCGCGGCCCGTAATAGAAGCAGCTCATGCAGATCAGCGGCACGGTACACCACAGCGCGTCGGCATAAAAGTCATAGTTGGCGCTTCGTTCCTGTTTGCGTTTGGACATGGGGATTCCTTTCTGGAAAAAGAGATGGCGGACACATCCTGTTGTTCCCGGGCGGGCCTAGCCGCGCATCGCCCGCACGGCGGCGGAAAGGTCCGGCGCGCCGAACAGCGAACTGCCCGCCACCAGGTTATCCGCCCCGGCGGCGGTGCAGAGCGGGGCGGTGCGGGGGTTGACCCCGCCATCTACTTGCAAGGTGGGGTGCAGGCTGCGGCGGTCACATTCCCGCCGCAGGGCGGCCAGGCGCTCCGGGGCGGCGGGCAGGAAGGGCTGGCCGCCGAAGCCCGGTTCCACGCTCATCACCAGAACCAGGTCCACCTGGTCCAGGTAGGGGAAGAGCGCCTCCACCGGGGTGCCGGGGCGTGCGCTGATCCCCACCCGGCAGCCCGCTGCGCGGATCGCCGCAATGGTTTCGGGTACGGCGTCCCCCACGGCCTCCAGGTGGAAGGTGATGCTGTTGGCCCCCGCCTTGGCGAAGTCCGGCGCGTAGCGGACCGGGTCGGTGATCATCAGGTGGACGTCATAAAACGCTTCCGGCACCGCCCGGTGCAGGCAGGCCAGCACCGGCGCGCCGTAGCTGATGTTGGGTACAAAGTGTCCGTCCATCACGTCGATGTGCAGCATATCCGCCCCGGCGGCCAGCGCCTCACGGCAGTGATCGGCCAGGCGGGCGAAATCCGCCGACAGTATGGACGCGGAAATTTGAACCATTACTTTCTACTCTCCTCTATAACTATAACGCCGCGCCCCGCGCGGCAGCGCCGGGGCCGGGGCGATCTCCCTCCCTCCTCAGGGGGCGGCCCCTGCCTCTATTCTACCCTGCCGGCCCGGCAAAATCAAATGTTTGCCTTGGCACAGGCCAGCGCACTCTCGATGACCTTATCCATATCATAGTACTTGTATTCGCCCAGGCGACCGCCGAAAACGACCTTGCCCTCGGCGTCGGCCAGGGCCTTGTACTTGGCATAGAGCACCCCGTTGGCCGCATCGTTGACGGGATAGTAGGGTTCGTCGCCGGGTTTCCACTCGGCGGAATACTCCCGGCTGATGACCGTCTTGGTTCCCGGCTCGGTGGAACCGAACTCGAAGTGCTTGTGCTCGATGATGCGGGTGAAGGGGGTCTCGGCATCGGTGTAGTTGATGACGGCGTTGCCCTGGTAGTTGGCGATGTTCAGCGTCTCGGTCTCGAACCGGACGCTGCGGTACTGCAGCGCGCCCAGCCTGTAGTCAAAGTAGGCGTCGATGGGACCGGTGTAGATCACCTTATCGGCCAGGGCGTCCAGCGCTGCCTTATCCTCCAGGTAGTTCACGCCCAGGCGCACCTCGATGCCGGCCAGCATATTCTCCACCATCTTGGTGTAGCCGCCGTTGGGGATGCCCTGGTAGAGAGCGTTAAAATAGTTGTTATCGAAGATCAGCCGCACCGGCAGGCGCTTGATGATGAAGGCGGGAAGTTCGGTGCAGGGGCGGCCCCACTGCTTCTCGGTATAGCCTTTGATGAGCTTCTCGTAGATATCGGTACCCACCAGGTTGATGGCCTGTTCCTCCAGGTTTTTCGGCTCGGCGGTGAAGCGGGCCGCCCGCTGAGAGGCAATCTTGGCCTCCGCCTCGGCGGGGGTGACGACACCCCACATCTTGTTGAAGGTGTTCATGTTGAAGGGCAGATTGTACAGTTCGCCCTTGTAGTTGGCGACGGGAGAGTTGGTGTAGCGGTTGAACTCGGCAAAGGAATTCACATAGTCCCACACCTCCTTATTGTTGGTGTGGAAGATGTGCGCGCCGTAGCGGTGGACGTTGATCCCCTCCACCTGCTCGGTGTAGATGTTGCCGGCGATGTGGTCCCGCTTATCGATGACCAGGCAGCGCTTGCCCGCAGCGGCGGCCTCATGGGCGAACACCGCGCCGAACAGCCCGGCGCCGACGATCAAATAATCATACTGCATGGATGTACCTCCTTATCGATCAAAAGACTGCGTTTCTTTCCAGTGGTGGACGGTTTGCAGTTGGAATTCAAAATCGCGGCGATCCTTATCCAGCTGGCTGGAGAGGATGATGCCCGCGATGAAGAGCAGCAGGGCGGCCACCATAGCGCAGCCGCAGACGATGAGCGTGGGGAAACGGGGTACCAGCCCGGTGGTGAAATACTCGCCCAGAACCGGCACCATAAACCCGACAGAGAGCAGCGCCAACGCCCCTGCCAGGATGCCAAAAAAGCTGAAGGGACGGTAGTTTTTGTACAGCCGGGCGATGGTACACAGCACCTTGAAGCCGTCGGCATAGGTGTTGAGCTTGCTCTCGGAGCCTTCGGGGCGGTCCCGGTAGTCAATGATGACGTTCTCCACCTGCATATGGCGCTGCAGGGCGTGGATGGTCATCTCGGTCTCGATCTCAAACCCGTGGGAGAGCACCGGGTAGGTTTTGATGAACTGGTAGCTGAAGGCGCGGTAGCCGGTCATGATATCCTTGATCTGGCCGCCGAAGAGGCGGTTTGTGCAAAAGCGCACCAGGTCGTTGCCGAAATTGTGGAAGGGCCGCTTGTTCTGGGTGTAATAGGTGGAGGAAAGCCGGTCCCCCACCACCATGTCGGCCTGATGGGCGGCCACCAGACGCACCATCTCGGGCGCAGCCTCGGCGGGGTAGGTATCGTCGCCATCCACCAGGATATACGCCTCGGCATCAATCTCGCGGAACATGCGGCGCATGACGTTGCCCTTGCCCTGCTGGTATTCATGCCGGACGATGGCCCCGGCCCCCCGGGCCAGGTCGGCCGTGCCGTCGGTGGAGTTGTTGTCATACACATAGATGACCGCCTCCGGCAGAGCCAGGCGGAAATCGGTGACGACCTTCTCCACCGTCTTGGCCTCATTGTAGCAGGGGATCAGCACAGCGATCTTATCCATTTTCAGCTTCCTTTCGCGCTACAGCGTCAGTAGCGCCCGGCGCTCCATCACATTTCGGCGTACTTCTTGATTTCTTCCAGCCAGAAGGCGGCGGTTTTATCCCAGCTGTACTTTTGCAGCACGGCGTCGGGCGGGGCCGCCGGATGGCGCAGCAGGGCGTCCAGGTCCACCTCGTAATCGTTGGGGTCAAAATAGCGGGCGGTATCCCCGTACAGTTCCGGCAGGCAGCTGGCGTTGGAGATGGCGATGGCCGCCCCCTGGCTGAGCGCCTCCAGCGGCGGGATGCCGAACCCCTCAAACACCGCCGGATGGAGAAAGGCTTTGCAGTGCCGCATCAGGGCCTTGTTCTCGCCGTCGGTAACGTAGCCGGGGTAGAAGATGTTGCGGGTGTCCTTCGCCTCGGCGTCGTCCCCGAAGGCTGCCAGGTCCTTGCCGCCCGCCACCACAAAAATCTGCTCGGGGTGGCGCTTGGCAACCTCCCGGATCCACCTGTAGTTTTTGTGCTTGGCCAGGCTGCCAAGCGCGTAGTAGTAGCCGCCCTTTGGCACGCCGGGCAGGCGGTCAAAGATGGACTCGTCCGCCTCGACCCGCTGCATATGCTCCCAGCCGTTGTAGGTCAGGCCGATCTTATCCATCGGGATGCCCAGGCGGGCGCTGATGAGACGGCGCTGGTCGTCGCTGACGGTGAACACCCGCTGGGCGAACCATTTGGTGGACAGGCAGTGCAACCAGAACTTGAACCGGAAGAAGCCCCGGTCGGTATCCATGACCAGCGGGCGGATATCGTGCAGAACGACGACGCTCTGTTTCGTCAGCAGCATGTCGCTGGCCAGGCCAACGTAAAACGCCCCGGTGCGGCGCAGATATTGGGGCAGCACCGCCATGTTGTAGAAATATTTCACCGCCCTGAGAGGGACCACCCGGATATTTTTCAGCGGCGGAAGATTGATGGGGCGGCCATTGTCCCGGTAAGCCACCCGCACGTCCAGGCCGGTGCCTTCCAGCAGGGCGTCCAGGCGGGTGACGACTTCGTAAACATAGCGCGGAATCCCCGTGATGGGGTCGCACAGCACGGTGCCGTTGATGACGATCGGTCTCAAAAGAGTACCTCCCCTATTGAGTAGAATCTGACGGAGGAAGAAGGGCAGAGGGTAAAGGATTGGCTCTTACTTTCCGCCCCTCACCCCAGTTCCTCCCGCTCCCAGTGGGAGCAGTCGCGGAGTTCCTGCTGCCAGTCTGCCAGACGGCGCAGGCAGTATTCCTTCAGTTCCCGTTCAAAGCGTTCCTCCCCGAAGCTGCGGCTATGCGCCCGGATCTGCTCCGGTGTGAAGGCGACCCCCTCCCGCTCAAACCGCTGGATACATCCGGCCAGGCTGTCCGGCGTTTGGGCGTCGAACCAGTAGCCGGTCTTGCCGGGCAGCACCGTCTCGCAGGCGCCGCCCCGGCCAAAGGCCAGCACCGGGGTGCCGGCGCTCTGGGCTTCCACCGGTGTGATGCCAAAATCTTCCTCGCCGGGGAAAAGGAAGGCTTTGGCCCGCAGATAGTAGCCGCGCACCTCATCGTCCGAGAGGCCGCCGCCCAGGAATTCCACCGTGGGGCCGGCCATCGCCCTGAGTTTTGCCTCCTCGCCCCCGGCGCCGATGACCACCAGCCGCTTGCCCAGCTTGGTGCAGGCCGCCACGGCCAGATCGATGCGCTTGTACCAGGTAAAGCGGCCCACCACCAGGTAGAAGTCCTCCTTATCCACAAAGGGGCTCTCGTTGATATGGCAGCAGGGGTAGATGACGTCGCTGTCTCTCCGGTAATACTTTTTGATGCGCTGGGCGATATAATGCGAGTTGGCGATAAAATAATCCACCCGGTCCGCCGCGCACTTATCCCAGACGCGCAGCTTGTGCATCTGGCCGGGCATGACCAGCTTGGCCAGCCAACCGGCGTTGCGCCGGTAGGTATAGTAAAAATCCCACACATAGCGGATGGGGGTGTGGCAGTAACAGATATGCACCGCGTCGGGCCGGGTGATGACCCCCTTGCTGCAGGAGGAGCAGGAGGACAGCACCAGGTCATAGTCCGACAGGTCCAGCGCCTCAAAAGCGCGGGGCATCAGCGGCAACATCCCCTTGTAGAGTTTGGCGGCGAAGGGGATCTTCTGGATGTAGGTGGTGCGGATATCATAGTCCCGGAACCAGGCGGGCATATTCTTTTCGTCGTACACCAGCGTATAGATGACCGCCTGGGGGAACACATGATGCATACAATCCACCACGCGGTCCGCCCCGGCGTAGGTCACAAGCCAGTCGTGTACGATGGCGACCCTGGGTTCTTTGTTCATAGCGGCACCTCCCAGTTCGAAGAGTGGAAAACGAGGCGTGGGGACGCGCCCGGCGAGCGCGCCGCAGGGCCTAGCCCCCCCCGCTCTCACGTCAGTTTCTCGTCGTTGATCATCTTGCCGCCGAACACCGTGCGGAAGAGGATCTTGATATCCAGCGCCACGGTCCAGTTTTCGATGTACCAGATATCGTAGCGGATCCGCTCGGCAATATCGGTGTCCCCGCGCAGGCCGTTAATCTGCGCCCAGCCGGTCACGCCGGGGCGCACCTGCTGGCGCACCAGGTAGCGCGGGATCTCGGTTTTGAAATGCTCCACATGGTAGGGGATCTCCGGCCGGGGGCCAACCAGGCTCATATCCCCCTTCAGCACATTGAAAAACTGGGGCAACTCGTCCAGGCTGAATTTGCGGATAAAGCTGCCAAAGCGGGTCTTGCGGGGGTCGGCGTCGGTGGACCAGGCGGTATCCTGCCCCGTGTTGACGCGCATAGAGCGGAACTTGTACATCATAAAGGGGCGCTTGTTCAGCCCCACCCGTTCCTGCTTGAAGATAATCGGCCCCGGGCTGGACAGCTTGACCCCAATAGCCACCGCCAGCATGACGGGGCTGGTCAGCACAATCAGCACCAGGCTGCCCGCGATGTCCATTGCCCGTTTGACAGCGGCGTTGACGATGTTGTCAAAGGGGGTCTGGCGCACGTTGATGAGTTTGCACTCGTCCAGCACGTCGATGGTGGGGCGGGCGGGCAGATAGTCGTTGTAGAAAGGCACCATCGTGATGCGGATGCCCTCCCGGTCACAGGCGGCGATGGTGCGGGGCAGCTGGGCGATCTCCCAGGCTTCCAAGGCCACCACCACCTCGTCGATGCCGCCCCGCTGCATGCAGGTGGCCAGCCGGTCGTACTTCCCCAGATAGTCCACCGGGAAGGCAGGCTCCTGCCGGTCGCACAGGTAGCCGTCCACATGGAAGCCGTAGTAGGGGTTGTGCTCCAGCGCACGGAGGTACTGGGCGGCGGCGGCGCCCCCGCCCACCAGCAGGATATGCCGCAGCCCCCTGCCCTTGCGGCGCTGGGCGCGGTCATACCAGCGCTTGAGCATCCGCTTGAAGATCAGCGAACCGACGGACAAGCAGTAGAACAGCCCCTGCATCAGGCGGGAAAAGTTTTCCACCCGGAACTGGTAGAGCATCGCCTGGAAGACGATCACCGCCCCAAAATTGACCGAAAGGATCAGCCCGGCCTTGCGGGAGATGCCCCGCAGGCGGGAATCATCGTACATTCCCAGCACCCAATAGAGCGCCACGATCCCCGCCGCCAGCGCCGCCCCCGCCAGCATGGTGCGGGGGTCCTGGGCGATCTCCAGCGCCGGGCCTGCGCCGCCCGGCTCAAAAAAGCGGATATAGTTGAAGCGCAGATAGTTTGCCAGCACAAAGGAGGCAAAGATCAGCACAAAATCCAGCAGCGCGCTGGCCGCTACGCGGGCGCGGCGGTTCTGTTCCAGCATGGGCTGTGCCTCCTGTTCCTTAGCGTTTCCACTTGGGGGAGCCCCGAATCGATCCGGCTGCAGATCGCCGGGCGCGCCGTGCCCCCATGGCGGGGCGATTCGGAACTATTCTTATCAGCATACCATAGTTTGCCGTTTTTTTCAATGCGGGG
>CAZIVF010000059.1:1812-12758 GCA_964542725.1 uncultured Subdoligranulum sp. | reverse complement strand
CCTTGCTCTATCTGCCCCGCGCCCCGGCGCTCAGAGGGCGCCGTTCTGCTTCAGCCAGGCTTCCAGTTCCTCGGGCGGGCGGAACCCCTCCGTGCGGGCGGCCAGGCGGCCATCCCGGAAGAGCAGCAGCGCCGGGATGGCGTTGATCTCCAGCTGCACCGCCAGCGGCATATTCTCGTCGGTGTTCACCTTACCCACCTTCAGCTGGGGGTTGGCATCCGCCACCGCCTGCAGCACGGGCGCCATCATCTGGCAGGGGCCGCACCACTCCGCCCAGAAATCCACCAGCACCGGCGCGGGGCTGTTCAGCACCTCCGCCTCAAAATTCGATCCGTCAAAATGCAAAACTGCCATTGTGTCGTCCTTTCTTTCTGCCGCCCGGGGAGGGCGGCGTCTGTTTGTAGGGTGTGCGCCGCAGCCCGGAATTATCCCGGCGCGGCTCAAAACGGGCCGGATCCGGCGGCCTCCCGCAGCCGGGCCAGCAGGCCGGGCAGCGCCGCCCCCATGGCGGGGCCGCCGAAGCTGACCAGCGCCCGCAGCGGCATGCCGTCCAGCATCTCGGCTGCGCCGTCGGCAGACATGATGCCGGAATCCCCGCCGCCGTTTTCCAGGCCGGGGATGCTGCCCGCCTGGGCCATCACCGCCCCGATGACGGGGGCGGTGCGGTCGTCTGCCAGAAGCTCGCCCAGCGGGGTGTTTTCGTCCACATACAGGGGCAGCCGGCGCTTGGTGGCAAACTGCAGCGGCAGCGTCAGCCGGATATCCCGGCTGGAATGGCCGATCTGCACCTCATACCGGCCCGGATGGGCGTACCAGTCCCGCAGGTCCTCGCTGTACCAGGAGAGGTCGCGGGCGGTCAGCGTGAAAGTCACCTGCTTCTCCTCCCCCGGTTCCAGCGCCACCTTGGCGAAGCCGCGCAGCTCACGCGGCGGGCGGCCGCCCGGCGCCGGCTTGCCGGTCTTGTCGCTCACATAGAGCTGCACCACTTCCTTGCCGGCCATCGCGCCGCTGTTCTTTACGGTGACGGTCACGGTCACGCTGCCGCCATCCTCCAGGGTTTCGGCGCTCAGCCGGGCGTCCCTGTAGACGTAGCCGGTGTAGCTCAGGCCGTGGCCGAAGGGCCAGCGCACCGGCATCCGGCGGGCGTCGTACCAGCGGTAGCCCACATAGACGCCCTCGCTGTAGAGAGCGGTGCGTCCGTCGCCGGGGAAATCCAAGTAGCAGGGGGTATCCTCCAGCCGCAGGGGCCAACTCTCGGGCAGCCGCCCGCAGGGGTTGGCCTCGCCCCACAGCAGGGCGTCGGCGGCGCGGCCCACACCCTCGCCGCCCAGATACAGGCAGAGCACGGCGGCCACATCGTCGGCCCAGGGGCAAACCACCGGGGAGCCGGTGTGCAGCACCACCACCGTGTTCTTCTGCACGGCGGCCACCCGGGCGATCAGGTTGTTCTGGCAGTCCGGCAGCTGCATATGCTTGCGGTCGCTGCCCTCACTCTCAAAGCTGTCCGGCAGGCCGGCAAAGATTACCGCCACGTCAGCCTCGGCGGCGGCCTCCACGGCGCGGAGGAACTCCGCCTCCTCCCGCTGGTCCCGGTCGGCGGGGAATCCTTCCACATAGCTTACGCCGCGGCCTTCGGCGGCGTCGAGGGCGCTGTCCACCCGGTAGGCGTTGATGTGGCTGGAGCCGCCGCCCTGGTAGCGGGGCGCGGCGGCAAACCCGCCGATGTAAACCACCTTCTGCCCCTGTTTCAGCGGCAGAACGCCCTTGTTTTTCAGCAGAACGGCGCACTCCCGGGCCAGGCGGGCAGCCAGCTCATGGTCGGCGGCCCGGTCAAAGGCGGCGGGCTTTTGGCCCAGATCGGCGCTGCGCAGCACGATGTTCAGCACGCGCGCGGCGGCCCGGTCCAGCACGGCCTCGTCCAGCTCGCCGCTCCGCACGGCCTCCACCAGCTTCGCGTCGTTCACGCCGCCGCAGCCCGGCATCTCCAACTCCAGGCCGGCCAGCAGGCCCCGCGCTCGGTCGGCAGTGGCGCCCCAGTCAGACATGACAAAGCCCTCAAAGCCCCATTCGCCCCGCAGAATGTCGGAGAGCAGCTCCTCATTCTCGCTGGCGTAGACGCCGTTGATGCGGTTGTAGCTGCACATGACGGTCCAGGGCTGGGCCTTTTTCACCGAGGTCTCGAAGGCGGGCAGATAGATCTCCCGCAGGGTGCGCCGGCTCATATCGGAGGAGGCGGACATCCGGCGGTATTCCTGGTTGTTGGCGGCAAAGTGCTTCAGGCTGGTGCCGACCCCCTCGCTCTGCACGCCGTTGATGAAGGCAGCGGCCAGTTCGCCCGCCAGGCAGGGGTCCTCGGAATAATACTCAAAGTTGCGGCCGCACAGCGGGCTGCGCTTGATATTGACGGCGGGGCCGAGGATGGCGCCGACGCCCACGGCCCGGCACTCCCGCCCGATGGCGGCGCCCTCCTGGGCGAGGAGGGCCGTGTCGAAGCTGGCGGCTGCGGCGCAGCCCGCCGGGTAGCATACGGCCACGATGCTGTCGTTGGGGTCGGCGGCGCCCGGCTTCTGGGTGCGCAGGCCGTGCGGTCCGTCGGAAACCATCATGGCGGGGATGCCCAGCCGCTCCACCGCCTTGGTGTGCCAGAAGTCCGCGCCGGAGCACAGCCCGGCCTTCTCCTCCAGCGTCAGGCGGGAGACAAGATCCTGTATGGTAGAGGGCATACGGAAAACCTCCTTTTATTTTTATCTTAAAACCATTATACTAGAAAGGAAAAACGAAAAAAAGAGTTTATTTGTAAAATTCCGTGATACAGCCCCGATACAAATGGGGTGTACCCTATCCCTATGTAAGGAGGCGGAGTATGACCCGTGTATTGATCGTGGAGGACGAGCGCCCCATCGCCCGCTTGATTGAGATGAGCCTGACCCGGGCGGGCTACCACTGCACCCTGGCGGGCGACGGCCTGGCCGCGGCGGACCTGATTGAGAAAAACGCCTACGATATCGCCCTGCTGGATATCATGCTGCCGGGGCTGGACGGCTACGAACTGCTGGAATATCTGCGCCCGCTGGAGGTGCCGGTGATCTTTATTACCGCCAAGTCCACCGTGAAAAACCGGGTGGAGGGGCTGCGCCGCGGCGCGGACGACTACCTGGTGAAGCCCTTTGAGATCGAGGAACTGCTGGCCCGGGTGGAGACGGTGCTGCGCCGGGCGGGCAAGGGCGGGCATCTGCTGCAGGCGTTCGACGTGGTGCTGGACGCGCCGGGCCATGCGGTGAGCCAGGCCGGCCAGCCGGTGGACCTGACCCCCCGGGAGTTCGCGCTGCTGGAGCAGCTGATGCGCAACCGGGGCGCGGCGCTCTACCGGGATACCCTCTATGAGCGGGTCTGGGGTGGCGAGATGGACGATACCCGCACCCTGGACCTGCACATCCAGCGGCTGCGCAAAAAGCTGAACTGGGGCGATAAGATCGAGACGGTCTACCGCATCGGCTACCGGCTCAAGAAGGAGTAGGCCCAGCAACCCCAAGAAAGACCGCATTCCCCCAACCCACAGACTGCTGTGCGGCCCCAAGGAGGCCCCATGAAATACGCGCAAAAAATGACCTGTATCCTGCTGCTGGTGCTGGCGCTCTCCTTCGGGGTAGGCGGCTGCGCGCTGCTCTACGGCGATTTCGCCGCCCGCCTGGCCCGCACCGATGAACTGAACGCCGCCGCCCACGCCCAGTCCTGCGCGGCGATGGACAGCCTGCTGCGCAGCCGTTCCCGCCAGGGCGAGGAGATGGACCGCGACACCCTCACCGCCTGCCTGAACCAGGTGAACCAAACGGGGGCGATCCAGGTCCTCTCCTACCCCGGCTGGGAGTCCGGGGCGCTCTGCGTTATACTATCAGAGGACGGGGAGCCCGGCCTCACCTACCTCTCCCTGCCGGAGGAGAACGCCGTGCAGGTCTACGTTGGCGTGGTGGACGACGGGGGCTCCTCCCTCACCCTGCGGGATGGCCAGCAGGGGACCCTGCGGGAGGAGGGAATCCGGACCAAAAGCTATTACTTCACCCGCCTGTGGGGCGGCTACACGCTGCTGACCGCCTTTGACCTGACCCCGCTGTACGCCGACCGGGCGGACAGTCTGCAGCGTTTCCTTGTGCTGGAGGCCGCCGTGCTGCTCTGCGCGGCGGCGGTGATCGGTCTGCTGGCCCGCCGGATGACCCGTCCACTGGGGGTGCTTACCGCCGCCAGCGCCCAGATCGCCGCCGGGGACTACGACCGGCGCACCGCCCTGCGCACCGGCGACGAGGTGGAGGAGGTGAGCCGCAGCTTTGACCGGATGGCGGACGCCGTGCAGGAAAAGATCGCAGAGCTGGAAAAAAGCGTGCAGCAGCGGGAGGATTTTATGGGCGCCTTCACCCATGAACTGAAAACCCCCATGACCAGCATCATCGGCTACGCCGACATGCTGCGCACCCTCCAGGCTGACCCGGGCGAACAGCTGGAGGCCGCCGATGCGATCTACCATGAGGGGCGGCGGCTGGAGACCCTCGCCCAGAAGCTGCTGGAACTGCTGGAGCTTTCCGATCAGCCGCTGACCCTCACCGATGTGGCGCTGCCGGAGGTTTTCGCCCTGCTGGCGCGGCTCTGCCGCAATGTGCCGCTGCAGCTGCCGGAGGGCGGCCCCACCGTGCGGGGGGACGCCGACCTGCTGGCGGATCTGCTGTACAACCTGGTGAACAACGCCGTCAAGGCCAGCCAGCCGGGCCAGCCGGTGCGGCTGCTCTGCGCCGAGGCGGGCGGCTGGGTGCGGCTGACGGTGGCAGACCGGGGCCGGGGCATCCCGCCGGGGGAGCTTTCCCGCGTGGCCGAACCGTTCTATATGGTGGATAAATCCCGCGCCCGCAGGCAGGGCGGCAGCGGGCTGGGGCTTGCCCTCTGCCAGCGCATCGCCGCCGCCCACGGCGGCACGCTGGAGATCGAGAGCGAACTGGGCCGCGGCACCCGCGTGACGGTGTGCCTGCAGAAAGGAGGTGCCGCCGATGAAACGGAGGCCTAAGCTGATCCCCCTGCTCTGCGCCCTGGCCGTGCTGCTCTGCGCCGCCGCCCCGGCGGTCTTTTTGATGGTGACGGACCGCGCCCGCTTTGGCCGCGTCACCCAGGCGGCGATCCCCTACGCCGCCGCCCAGCCCACCGGCAGCGACTACTACCTGCTCTGCCAGCTGGTCAAGCGCAACGCCGACCACACCAATCAAGTGCTGCAAAAGCCGGATTATTATGTGGGCGCCAGGAACACCATTGAGGAGATGACGGCCAGCTTCGATCTGCGGGACCAGGCCCTTGAGATGCTGCAGAACCTGGCGGACGAGGGCGTGCTGCCCCAGCCCTGGGTGGATGTGGCGAGCGACTGGCCCTACGACGGCAGTTGCTACACCGATTACAACGGCCAGAACTACTGGCTGGAATACCCCTACTATACCCTCGACTCGCTGGGCTTCCTGACCGTCACCCGCTTTGCGCTGGAGGAAGGCCGGCTGTACATCGTCTTTACCCTGACGGTGGACAGCCGCACCGGCAGCCCGGTCCGGATCTGGGTCAGCGCGCCGGAGGAACTGGAAAGGCCCGGCCCCGAAGCCCTCCGCGCCTGGGTGCGCATGGTCGGCCTGGATTCCCTGGACGACTGGGCGATCCCCGAGAATACCCCCTACCAGAACGCCCTCTACTCCGCCAACGGCGCGGTGCTGGCAACCTGCACGGTCCACAGCGCGCAGGTCTACTACGACTCGACCGACTTCCGGCGCGGCTACATCAGCCTGGCCCTCACCCCCATGACCCCGGAGGAACTGCCCGTCATTCTGCCGGCGGCGTGACCAGAAAGGATAGCCCATGAAACAACTGCTTTCCCTCGCGCTGGCGGCGCTGATCCTGGCGGCCTGCACCGACGCATCCTCCCTGCCGCTCATCGAGCCGGCGGACCCCGCCGCGCCGGACCCCGCCGGCGCGGCGCAGGCCGCCTTTACCGTGGGGACCCTGTTTGAACTGCCCGCGACCTGCGGCGGCTGGCAGGGCTACAACACCGGCGACGCCTATTACGAGATCGTCCAAACCTACCCCAGCAATTTCGGCGGCCTGATCCTCAAGACCGACTACGCTGCGATGACCCAGGCCCCGCTCTGCCGGGTGCCGGGCTGCACCCACGACTCTGAGGATTGCCCCGCCTACCTGCCCGGGTGGGACCGCACCGGCATCTTTGTGCTGGATGGCAGGGTGTACGTCTACTACGAAGCGTATAATGCGGAGTTCCGGCAGGCGCAGCAGAGCGAGGAGGAACTGGAAACCTGGCTGCAAAGCGCGGGCCTCTCCCCCGAGGATGAGGCCGCCTGCCGCGCCCGGTATACCCAGGCGCTGCAGCCCGCCTTCATCGATGTGATCACGGAGGGCGGCCTGCGGCGGGAGCGGCTTTTTACGCAGCCCGACGAACTGGATTGGGATATCACCTTCCAATACTGCGACGGCCAGGCGCTGTACGGCACCGAGATTGGCAGCTCCCTCACGGACCAGGGGGTGCGGCTGGACTTGACCACCGGCCAAATCGATTACTTTGACCTGCTGCCCCGTGAATCCATCGTGGGGGTGGAGGGCAGCTGCTTCCTGACGGAGCGCACCGTCGCGGATGAGCCGCTGTTCGATACCTACGACGATCTGTACTACGCGGCCTACCAGAACGCCGAGGAAGAGTTTGACCTGCTGGACCCGGCCACCGGGGAGCGGCGGCGGCTCGCCTCGGTACCCCATGAGGGCCTTTGGGATATCTTCCTTGTGGAGTATCTGCACGGCAAACTCTATTTTGAGAGGCGGATCGATACAAACCTGGCCCGGCTCGACCGCTATGACCCCGCCTCAGACACCACCGTGACCCTGATGGAGTATGAGATGAGCCGCTATATCTGGGGGAGCAACAGTCCCGACAATTTTATGCCGGTGGGAAGAGGGGCGGAGCAGGACTATATCTGCCTGGCGGCGGCGGACGGCAGCGGGACACTCTGGCAGATGGATGTGGAGACGGGGGAACTGCACGAAATCACCCAAAAGCTCTGGTACGGCGGCCCCGACGGAGACGGATCGGTTCATGTGGTGGCCCAGACCGGCGACGGGCGTTGGATGGTGGGCGTCAGCATCCATGAGCCTGTCTCCTACAACAACCGCAGGGATTACGGCCTCATCGACCCCGCCGCCTTCCTGCGGGGCGAAGAGGGGTACGGCCTGGTGGATATGTACAGCGAAAAGTGAACCGGGGAACCGCCCGCAGGGAAAGCGCCCGCGCCCCGAAAAAAGCCCGGGAACAGACCCGGCGCCCCCGCAAAGGCCGGGAAGGCCCGCGGGGACGCCGGGGTTTGCTTATGGTTTTTGAGAAGGCGGCCCGCCGCCCGCTCAGCTCTGTTCCGCGCGGATAGCGGCGATGATGCGCTGCATCAGTTTGATGCGGCGGAAGGGGGTCATGAGGTAGTAGCCGTCGATGAAGGGCGCGATCTCCCGGGCGATGCGGGCCGAGATGGCCGCCGCCAGATCCTCGCTTTGGGCGCGGTCCCTGCCCTCATACAGGGCCACGATCTCCTCGCAGACATCCATGCCGGCGATCTCGTTGTTCAAAAAGCAGGCGTTGCGGTGGCTCACCACCGGGTAGATGCCGCCCAGCAGCTTGCCCCGCAGCGCGGATCGGGCCAGCTTGAGGTTTTCCAGCGCGCGGGCAGAGAGAACCGGCTGGGTCAAAAAGCCGCTGACGCCGGCAGCCTCCTTCTCCTGCGCCAGGCGCAGCTGCACCTCAAAGTTGCGGGCGTTCAGGTTCAGCGCGCCGAACACCCGGAAGGGAGTGGCCAGCACCGTCTCGTTCAGGTCGCTGATGTACCGGGCCAGCTTGCGGGAGTTGAAGTTGAAAACCCCCTTCACGGTGTCCCGGTGTTCGGTGGGGATGGGGTCACCGGTGATGACCAGCACGTTGTGGACGTCCTGCATCGAAAGCCCCAGCAACAGCGCCTTGGTGGCGTTGAGGTTGCGGTCCCGGCAGGTCATATGGGGCAGCGGCTCAATACCAAGCTCCTGTTTGAGCTTGCAGGCAAGCAGGCAGCTGTCTGCCCGAGGGCGGCCGATGGGGCAGTCCGCAATGGTGATAAGGTCCGCCCCGGCGGCATGCATCGCCTCCACCCCCTTCAGGAAGGGCTCGATCCGGTCGTCGGCGGGCGGGTCCAGCTCCACGGCGATGACCCGCCGCCCGGCTTCCAGCTTGCCCCACAGGGGGTTGGGCCGGGGCTGGGGGCGGTCCGGCGCGGCGGGGGCCGGCGCGCCGACGGGGCCGGGCAGCGGTTGGCGCAGCACGGCGGCTGCGGCGGCCAGGTGGTCCGGCGTAGTGCCGCAGCAGCCGCCCACCAGCGCCGCGCCCGCCTGCACGATCTGCCCCAGCTTGCCGGCAAAATAGTCCGGCTTGCCCTGGTAAACCGCCCGCCGCCCCAGCACGGTGGGGTAGCCGGCGTTCGGCATCACGGCAAGCGGCTTGCCGGCCAGGTCTTCCGGCGTGAGCCGCTGCACCAGCGCCAGCATCGCCTGCGGGCCGGATACGCAGTTGTAGCCCACCGCGTCCACCCCGGCCAGGGCGGCGGTGCGGCGCAGCAGGGCCTGCCCCCGGCGGCCATCCCGGGTGGCGCCGTCGGGGTCCACGGCAAAGCTGACCAGCAAAAAGGCGTCCGGGCAGGCGGCCTTCAGGTGGCGGGCGGCCTCGGCCACCCCCTCGTCGCCGGGCAGCGTCTCCAGCAGGAAGCAGGTCATCCCCTGGGCCAGGAAGAGATCAATCTGGCGGCAGTAGTTGGCGGCGGGGGAAAGCGCCGCCTGCTGGGGCGCGGGGCCGATATCGGCAAAGACGAAGGCCCCGTAGGGGGCGGCGGCCTCCCGGGCCAGGCGGCAGGCGGCGGCGACCAGCGCCCCGGCCTGCGCCTGGCCGCCGAAAGCCAGATCCACCCCCACCGAGAAGGTGTTCGTCTTGACGGCCTGGCAACCCGCTTCCAGGTAGGCGCGGTGGATGGCCGCCACCTCCTCCGGGTGGGTCAGGCAGGCCGTCTCGCACCGTTCCTCAGTGTTATGGGTGCGGGCGGCATAATAGGTACCCATGGCACCGTCGAACAGCAGGGGACGCCCCCCGGCCAGGAATTGCCGTATCGTCATAGTCATTTCCTACCTTCTTTGTTGCCTTTATCATACCGCATCCCGGGGCAAATGTAAAGCGCACCGCCCGCCGCGGCGGGCGGCGGGCGGTGCGGGGCGGCAGGGGGCGGCCTGCCGGCGCGGTCAGGCGTTGGGGATCTCCCGCAACGCCTGATCCAGGGTGTCTATGTCAGCGGCGGGGGTGCGCATAAAGTCCAGCACCGCCCGCAGCGTCATGTTGTGCAGCGCGCCGGGGGCAGCGTCGGCGGGCAGGGAGGCACGCAGCGGCGGCTCCAGCAGCGCGCGGGACTGGGGGTTGGCCAGCAACAGCCCCACGGTGCAGTCTGCCGAGAGGGTGGGCTCGCAGTCCCCGTTGGCATGGGCCTTGCAGACCGGCTCGGTCATGCCGCCGCTGCCGAAATCCCCCAGCACATCCCGCAGCCAGGCGATGCTGTCCTCCACCCAGCGGCGGGCGCGGTCACAGATGACGGTATCCCGGGGCTGCACCGACGGATCGCAGGTGGAAAAACCGTGGGGGCCGTAGGCGTAGATGTGGCTTTCAAAGGCAACGTTGGCTCTATCCAGCGCATCCATAAAGCGGAGGCTGTTGGCAATGGGAACCAGCTGGTCGGTGCGGGTGGCAAAGAGGAAGCAGGGGCAAGTGTGCCGATCCACAAAGAGGGTGGTATCCGGCGCGGTGGGGTTGCAGCTCTTCACGTCCGCCCCAGCCACGGCGTAGCCCAGGATGGCCGCGTTGGGCCGGTTCTTCGCCATGGTAGCCGCCGCGGCGGCCAGATGCCCGCCCGCCGAAAAGCCGATGACAGCCACTTTGTCTGGGTAGAGGCCCCATTCCTCCGCCCGGGAACGGATCAGGGCCATGGCCTGGTCATAATCGTCCAGCGGGTTGGGCCAGACCGAATCCTCCCGCACCGAGTAGCGCAGGATGAACGCCTGGTACCCCGCCTTCAGGTAGGGGGCGGCCACCGGGTCGGCCTCCCGGTCGGAGCAGTATTGGTAGCCGCCGCCGGGCAGGATCAGGATGGCCGGGCGGCGGGGAACATGCGCGAAGGCGCCGCCCACATCCTGGAGGTAGGCGGTCAGGGTGACATGGCGGGCTTCGTTGAGAGTGAGGGTTTCGATGCGCATAGCGACACCCCTTTCGAGACGGAAATTTTACCAATAGTATACAGGAAAGCGGCGGCCTTGTCATGGGGAAAATGTTAAATATCTGTGCCGTGCCGGACAAAAGCGGACTTTTGCCCAATTTCGGTGTATACGAACCGTATCGAACGCTTGTTCCGTGGAAAGGAGACAGTTATGCCCGGTGAACTCTTATTTTATGGGGGAACGATCCTGCCGATGACCAGCCCGCAGGACCGGGCCGAGGCGCTTGTGGTGCGGCGAGGCGTGAGCGCCCGCCCGGAACCCCGCATACTATGATTTTGTGAAGGAGGAATCTTTTATGGCAAGCTTTGAACAGATGGATATCAACACCGGGGCGGCCCGCTGGGCGCAGACTCCCGGCGCGGTGCTTCTGGATGTGCGCACGCCGGAGGAATATGCCGCCCGCCGCCTGCCGGGCAGCCAAAACCTGCCGCTGCAGCGGATCGGGGAGGCGGCAGCCTGCCTGCCCGACCGGGAAACGCCGGTCTTTGTCTACTGCCGCAGCGGCGCGCGCAGCCGCCGGGCCGCCCAGGAACTGGCGCGGCAGGGGTACCGCCGCGTCATCGATATCGGCGGCATTTTGGACTGGAAAGGATAAC
>CAZIVF010000059.1:0-1712 GCA_964542725.1 uncultured Subdoligranulum sp. | reverse complement strand
TGCGGTACCAGTCCACCGCGTCGGCCCAGCTTTGCTCCACGCCTTGGCCGGCCTCATAGCACCAGCCCAGGCAGCACTGGCCCCGGGGGTAGCCCTGCTCGGCAGCTTTGCGGTACCACTCCACCGCCTGGGCCAGATCCTTCTCAACCCCCTGGCCATCCTCGTAGCACCAGCCCAAGCAGCACTGGCCCCGGGCGTCGCCCTGGTCGGCGGCTTTGCGGTACCAGCGCGCCGCCTCGGCAAAGTCCTTCTCAACCCCCTGGCCGACCTCGTAGCACCAGGCCAGGTTGCATTGGGCGCGGGCCTGGCCCTGGTTGGCGGCCTTGCGGTACCAGTCCACCGCCGTGGCAATATCCTTCTCGACCCCTCTGCCGAACTCATAGCACCAGCCCAGGTTGCACTGGGCTGTGGCGTAGCCCTGCTCGGCGGCCCGACGGTACCAGGCCACCGCCTGCTCCCAGCTTTGCTCCACGCCATCGCCTTGCTCATAGCAGAGGCCCAGGCAGGTCTGGGCCTGCTTATGGCCCTGCTCGGCCGCCTGGCGGTAGAGGCGGGCCGCCTCAGTCATATCCTTCCCCACGCCTTTGCCGTACTCATAGCACCAGCCCAGGCAGTACAGCGCCCGGGGGTAGCCCTGCTGCGCGGAGGCGGCGTACCAACGCACCGCGTCACCCCAGCTCTGCTCCACGCCGATGGCGCTCTCGTAGCAGTAGCCCAGGTTGCACTGGCTGTTGGGGTGGCCCTGGCGGGCGGCTTTGCGGTACCACTCCACGGCGGCGGCGGGGTCCTTGTCTGCGCCGTCGCCCGCCTCGCAGCAGACGCCGTAGGCGCACTGGGCGGGGGCGTAGCCCTGCTCCGCCGATTTCCTGTACCACTTGGCGGCCTCCGCCGGGTCCTTGGGTACGCCGTTGCCAAAGTCATAGCAGCGGCCCAGGGCGAACTGGGCGCGGGGGTTACCGTTCTCGGCGGCGCGGTGGTACCAGTGCAGAGCGGCGGTCATGTCTTTGTCCACCCCGTCGCCCTCCTCGTACATCACGCCCAGATTGTACTGGGCGTAGACGTAGTCCGCCTGGGCGGCCATTAAGTAAAGCTGGTGGGCGCGCTTGGGATCCCGCGCCACGCCGCTACCCTGGTTGTAGCAGTTGGCCAGGCAGTGCATCGCCCGGGGGTCTTTCTGCAGGGCGGCGGCACTGTACCAGTAGACGGCGTCGTTCCAGCTTTGGCGCACGCCCTTGCCGAACTCATAGCACCAGCCCAGGTTGCACTGGGCGCGGGCGTAGCCCTGGTCGGCGGCCTGGCGGTAGAGGATGGTGGCGTTTTCCCAGCTCTGCTCCAAGCCCTCGCCGGTCTCGTACACCAGGCCCAGCAGGCACTGGCCGGGGGCGTAGCCGGTGGAGGCGGAACGCTGGTACCACTCGGCCGCCTGCGCAAAGTCCGGCTTGCCGCCGATGCCGTCGTGCAGGCACTGGCCCAGCTGGCACATGGCGGAGGGGTCCTCCAAATCGGCGCCCTTGCGGCAGGCGTAAAGCATCTGGGGTTCGTCCTTGGCGTCCCGGGCCTGCTCAAACAGGCAGCGCCAGCCCTTGGCGGTGATCTCCTCCTCCTTCACCGGCACAAAAAAGGCGCCGCCGCACAGGGGGCATTGGTCACGGTCAGGGTCGGTGGTCACAAACTCGCAGTCGGGGGATTCGCAGCGGTAATACTCCATGATT
>CAZIVF010000058.1:6617-12905 GCA_964542725.1 uncultured Subdoligranulum sp. | reverse complement strand
GGGCTGTGAAAAATCCTTATATTTTTTCTCTGTCCTCTTGACGGGGTGCGGTTCAGTTGGGGCGGCCCTTCCGTTTTTATAGCCGGCCTGCCCGGCTTTATTCCACGAAGTCCAGGCAGGTGCGCACGGCGGTGTAGGGGCGGACCTTGCTGTCGGCCACAGCGAGGTGCGCGGGGTGGGCGGCGTAGCCCTTCAGCGCGGCCTCGTCGGCCAGGGTGCAGTCCAGCATCAGGTCAGCGCCCGCGCTGCTGGGCAGCGCCTCGGTGTGGACCTGCACCGTGAGGAGCCCCGGCACCTGGCCCACCAGCCCCTCCAGGCCCGCCTTGATGTCGGCCTTGACCGCCGCCTTCTCAGCCCCGGTGAGTTCTTCCTTCAGCTTCCACAGAATCACATGACGCACCATCGCTTATTCCTCCCAGATGGGGTGCTTGAGCACCCACTCGCCCACCTCGTTCTTCTTGAAGAGGTCGGGGTTGTAGAACTTGTCCAGGATGGCCCAGAACTCGCTCTCGCTGTAGCCGCAGAAATCGCAGAAGTCCCGCACGCAGAGCGGGTCCAGCCTGCCGTCCCGCTCCTTGATAATGGGGATGGCCTCCTCGCGGGTCATCATACCGTAGCGGATATAGCGGGCGGTGTAATCGGTGGCGGCGGCATGGCCGAACTTGGGGTACTTGAGCCAAGAGTGTACCAGGTAGGCGCGGGAGTCGATCTGGTCAAAGTTCTCGGCGTGGTGGGTGCGGTCCCACTCGTGGGTCAGGTCGTGGAAGCCGTGGGCCTTGGCGATCTGGTAGTTCTTGTAGCTGTTCCATGGCACAAAGTAGCTCATATAGAAGGGGTCAAGGCGCTTGAGTTCTTCAGCGTCGGGGGCCAGCGTCAGCGAGAGATCCTTCTCGGTCACGCCGTCCCCCAGCAGTTCCTCCATGGGCATACCCACGGCCACGCCGTTCTCAATCTGATCCATGGCGGAGTAGGTTTCTTTGTCGCTGCAGCCGCCGTACTCATAGCTGACGTTCTCGCCGTAGCAGAGCATGGGGGTGTTGAACTTGGCGGCCATGTGCAGCGGGAAGGTGTAGATCAGGCGGTCCACATACCAGGTGGGCTTGCCGTACTTCTCAAAGAATTTTCGCATCAGCGTCTTTTGCACCTTGATGTTGGGCTTGCAGGAGATGATGGTGCAGCCGAATTCCTCGCTGATATTCTTCAGGTTGTGGATGCCCGCCCGGGTCATGGGGAAATTATCCTCCACGCTGAACAGGATGGGGTTCATGTGCATGACTTCCTTGAGCATCCAGACCTGGAAATGGCTGTCTTTCCCGCCGGAGACCGCCACCGCGCAGTCATAGCCGCCGGGGCCGTTCATGCCGCGGTACTTATCGCAGTAAGCCTCAAACTCCCTGAAGCGGGCGTCCCAGTCGATGTTCCTGCGGCTCTCATAATGGCGGCAGGCGCTGCACACGCCCTCGGCGTCAAAGGTAATGCCGGGCCGGGTGTCGGGCATGGTACACTTTTTACAGTAACGCATAAACATTCTCCTTGTATTCTCATTGCCGCCGCAGCGGCGTTTTCCTTTTCCTACCCCTTTACTATACCCGATTTGTGCGCCGGGCGCAAGAGGGCGGCGCGAGATCCCGCCTTTTCCCGGGCAAAGGGCGGCGGGCCGGGGCTTGACTTTTGGCAAAAAGGCCGGTATACTATCTTTGTTCATCGGAGGGCAAGGCTCGATCAGAAGTTACTGCCGGATAAGATGACGGGCTGGAACGCCCGTTGTCTTATCCGGCTTTTGCATCGCGCCCACTGTGTAAGGAGGTCAGGACCCTATGGAACGCTCGTCCAATTTTACCAGCGGCAAAATTCTTGCGCCGCTGCTCCAATTTGCGCTGCCTGTGCTGGGGGCGCTGCTGCTGCAGGCCATGTACGGCGCGGTGGATCTTTTGGTGGTGGGGCGGTTCGGCACGGCGGCGGACGTATCGGCGGTATCCACCGGCAGCCAGATCATGCAGACCATCACCTCGGTGATCACCGGCATCTCGATGGGGACCACCATCCTGCTGGGGCAGCGCCTGGGGGAGGGCCGGGTGGACGCGGCGGGGGATGTGATCGGCAGCGCCGTATGCCTGTTCGGCGCGCTGGGCCTTGCCCTGACAGTGCTGATCCCGCTGCTGGCCTCGCCGCTGTGTACCGCCATGCAGGCCCCGGCGGAGGCATTCCGCCAGACCGTCCGCTATGTCGCCGTCTGCGGCGGCGGCGCGGTGTTCATCGTGGCCTACAACGTGCTGGGCAGCGTCTTCCGAGGCATGGGGGATAGCCGCACCCCTCTGCTGGCGGTGCTGGTGGCCTGCCTCGCCAACATTGCGGGGGATCTGGTCTTTGTGGCGGGGCTGGGGCTGGCCAGCGCCGGGGCGGCGCTGGCGACGGCGCTCTCCCAGGCGCTCAGCGTGGTGCTCTGCCTGTTTGTGATCCGGCGGCGGGGGCTGCCCTTCGCCTTTGGGCGGCAGAATGTGCGGTTCCACCGGGGCAACATCCGCAAGACGCTGCAGCTGGGCGCGCCCATCGCGCTGCAGGATCTTTTGGTCAGCATCTCCTTTTTGGTCATCATGGCCATCGTCAACGGGCTGGGGGTGGTGGCCTCGGCGGGGGTGGGCGTGGCCGAAAAGCTCTGCGCCTTTATTATGCTGGTGCCTTCGGCCTTCATGCAGTCCCTGTCCGCCTTTGTGGCGCAGAACATCGGCGCAGGCCGGGACGACCGCGCCCGCCGGGCGATGGCCTACGGCATGGCATCCAGCTTTGCGCTGGGGGTCTGCATGGCCTGGGCCGCCTTCTTCCACGGCGGGCTGCTGGCGGGGCTGTTCGCACGGGATCCGGCGGTCATCGCCGCCGGGGCCGATTATCTGCGCGCCTACGCCGTCGATGTGCTGCTCACCAGCTTTTATTTCTGCTTCAACGGTTACTTCAACGGCTGCGGCCGCACCCGGTTTGTCATGGTGCAGGGGCTGATCGGCGCGTTCTGCGTGCGCATCCCCGTCTCCTGGGCGATGAGCCGCCTGCTGCCTGTCTCGCTGTTCCGCATCGGCCTGGCGACGCCCTGCTCCACCATCGTGCAGATTGCCCTCTGCCTGGGATATTTCCTCTGGATGCACCGATCCGCCGCCCCCAAGGCTGCGCCTCCCCACTGATACGCGCCGCCCCGGGCCGCGCCGCGCCAAGCGGCAGGGTCTGGGACGGCGCGCTTTGGGGGCCGTTCTTTCCCGCAGGGGCGTCAGAGCATGCAGCGCATGGTGCGGCTGGACTCCACAAAGTCGTGGCTCTCATACAGGGCCAGGGCGGCATCATTCTGGGAGAGGACGGTCAGCTCCAGGTATTCCAGCCGCCGATCCCTGGCCCAGCGCTTGGCGGCGCCCACCAGCATGCCGCCGACGCCCCGGCCCCGCCACCCCGGAGCCACCACCAAATCGTAGAGTTCGGCGTAGCGGTGGGGCAGCAGGCTGCTGAACGGCGGCGTCCAGCCGGCGTTTTTCACCAGGGCAAAGCCCACCGGCGTTCCCCCGGTCTCGGCCAGCAGGAAATCCGCCTGCGGGTCCTCCAGCAGTTCACGGTAGAACGCCTCGTCCCGCGGGGCGGTGCAGAAAAACTCCGGCTGCATCTCCACCATCGCGGCGTCCAGCAGGCGGTACAGCTCCAGGATGGCGGGCAGGTCCCCCGGCACGGCGGCGCGCAGCTTAATCTCTGGCATCTTGGCTCCCCCTTTCGGCAGGCTTGGCAAAGCGGGCGGGATGCAAACGGAAAACCGGCGGGCGCACTTGCCTGCCGGCTTTCCGTCACTTGATCTCCTGGATGGTGTAGTTGAAGCCGTACTCCTCCTGCAGGGCCTTCACGGCGGGTTCGCAGTCCTCGATGAAGGTGGGGGCGTAGACGCTCTGACCGTTGTGGGTCTTCTTGTAGTCCTCCACGATCTGGTTCAGCTTGTTCCAGCCCTCGTCGGCCTTGGCCCGGTCCATATCCTGCGGGAAATCAATGATAAATTCGCGGTGCTTGGGGATGCGTGCTTTCATGTGGGTTCCTCCCTACTGTTCTTTTTTGTATTCTTCGGCATCGTATCGCCGGGGAATCTTTTGCGGTAAATTCCAGCCCACAACGGCGCATCTGCGCCGCTTCACAGCAAAACCAAAAGCTCCCCGGTTCCGCGCCGCCTTCGGCCGGGGCGGGCTTTGTTCAGAGGTTTCCTAAATCAATGCCGCCGTCGGCACAGTAATACACACGGTAAGGATGCGGGTCGCTCGGCTTGGCAAGGACCGTTCCCCCCTCACAGGCCGAACACGCGGCGGGCGTTGGCGGCGGTCAGCGTCAGAACCTCCTGGGTATCCATCCCCCACAGCCCGCCGATATAGGCGGCCACATGGGCGATGTTGCGGCTGTCGTTCCTGCGGCCCCGCACCGGCTCGGGGGCCATATAGGGGCAGTCGGTCTCCAGCACGGCGGCCTCATGGGGGATGGCTGCCAGCACCTTGGCGGCCCGCTTGGCCCCCTTGTATGTCACCGCCCCGCCGAAGCCCAGGCAGAGGCCCTGGTCCACCAGCCAGGCGGCGTCCTCGGCGCTGCCGCTGTAGCAGTGCAGCACGCCTCGGGGATGGTATTTTTTCAGCAGCTCGTACATCTCGGCGTGGGCCTCACGGTCGTGGACCGAGACGGGTAGGTCCAGTTCGGCGGCCAGCCGCAGCTGCGCCTCAAACAGGTCGTACTGCTCCTGCCTTGGCACCGGCCAATGGTGGTCCAGGCCGATCTCCCCCACCGCCGCCACCGCCTTATCCTCAAAGAGCGGGCGCAGGGCGTTCAATTCCGCCCGCCAGTCGCCGTGGTAGACGGCCACCGTGGCGGCGTCCTCCTCGATCAAACTTTCGGGGTGGATACCCACCGCCGCGCGGACGAAGGGATACCTGTGGGCCAGCGCCACCGCCGCCCCGGCGTCGCCGGAGTGGGTGGCACATTCCAGCACACCGGTCACGCCGGCGGCGGGCAGGGCGGCCAGCAGGCCGTCCCGGTCGGCGTCGAACCGGCGGCTTCCGTAGTGGGCGTGGGTATCAAAAATATCGGTCAGAGGCACGGCGGCCACCTCCCTTGAAAAGGCAGAAAGTAAAGAGCGCAGGGCGGGCCGGGTCAGGCTGCCCCCTTCTTGGGCTTGTTCACCAGCCAAATGCCAACGCAGACCAGCGCCAGCGCGGCCAGATAGTTCCACTCGAAGAGCGCCTCGCCGTTGAGCAGGGCGGAGAGCAGGGTGTTCATAATGGGGATCAGCAGCCCAAAGACGCTGATGCGGGAGACGGGGTTGTTCTTCATGAGCAGCGCCCACAGAATGTACCCTGCGCCCGAGATGAAGGCCAGGAAGACCAGCACCGGGATGCCCTGGGGGCTTTGGGGATGCAGCCGCCCGCCCAGCAGCAGGCCGATGGCCAGCAGCGCCAGACCGCCCACCCCCAGATTGAGGCAGCAGACGGCGAAGCTATCGGCCTTTTGGGTCACGGCCTTATTCCACGGCCCGGCCAGCGCGAAGACCGCCGAGGCCATGAGCATACAGAAGATGCCCCGGGGGGTGCCGCCGCCGTGGTTCCCCAGCGTGGCAACCAGCACGCCGCCGAAGCCCAGCGCGCAGCCCAGCGCCTTGCGCCCGGTCATCCGGTCCGCCTGCCCGTAGAGGAAATGGGCCAGGATAACCCCCATAAAGCTCTGGGTGCTGTTGAGGATGCCGCCGAAGGAGCCGGTAAGCACCGCCACGGCGGAGTAGTAGAAGGCGTACTGCAAAGTACTCTGCCACAGGCCCAGGGCGCAGCACTCCGCCAGCACCCTGCCGCGGGGGAAGGGCAGCGGGCGGCGCTCCACCGCCGAGCCGAACAGGTAGACCAGCGCGGCGCTGAGGGTGAACCGCACCCCGGCGAAGCAGAGGATGGAGGGCATATCGCCCGCATCGATGGCGAAGAGACGGTAGCCCAGCTTGATGAAGGGGAAAGCGGACCCCCACAGCACATTGCAGAGGGCCGCCAACGTCACGGCCGCCGTCGGGATGGAGAAAAAGGCGTCAAGCCGGGATTTTTTTGTTGTGGTAAGCAAACGAAAGACTCCTTTGTAAGCGGTATGGGCGCGGGGCGGAAACGGCAGCAAAGTCAGGAGCGTTATGAATGTTAATAGTGTTATAAATGTTATAAAATGCGGCATGCCCTTCGGGCATGATTCAGAAAGATCGCTTTGGGGGGAGCTTTCAAACGCGGCGAAGCCGCACCTTAATTTATAACATTCCTG
>CAZIVF010000058.1:3543-6517 GCA_964542725.1 uncultured Subdoligranulum sp. | reverse complement strand
GATATCATTTATGTTTATACCGTTTCCCATCAGTGGATCCGCGCCCCAACAGGCACGGAATCGGGGTAGAAGGCGATGGAGCAGCCGCCGTCGGCGGTGTCTGCCGCGACGATCATGCCCTCGCTTACATACTTGCCCTTCATCATGGGGCGGGGGGCCAGGTTGGCCACGATCCCCAAGCGCTTGCCAACCAGATCTTCCGGCTTGAACCACTTGGCAATGCCGGAGAGGATGCACCGCTCCCGCTCGCCGTCAAAGACGGTCAGGTGCAGCAGCTTCCTGCTCTCCTTCACCGTCTCGCAGGCGCGCACCTCGGCCACCCGCAGTTCCACCCTGCAGAAATCGTCAAAGCTGATCTCCGCCTCGTGGTCGGTGAGCTCGGCGGCAGGCTCGTCCTTCCTGGCCGGGGCCTCGGCGGGCGCGGCGGCCTGGGCTTCGGCGCGTCGGCGCTCATCCTCGGCCTGCAGGTAGGCGATCTCCTTGTTCACGTCGATGCGGGGGAAGAGCGCTTCGCCCTTGTGGACGGTGTAGGCCTCCTGCCCGCCGTACACGCAGGCGGCAAAGTCCAGCGCGTCGGCGCCCAAGCCCAGTTGCGCCATCATCTTGGGCGCGGTGGTGGGCAGGAAGGCGTTCAGCAGCACGGCGCAGCAGCGCAGCGCCTCGCACAGGTGGTAGAGCACGCTCTCCAGCCGGGCCTTGTTGGCCTCGTCCTTGGCCAGCGCCCAGGGGGCGGTCTCGTCGATGTACTTGTTGGCGCGCTGCACCACCGCGAAGATATCCACCAGCGCCTGGGGGATGGTCAGGTTGTCCATGTCGGCAGTGACCTTGCCGGGCAAAGCGGCGATCATCGCCTCCAGTTCGGCGTCCAGCGCGTCGCAGGGGGCTGCGGGGCGGGCAACCCTGCCGCCGAAATACTTCTCACACATGGCGACGGTGCGGGAGAGCAGGTTCCCCAGGTCGTTGGCCAGATCGGTGTTGATGCGGTTGATGAGCGCCTCGTTGGTGAACATGCCGTCGTTGCCGAAGGGAATCTCCCGCAGCAGGAAGTAGCGGATGGCGTCCACGCCGTAGCGGTCGCACAGGATCACCGGGTCCACCACGTTGCCGATGGACTTGCTCATCTTGCCGCCGTTCATCAGCAGCCAGCCGTGGCCGAACACCCGCTTGGGCAGCGGCAGGTCCAGCGCCATCAGCATGGCGGGCCAGAGGATGGTGTGGAAGCGCAGAATCTCCTTGCCCACCATGTGGATATCGGCGGGCCAGTATTTCTCGTAGTCGCTGTAGGTTTCATTGCCGTAGCCCAGGGCGCTGATATAGTTGGAGAGGGCGTCCACCCACACATACATGGTGTGCTTGGGGTCAAAGTCCACCGGGATGCCCCAGGGGACGCTGGTGCGGGAGACGCAGGTGTCCTGCAGGCCCTGCTTGATGAAGGCGATCATCTCGTTCTTGCGGCTTTCCGGCTGGATAAACTGGGGGTTCTCCTCGTAGAGCTTGAGCAGGCGGTCGGCGTATTTGCCGGTCTTGAAGAAGTAGGCTTCCTCGTGGGCCTCGTAGACCTCGCGGCCGCAGTCGGGGCATTTGCCGTCCACCAGCTGGCTCTCGGTCCAGAAGCTCTCGCAAGGCTTGCAGTAGTGGCCCACATACTCGCCCTTGTAGATATCGCCCTGCTCGTACAGCTGCCGGAAGATTTTCTGGCAGGTCTCGATATGGTATTCGTCGGTGGTGCGCACAAAGCGGTCATACTTCACGTCCATCGTCCGCCACAGTTCCTTCACGGTGGCCACAATCTCGTCCACATACGCCTTGGGAGTCACGCCCTTGGCCTCGGCTTTATCCTGGATCTTCTGGCCGTGTTCGTCGGTACCGGTCAGGAACATCACATCATAGCCCTGCAGGCGCTTGTAGCGGGCCAGCGCATCGCAGGCCACGGTGGTGTAGCTGTGGCCGATGTGCAGCTTATCGCTGGGGTAGTAGATGGGGGTGGTGATGTAGAAGGTTTTCTTTTCCATGGGTGACGTTCCTTTCCGCAATTCATTTTATAAGCGAAGGGGCGGGGCGCTCCGCTTTGCTCTTTACTCCCTGCCCAGGAGCCCGCGAACCGTTCCGGCCCGCAGGGCGGGTTTGTTCCGCGCCTCTCAGTCAAACCCTGTCGGCTCCACGCCGCAGGCCAGCAGCGCATGGCGGCAGAGGACCTCCGTGCTGTCGATAAAAAAGCCGTCCAGCCCTTCGTCCCGCTTGACCAGGCTCAGTTCGGTGCAGCCCAGCACCGCTCGGTCGCACCCTTGGGCGCGCAGATCATCGGCGGCGGCGTTAAACAGCGCCATATTGGCCCGGCGGCCCTGCTTGATCTGGTCGTAGATGACGGCGGTCACGGCCCGCTGATGCTCCGGCGCGGGGACGGCCCAGCCGAGGCCCGCCTCCTCGCACATCAGCTGGTAGGTGCCGGCCTTCAGCGTGCCGTCGGTGGCCAGGATCCCCAGCTTGCGGCAGCCCGCCGCCTTGGCCTCTGCCACCGTCAGCCGGGGCATGTTCAGCACCGGCACCGGCAGCGCGGCGGCCAGCCGGTCATAAAAATAGTGGGCGGTGTTGCAGGGGATGGCCAGCACGGTGGCCCCATAGTGGACAAGGCTCTCACTATCCTGCTGCATGAGGGCAAAGGGGTCCTCCCCGCTCTGCCCCGTGATGAAGGCGGTGCGGTCCGGTGTGGACGCGCGGGAGGAGATGACAATGTCGATATGATCCTGGTCCCGCGCCGCGGGCGTGTGGTCGATGAGCATCTGGTACAGGTAACAGCTGGCGGCAGGCCCCAGACCGCCCACGATCCCCAGCACCGGTTTGGTTTGCATCCGCTTCCCCCCCCTATCGACGGCGATCCCTCTGGACCCTTCCTGCCCGGCGGGTTTGGCGCGCCGGATCGATCCATATTTTATTATTATAAGCCCCTTGCGCCAAATATGCAAGCGGGTTATAC
>CAZIVF010000058.1:0-3443 GCA_964542725.1 uncultured Subdoligranulum sp. | reverse complement strand
GGAGCAGTGGAGCTTTGAGCGCTGGGGCGCCCAATACTGGGGGCAGGGCGGCTAAGGGCGGCAGGCCGCCCGCTTTTCCCTTCCGGCCGCCCCGCCCGCCCCCGCCCCGGCGGGACCCGTCTTCCCCAAAAACATCAGCGAAGAACCCGGCATCTTTTAGAGCCCTTTCGGCTCATAAAAGGTGCCGGGTTTTTGTTATGCGTCGGCCCCGGGGGAGGGCGTTTCCCGTTGGCGGTTTCTGGGGGCGGGTCAGTTCAGGCCGTACTTTTTTATAAATTTGCGCAGGAACTGCTCCACATCCCGCATGGCCTCCGGGGGCAGATCGGGCAGATACAGCAGCAGCCCCTGGTGGCGGCTGGGCGGCAGAAGGGAATCCGAGAGACCGAGCAGATAATCCAGCGAAACGTTGAACATTTGGGCCAGCTTCAGCTTTGTCTCATCGTCCGGCTCTGAGAGATTGCGCTCCCAGGCTGAGACGGTGTTCAGCGAAACATGCATCTGATCCGCGAAGGTTCTCTGCGTCATCCCCGTATCCTTGCGCAGTTCACTCAAGCGCTCTCCACACATACAAATCTCTCCTTTTCGGTGAAAATGCCGGCTTCTCTGTGAAAAAATCTATAAAAAACATAGCATCTATTTGAATTTCTTCTTGAAAAACACAGAAATAATGTGTATAATAATCGAAAATACACAGAGTTACTGTGATTTTTAAGGAGGATTCAACTTGATGAAACATTCACGTTTGGGCCGCAGACTGGCTGCGGCCATCCTATCTGCTGCGATGCTGGCGGCGCTGCTGCCCATCACGGCGCTGGCCGCCGGGGATGGGTCTCAACCCTCGCCTGCCGTCGTAGAGACCGTGCCGTCCGGGGCGGCCAGCGAGGCCGTGCAGGCATTTCTGGATGCGGTGCAGGCCATCACCATCCCCGAGGAGATCGACGACGAGACCGGCCCCGCCCTCAGCGGGCAGATCGGCGCGGCCTTCGACGCCTACGAAGCGCTGACGGACAAGGAGGCCGCACTTGAGGATGTGCAGGCCGCCGCCGCCCTCCTGCAGCAGGCGGCAGATGCCCTGACCGGCGGCGCGCAGACGATGGCCACGACGGATGACCTTGCCGACCCTGAGCAGACACCGGAAGTGACGGACGAAACCGACACCGGCGATACGACGCCGGATACAATGGGCGAAACCGGCACCGATGATACGGCGCAGGAAACAACAGACGAACCCGGCACCGCCCCTGCGCAGCCGCTGACGCCGGCGGAGGACCCGGCTGCAATGCAGTGGGATGTCTCCAAGTCCAAGACGGCGACCAACCTGGATGAAAGCTTTACCTCCCAGATTACCCTCTCTCTGCCCGCCAAGGAGCTTGAGCAGACCCCGGCGATGGACGTCGTCTTTGTTCTGGACTGCTCCGGCAGTTCGAAAGCTGCCCGCGATGAGATCAATTCTATGCTGGGCGAACTCCAAAAGAAGCAGGAGAAGATCAACATCAAGGTCGGCGTCGTCAATTTTGATTACAAGACGGGTCGTTCCCTGGATCTGACACCCCTAAGTGCGGGTACGATTGACACCATCAACGGGTATGTGACCTACCAGAAGGGTGTCGGCACCAACATCGAGAACGCCATCAAGAAGGGCGTCGCCATGCTGGATGGGGACGACACCGTTCCGGCAGAGAACAAGTATTTGATCCTGCTGACGGACGGCATCAGCCACGCCTGGAACACAGAGGAAGACGGAATGGAGACCGTCTGGGGTGCGGTTCAAGGCGACAGTGTAGTTCCATTCAACGGCGCGAATTCCTATTATTATTCCATCGTCATGAATCCCAAGCGCACCAAAACTATAAGTTTCGAAACACTGTATGCTCTTTCCCCTAACGATGCGAGCCTCAATTCCGGCTATGAAGTCCCCGTGTTTGAGAACGACGGGACGACGGAAGTGGCGCCAGCGACAACGACATATACCAATATTATCTCGGGGCAAAACAAATATATCAAGCTGGACGAGTATGACACCTACCTTACCGGCACCGAGAAGGGCGTTTACACGGCGGCGCACGCCTACGCGGATGCGGCCACGAAGTATCACTGCATCAGCCTGTATTGGAAGCTGGAAGGATACCCGGTGGCAGCGGAGTTTATGGAGTGGACGGCCCAAAAGGGCGACGCCTACGATATCACTTCCGGCAAAGGCACCCCCAGCTTTCAGGAAGCCTTCGAGAACATCAAGAAGGAAATTCTGTATCTGCTGGATAAAGGCTCCCAGGTGACGGATTACATCGGCTATGTGGAGGGCGACTATGACTTCGACTTTGTGAACGAGGCGAACAGCCTCTCGCTGAAAGTCGGCGACGCAACCTTCCAAGCCGTAAAGATCGGCGACAATACCTACACATTTGACGATGGCAGCTATACCCTGACCTATAACCGCGGCAACGGCAAGGATGAAGAGCACTTTGTCTGGGATATCAATGTGCCGGTGCTCCGCGCTGCGCCCGTACAGCTGACCTACTCCGTCCGGCTGACCAACCCCAAAACTGCCGCCGGTTCTTACGGCTCCTACGATGAGGATGGCAGCCAGGGACTCTCCGGCCTGTACACAAACAACAGCGCGGTCCTCACCCCCGTCAACAGCAAGGGAGAAACGCTCAGTGCGGAATACTTCGCCAAGCCTACAGTCAGTTATACCGTGAGCGCCCCCGAGCCCAGCGAAAGCCCCGAACCCACCGAGACCCCCACCCCCACCGAAAGCCCCAAACCCAGTGAGCCCCCCGCTCCCACTGCAACGCCCGCCGCCACCGAGGCGCCCAAGGATGACCACCCGGAGATCGAGCAGGCCCGCAAGGATGGCACCTGGGGCAAGGACGACGATAGCGGCAGCGGCACAACCGGCGGCACGGCAGGCAGCGCTTCCGCCGCCTCCGGCAGCAGCACCATCCCCCAGACCGGCGATGATTTCAGCCTTGCCCTGTGGCTGGTTCTTCTCGCCGCCGCGCTGGCAGCCCTCGTTGGCCTGGGATTCCTCCGCCGCCGGAACAGCCGGGACTAAGGCGCTTCCCCTAAATCCTTCTTCCCGCCCAAAGGGGCGGCAGCGGCGGGGCAGATAAGCCCGCCCCAAAAACAGATCGCCGCCGCCCGGGCCTCGCCGCCCGGGCGGCGGTTCTAGAGTAGCGCCCTTTTGAAGGGCCTGGGAGGTGGCAGAATGCCAAAAAGACGCGACCTGGCCGGCGTGCGCTCCGGCTTGGTGGTGGCGCTGGAACCCACGGGGGAAAGGCGGAACGGCTCCCTGCTCTGGCGCTGCCGGTGCGACTGCGGTAGGGAACTGGTGGCCGAGGGCTACAGGATCGCCGGCGGCCAGATCAAAAGCTGCGGCTGCGCCCGGCGGGGCCGGGCCGCCCGCGATCTGACCGGCCAGCGCTTTGGCAGGCTGACCGTAC
>CAZIVF010000057.1:0-12955 GCA_964542725.1 uncultured Subdoligranulum sp. | reverse complement strand
GTCGGTGGTCACAAACTCGCAGTCGGGGGATTCGCAGCGGTAATACTCCATGATTTTGACCTTCCTTTCCGGGGATTGCATCTATAGCTTCTATTATAATAACTCCCGCACCGCAGGGCAAGTACAAATTCTGGGTACGGAGGGCGGCGGGCCGGTCTAAACATTTTCCCGCCGGGGCATACTTATGGCTGTAAAGGAGGTATGTTCCCATGAATCCGTTTGAACAGAAAGCGCGGCCCGCCGACCGGGTCTATATGGACTGGCAGAAGATCTACACCCAGCCCTACGACAAGGATGAGACCGACCCCTACACCAAGACCCGCATCATCCTGATGAACGGGGCCGAGTACGAGGCCGTTTGGTTCGGCCACCAGTTCCACCGCCACTGCACCAACAACGATCTGCGGCGTGAGATCGCCGTGGCCCGCCGCAGCGAGCAGCAGCAGCAAAAGCGCATCGCCTGCCTGAAACCGGCGGACGAAACCATCCTAGAGACCACCATCGGCTATGAGCAGCTGGCCGTTGACCTGACGGCGATCCTGGCCCAGAGGGAGCCGGATCCCTACGCCGTCCAGGTGATGAACCTGGCCCTGCTGGAGGATTTCGACCATCTCTACCGCTACGCCGATCTGCTGGAACTGGAGGAGGGTATCCATGCCGAGCGGCTTGTCGGCTCCTACACCGAGATCATGCCGGGGCGGCCCACCATCTCGGAGCACCGCGACCCGAAGGACAGCATCCGCCGCCCGCTGGATTTCAAGACCGCCGCGCCGATCAGCAAGCTGAACGCCGCCATCATCACGGCGGCGGAGCAGCAGACGATGAATTATTATATGAACCAGTGCGGCTTCTACGCAGGCAGCGAACTGGGCCGCCGCCTCTACCAGGAGATCGCCATGATCGAGGAGCAGCACGTCACCCAGTACGGCGCGCTGCTGGACCCCAGCTGCACCTGGCTGGAAAACCTGCTGATGCATGAGTACACCGAGTGCTACCTCTACTATTCCTGCTATGAGGATGAGTGCGACGACCATGTGAAAAAGGTGTGGGAGCAGCACTTTGAGCAGGAGCTGGCCCACCTGCACCGCGCCGCCGAGCTGCTGAAAAAGTACGAGGGCAAGGAGTGGCTCCAGGTCATCCCCGACGGGGAGTTTCCCCAGCTGCTCAAGTTCAGCCCCCAGAAGGACTATGTGCGCAAGGTGCTGAAGGATACAGTGGAGAACACCGCCCTGCGGGAGGACCCGGCGGTACCCGTCTCCCGGCTGCCCCGCGACGCGGACTTCTACGCCTACCAGGCGATGGTCAACACCAAGACCGAGAAGGTGGCCAGCCACCAGGTCATCGAGAAGATCATCGCAGCCAACGGCGAGGACTACCGCTTCCAGGAGAAACCCCACCCCATCCCCGCCCTGCGGGATCGCACCGCAGACAACACCACCCTGGGCCGCGAGGCGTAAACCGCAGCGGCGCAGGCCCCGGCGGGCGAAACCGCCCGCCCCGCCGCCCCGCAAAAAAGGGCCCGTTGCAAAACAGCCCCCGAAAAAAGTGCGAGAGGGGAGCATATCACTTTGGGATGACCTCTCGCATTATTTGCGTTAGAATTGATTTGTGAAAAAAATCCAAAAACGCAAGACCATAAGGCGGCGGATTTTCTCGGTCACATCCATAGGCAACCCCCTCCTTTTGGTTGTTTCCGATAATATTGTACAAACATTTGCGTGAGAATTAGCACGATTTGCCGTTACAATAATAAGACAAATGCGTTATAATGGGGAACGTATCGGCAGACCAGAGGAATAAGAAATCAATAGAGGAGGTGCGGCGCAATGGGCAAAGCTTCTCTGCGCTGCGCCGCCGTTGTTCTGGCACTTTTGTTGGAGGGGCTGCTGCTCTGGCCCGCTGCGTACCGCGCCGAACCGCCTTACCTTCACCGCCGCCTCGTCGTGGCACAGGACGGCGCGGAGAGTTCCCCGGCAGAGGAGCCGGAGCTGGCGGAGGATGCGGAGCAGGCCGCCGCTCCCGGTGACAGTCCGGCACCCCCGGAGGAGGCGGCCTAGGCCGCCGCCCGCAGACGGACGACACGCCCCACCCGGGAGGGAACGCCGGAAGAGCAGACAGAGCAGGATCCAGCGGAGGCGGAGTGAATCCGCCTCCGCTTTTTGCCGCAACCGGTTAAATTGATGTCAAATACCCTCTTGCGCGCGGGCGCTTTTGCGGGTATAATGGAGACAGAACCGTGGGGGACTGCGCCCCGGCGGGATCAAATGCACTCTAAATGACCGAGAGGAGATTTTTCTATGGGTTTGGGTAAGAAGACCATCGACGACCAGAACTATGCCGGTAAGCGCGTGCTGGTGCGCTGTGACTTCAACGTTCCGATGAAGGACGGCGTGATCACCAACGACAACCGCATCAATGCGGCGCTGCCCACCATCAAGAAGCTCATCGCGGATGGCGCTAAGGTCATCCTGTGCAGCCACCTGGGTAAGCCGAAGAACGGCCCCGAGGCCAAGTTCAGCCTGGCCCCCGTCGCCGTGCGCCTGAGCGAGAAGCTGGGTCAGCCCGTCGTTTTTGCCGATGACGATACCGTTGTGGGCGAGAACGCCAAGGCCGCCGTGGCTGCCATGAAGGACGGCGACGTGGTGCTGCTGCAGAACACCCGCTTCCGCAAGGAGGAAACCAAGAACATCGAGACATTCAGCCGGGATTTGGCTTCCCTGGCCGACGCCTATGTGGACGACGCCTTCGGCTCCTGCCACCGCGCCCACTGCTCCACCGTCGGCGTGACCGACTATGTGAAGGACACCGCCGTCGGCTACCTGATGGAGAAGGAGATCAAGTACCTGGGCAACGCCGTCAACGACCCCGTCCGTCCCTTCACCGCCATCCTGGGCGGCGCTAAGGTCGCGGACAAGCTCAACGTCATCTCCAACCTGCTGGAAAAGGTCGATACCCTCATCATCGGCGGCGGCATGGCCTACACCTTCGCCAAGGCCCAGGGCTATGAGGTCGGCAACTCCCTGTGCGACGACTCCAAGATCGACTACTGCAAGGAGATGATCGCCAAGGCGGAGGCCAAGGGCGTCAAGCTGCTGCTGCCCATCGACACCGTCTGCGTCAAGGCGTTCCCCGACCCCATCGACGCCGAGGTTGAGACCATCGTGGTACCCATCAATGCCATCCCCGCCGACATGGAGGGCTGCGACATCGGCCCCAAGACCATGAAGCTCTTCGCCGATGCCGTCAAGGCCTCCAAGACCGTTGTGTGGAACGGCCCCATGGGCGTGTTTGAGAACCCCACCCTGGCCGCCGGCACCCTGGCCGTGGCCAAGGCGATGGCCGAGAGCGATGCCACCACCGTCATCGGCGGCGGCGACTCCGCTGCCGCTGTGCAGCAGATGGGCCTGGGCGATAAGATGACCCACATCTCCACCGGCGGCGGCGCCTCCCTGGAGTACCTGGAGGGCAAGGAACTGCCCGGCATCGCCGTGATCCAGAAGGCCTAAGATCCCAATACCCGCAGTTTGTTGGCGCGGTGGCAGAGCCGCCGCGCCTTTCCCGTAGGGCTTCCGCCCGCTTTATACAAAACATCAAAAGGAGTTGCTACTATGGATAAACAGAATCGCCGCGCCGTGATTGCCGGCAACTGGAAGATGCACAAGACCAGCGCCGATGCCGGCCTGCTGCTAGACGAGATCATCCCCCTGGTTTCCTGGGCGGACTGCGAGGTCATCGTCTGCGTTCCCTTCACCGACCTGGCCGTCGCGCTGGAGAAGTGCAAAGGCACCAACGTCCGCGTGGGCGCCCAGAACGTCCACTATGAGAAGTGCGGCGCTTACACCGGTGAGATTGCCGCCGCCATGCTGCTGGAACTGGGCGTGGAGTACGTTGTGCTGGGCCACAGCGAGCGCCGCCAGTATTTCGGCGAGACCGACGAGACCGTCAACAAGCGGGTTCGTGCCGCCCTGGAGTTCGGCCTCAAGCCCATCGTCTGCGTGGGCGAGAGCCTGGTCCAGCGTGAGCAGGGCATCACCGAGGAATTGATCCGCATGCAGGTCAAGATCGCGCTGCAGGGCGTGACTGCCGAGCAGATGAAGAAGGTCATCATCGCCTATGAGCCTGTTTGGGCCATTGGCACCGGCCGCACCGCCACCGCTGACCAGGCCCAGGAGGTCTGCGCCGCCATCCGCAAGGTCATCGGCGAGATGTACGGCGAGGAGGTCGCCAAGGGCCTCTCCATCCAGTACGGCGGCAGCATGAACCCCGGCAATGCCGCCGAACTGCTGAGCAAGCCCGACGTGGACGGCGGCCTCATCGGCGGCGCGTCCCTGGAGGCCGAGAAGTTTGCCGCCATCGTGGACGCAGCCACCAAGGGCTGAAATCTGACGCCCAACTCTCTGCACTTTTCCCTCAACCTAAAAGGAGCAAACTATGCCTAAGAAACCTGTAGTCCTCTGCATCATGGATGGCTTCGGCTGGACGCCGGATCAAACCTTCGGCAACGCCGTGGCCGCCGCCAGCAAACCCCATCTCGACAAATATTTTTCCACCTGCCCCATGACCACCATCGAGGCGTCGGGCATGGCCGTCGGCCTGCCCGACGGCCAGATGGGCAACAGTGAGGTGGGCCACACCAACATGGGTGCGGGGCGCATCGTCTACCAGCAGCTGACCCTCATCACCAAGTCCATCCGCGACGGCTCGATGCGGCACAACCCCGTTCTGGTGCGCAACATGAAGGCCGCCATCGACGCCGGCAAGTCCATCCACCTGATGGGCCTGGTGGGGACCGGCGGCGTCCACAGCCATGCCGACCACTGGTTCGGCGTGCTGGAGATGGCGAAGGCTATGGGTGCCGATAAGGTCTACCTGCACTGCATCATGGATGGCCGTGACACTGACCCCCATGACGGCAAGACCTTCCTGGCTGACCTGCAGGCCAAGCTGGACGAACTGGGCGTGGGCGTTATTGCCACCGTCACCGGCCGGTACTACGCCATGGACCGCGATTCCAACTGGGACCGCGAGGAGAAAGCCTACGCCGCCTTCGTCTACGGCGAGGGCAATAAGGCCGCCAACTGGCAGGAGGCCATCGAGGCCAGCTATGCCGCCGATGTCACCGACGAGTTCGTGGTGCCGGTGGTCACTTGCGAGGGGGGGCGTGTGGCCGAGGGCGACACCGTCATCTTCATGAACTTCCGCCCCGACCGCGCCCGCCAGATGACCCGCATCTTTGTGGACGACGAGTTCAAGGGTTTTGAGCGCCGCTATGGCCGCTTCCCGGTTCACTACGTTTGCATGGCGGAATATGACGCTACCATGCCGAATGTGGAGGTGGCCTACCCGCCGGTGGAACTGACCAACGTGCTGGGCAAGTACCTGGCCGACCACGGCAAGACCCAGCTGCGCATTGCCGAGACCGAGAAGTACGCCCATGTGACCTTCTTCTTCAACGGCGGCGTGGAGGCCCCCTACGAGGGGGAGGACCGCAAGGTGATCCCCAGCCCCAAGGTGGCCACCTACGACTTGCAGCCCGAGATGAGCGCCCCCGCCGTGGCCGCCGAGTGCGCGGCCCGCATCGAGAGCGGCAAGTATGACGCCGTGATTCTCAACTTCGCCAACTGCGACATGGTCGGCCATACCGGCGTGTTTGAGGCCGCCGTCAAGGCCGTGGAGGCCGTGGACGCCGGCGTGGGCCAGGTGGTGGACGCGGCGCTGAAGATGGGCGGCGTGGTTTTCATCACCGCTGACCACGGCAACGCCGAGAAGATGATGAACCCCGACGGCAGTCCCTTCACCGCCCACAGCACCAACGTGGTACCCTTTGCGGTGGTGGGCGCCGGGGATGTGAAATTGCGCGAGGGCGGCTGCCTGGCGGATATCGCCCCCACCATGCTGCCCTTCATCGGCCTGGAAGTTCCCGCCGATATGACCGGCAAGAGCCTCATTGTGGAATAAAAACAGAACGATAGGACACAAAATACCGGGCGTTCACCGCCCGGTATTTTGTATGATGGAAGGCCGGAAAGGCCGTCACAGGTCCAGAAGCTCGGATTTTTGGCGCTCCGTCAGGGGGTGCTTGCTGCGGGTGAAGTGGTTCGCCAGAACCAAGTAGCCCTGGATGAGCAGCACCGCCAGCCCGGCGATCAGCGCCGGGCCGTAGGCGGCCATCATCCCGAAAAAGTTCAGGAAATAGGCCAAAAGCAGCGCATAAAGCAGTGTGAGAAGGCCCAGAAGGCCCAGCTGGGCGGCCAGTTGGGTGCGGGCGGTCTTGAACCGGGGGTAGACCCAAAACAGCGCCTTGAGTGCGACGACAACGGCAATGCCGGCAGCATACCCGGCGATGGAAAGCCAATCAAACATTTTTCTTCTCCTCTCTGTAGCGGTTGATGAGCAGGTTGGCGGCCTCGAAATCGATCTTTTCCTCGATGGTCAGGCGGCGGATCAGCCTGATGTAGCTCTCGTCCTCCTGCTTTTCGGAGGCGCGGATCTTTTCGATCAGCTGGTCCAGGCGGCCGCGCACCGTGGGGTAGGAGATATCGTAGATCTTTGCCATCTGCTTGAGGGACCCGGACGCCAGAATAAACTGCTTGATGAAGCTGATATCCGCGGCCTCCAGGTCGGTTAGCCAAAGGGGCAGCTTTTCCATGGGGAACACCTCGCTTCTGCCAAAAATTATTGAATTTTATTTATTTTATTAGAGTATAACATAAAATAATAGTAAAGTCAAGTTAAATATTATTAAAAAATCCGCCCGCCTCCTTTCGAGGGGGCGGGCGGTGCCGGTACAATCTTTTCAGGCAGGGCGGCCGGAAAGCCGGCAGTCAGCCCAGCCGGATATGACGGGGTACGCCGTTGATATAGATGGGGCTGAGCTCCGCCTGGATCAGCGGGCGGGCGTAGCGCTCAAACTCCGCCGTAACCTGCATGCCGTCGGGGGCGATCCAGGCATCAGGCACCTTCTTTTCCAGATTGGCGACGCAGGCCACATCAACCATCTCGGTCTCGGCGCGGTAGGGCTGGTTGCTCGCGCGGTGGAGGGCGCACATCTTGGCGGTCTCGCCCCGGACGGCAGCTTCCACGGCGGCACCGCCCACCTGGTAGGCTTCGGTCACATCGGTGCGGCTGGCCAGATGGCTGGCGCAGCGCTGCAGGGTGGAAAACTCAATGGAGCGGGTTTTGCAGCCCAGCCGCACCCGGATCAGGTCGGCCAGGTAGCGGCTGGTACCCGATAGGATGGCCTTGTGGCCGAAAGCGTCCAGCTGACCGGCAGTGGAGACCAGGTCGCAGAGGAAGACGCCATCCTTATTCTTTACCCCCTCGCTGACGGCAATGATAACGTTGTGGCGATCCTTTTCCAGCTGGGAGACGCGCTGCAGGAAGGCGGTCTCGTCAAAGGTGCGCTCCGGCAGCAGGATGATATCCGGCCCGTTGCAGTCCGGCCCGGAAGCCAGACTGGCCGCGCCGGCCAGCCAGCCGGTATGGCGGCCCATAATCTCGGCCACCGTCACGCTGCGCAGGTCGTAGACGCTGGAATCGCAGATGACCTCCTTGAGGATGGTGGCAATGTACTTGGCCGCGCTGCCGTAGCCGGGGGTGTGGTCGGTGTGCATCAGGTCGTTGTCGATGGTTTTCGGCACGCCGATAAAGCGGATTTGGCTGTTCACCGCCTGGCCGTAGGCAGCCAGCTTGGAGATGGTGTCCATCGAATCGTTGCCACCGATGTAGAACACCGCCTCGATGTCGTACTGGCCGAACAGGCCGAACAGCCGTTTGTAGGGGCGGTCGTCGGCGGCGGGGTCCGGCAGCTTGCAGCGGCAGCTCCCCAAAAAGCTGGAGGGCGTGCGCTTGAGCAGCTCGATCTCCAGCTTATCGCCGAGTTTTTCATCCAGGTCGATGATCTTGCCCTGGAGCAGCCCCTCAATGCCGTACTGCATGCCGTACACATGGGCGGCCCCGCAGGCTTTGGCGGTCTCATAGACGCCGGCCAGGCTGGAATTGATCACGGCGGTCGGTCCGCCGGACTGCCCTGCCAATACATTGCCAAATGCCATATACATTCTCCTTACGCTCGATAGTAGGGGATGGGGAGATGCGGGTGCGCCTCACTTCTCACAGCACAAACCGCTCGATGGCTTCCGCCACGCCGTCGTGGTTGTTGTCGGGCGCGATGTAGCGGGCGGCGGCCTTCACCTCGTCGGTGGCGTTGCCCATCGCCACGCCCAGACCCGCCAGCTGGATCATCGTCAGATCATTGCCGGAATCCCCGCAGGCCATCACCTGATCGGGCCGAAGCCCCAGCACCTTGGCCAGCGCCAACAGCCCGGACCCCTTGCTCACGCCGGGGGCGTTCAGTTCCAGATTGCGTTCCAGGCTGGTGGTGGCCTCCACCTGGTGGGCCGCCGTCACCGCCTGCCAGGCGGCGTCCCGGTCCGCCAAGGTGCGGTAGAGAATGCTGAACTTCTCGATATGGGCCACATGCGCCCGCAGGATCGGATGCATATCCGGCACCACCCGCCGGGTCTGGCGGAAATAGGGGCGCAGGGCCGGGGGAACCATATCCCAGCTGCTCTCCACATTGGCCTCGGTGGCGTAGGAGGTGCCGTCGATGAAAAGGCTTATCATGCCGCCGTGGGCCTCCACCAGGTCGTAAATCGCTAGGGCCTGCGCCGGGTCAAAGGTCTGTTCCACCAGCCGCTCACCGGTCTGCCGGTCGACCACCGCCGCACCGTTGCTGGTCAGCGCGTAGCGCACCCCCGGCAGATCCAAAAATTCCGCCGGGATGCCGTCCAGCGTCCGCCCGGTAGCGGGCAGCACCGCCGCGCCCCGGTCCAGCGCGGCGCGCAGCGCGGCCAGCGTGCGTGGACTGATCCGCTTTTCATCGTCAAAGACGGTGCCATCCAGGTCCAGCGCGATCAGGCGTATATCGTACATGGGGGCCGGCCCCCTCCTTCCGTCGGGCTTTTTCTGCGGACCCCCGGCCTGCATCCGGCGTGCGGATCGGCAGCGGAGGTCCCTGTCTATTCAAATTTTACAGCAAATCCGCCGGAATTGCAATATCTGCGCGGCTATGCTACAATATTTGCAGCAAACCAAGGGGGAAAACGGTATGGATAACCGCAAGCGCCGCATCTGGCAGGTGGACGCCCTGCGCGGCCTGGCCCTGCTGCATATGCTGGCCTACCACGCCATGTATGACTGGGTTTATGTCTTCGGCCACGCCAGCGCCTGGTACAATATCTGGTCGCCCGGCTGCCATCTGTGGCAGCAGTACATCTGCTGGAGCTTTATCCTGCTCTCCGGCTACAGCCTGGCGCTGGCCGGACACCCTGTGAAAAACGCCCTGTTGACGGCGGGCTGTGCCGCCCTGCTCACCGCCGTGACGGCGCTGTTTATGCCCAGCGAAGCCATCTGGTTCGGGGTGCTGCACCTCAACGCCTGCGCGGTGCTGCTCACCTGGCTGCTGCGCCCGGCGCTGGACCGCCTGCCGCCCCGCTGGGGGCTGGCGGCCTCGGCGCTGCTTTTCGCGCTGACCAACCAGCTGCCCTACGGCTGGCTGGGGTTTGAGCGGTGGCGGCTGGCGGCGCTGCCGGGCTGGCTGTACCGGGCCAACCTGTTCTGGCTGGGTCTGCCCGATCTGGGGCGGTTCGCCTCGGCGGATTACTTCCCGATCCTGCCGTGGATCTTCCTCTTCTGGTGCGGGATGTATCTGCGCCGGCTGTGGCAGCCCGCGCCCGCCGCCGCGCCCCGCGCCCTGCGCCCGCTCTGCACGGCGGGGGCGCACACGCTGTTGGTCTATATGCTCCACCAGCCGGTGATCTACGGCGCGCTGTGGCTGTGCCAGCGGCAAATGTTAAAAAATTAAAAATTTACAGATGTTTGTGCAAAACTCGGTTGACATTCAGGGACCTGGTATAGTATAATTTCTGTTACTGGTTAACGTATATTGACCGGCAAACTCCTGTCTCAGGCCAAGGGAGGGAAAAAGATGTCGGAGATCCGTGTCAAAGAGGGCGAGTCCCTCGAAAGCGCCCTGCGTCGTTTCAAGCGCAGCACTGCCCGCAGTGGTGTTCTTGCCGAGGTTCGCAAGCGTGAAGCTTACGAGAAGCCGTCTGTGCGCCGCAAGAAGAAGTCCGAAGCTGCCCGCAAGCGCAAGTACAAGTAAGACGTAACATTCTTACGGAACCCATGCCGGCCCGCGCCATGCGGGCCGGCATTTGTTATGAAGTAGGTGAGGACCATGCTGCTGACCCCTGACTATATTTTCAAAGACATCGAGTCCATCACACCGGAATTTCTGCAGGCGAAGGGCATCACCGCCCTGGTGCTGGACGTGGACAATACGCTGACCCAGGACGGAAGCCAGGTGCTGGAACCTTCGGTGCGGGCCTGGCTAGACCGGATGCGGGCGGCGGGCGTCAGCCTGACCATCGTATCCAACAACACGGCGGAGCGGGTGCGGCCCTTTGCGGAGCGCATCGGCCTGGCCTGGGTGCCGCTGGCCTGCAAGCCGCTGACCCTGGGCCTGACGGTGGCCCGCCGCCGCCTGGGCGTACCCCGGCGGCAGATGGCGATGGTGGGGGACCAGATCTTTACCGACCGGCTGGCGGCGGGGCTGTACCGCATCCCCTGCCTGCTGACCGTCCCCCGGGGCGGCGACCGCCAGCGGGGCGTGCAGTTCAAGCGGAAGCTGGAGCCGCATTGGATCGCCCAATATTACGCGAAGGGAGGGCGGCTGTATGAATGAACCCCGGTTCGGCACGGCGGGCCTTTCGGACGGGTACACCGTGAAAAAATTTGACCCGGAGGCCATCGCCGCCTACACGGCGGGCTTCGGCCTGACCGCCTTTGAGTACCAGTGCGGGCGGGGCGTGCGGCTGGCGCACGATAAGGCCGCCCGGCTGGGAGCGGCCTGCGCCGCGCGGGATATCGCCCTCTCTGTCCACGCGCCGTACTACATCAGCATGAGCAGCCTGGACGAGGAGAAACGGCTGCACAGCATCGACTACCTGCTGCAAAGCTGCGCGCTGGTCAAAGCGCTGGGCGGGCGGCGGGTCATCTTCCACCCGGGCAGCTGCGGCAAGCAGAGCCGGGAAACCGCGCTGGAAAAGGCGCTGGATACCATGCGCCGCGCCGTGGCCGCCTGCGACGAGGCGGGCTACGGCGACTGCGTGCTCTGCCCCGAGACGATGGGCAAGGTCAACCAGCTGGGGGACCTGGAGGAGGTGCTGGCGCTCTGCCGGGTGGACCCGCGGATCACGCCCTGCATCGATTTCGGGCATCTCTACGCCCGCACTCAGGGCGGTATCGCCGGCGCGGCGGACTATGCAGCCATTCTGGATCGGCTGGCCGAGGCGCTGGGGGACGAGCGGGCGGTGCGGTTCCACGCCCATTTTTCCCGCATTTCCTACACCAAAGGGGGCGAGAAATGCCACCTGACCTTTGCCGACACCGAATTCGGTCCGCCCCACGCCCCGCTGCTGTGGCTGCTGGGGGAGCGGGGGCTGGCGCCCACCATCATATGCGAATCCGCCGGTACCCAGGCGGAGGACGCGCAGACCCTGATGAGGACGTTTTTGCGGCAGAGGGAAGAAGGCCGGGCGTGAGAAGCCGGGGGCGCGGCGGTCTTCCCCGCAAATTTCCCGGAAAAATGCACCGGAGGGCTTGCAAAAGACGCGCCAATCAGGTAAAATAAAAACAGGTATGTATTAAACTATATTGGAGGAATATCCATATGATTTCTGCAGGCGAATTCCGCAACGGCGTCACCTTTGAGCAGGACGGTCAGGTACTTCAGGTCGTTGAGTTCCAGCACGTCAAGCCCGGCAAGGGCGCCGCGTTCGTGCGCACCAAGACCAAGAACGTCATCACCGGTTCTGTGGTTGAGACCAGCTACAACCCCACCGCCAAGTTCCCCCAGGCCTTCATTGAGCGCAGCGAGGTGACTTACTCCTACGCGGACGGCGATCTGTACCATTTCATGGACAACGAAACCTACGACGATATCCCCGTCAGCGCCAGCGATGTGCCGGATAACTTCAAGTTCTGCAAGGAGAACGATATCTGCAAGCTGCTGAGCTACAAGGGCAAAGTTTTCAGCGTGGAGATCCCCACCTTTGTGGAGTTGGAGATCACCGCCACCGAGCCGGGCGTCAAGGGCAACACCGCCACCAACACCCTGAAGCCCGCCACTGTGGAGACCGGCGCCGAGATCCGCGTACCCCTGTTCATCAACGAGGGCGACCGGATCCGCATCGATACCCGCACCGGCGAGTATATGGAGCGCGTGAACTAATAGCTTTGAATCGGTCCTGCGCGGCTTGCCGGGCAGGCCGTATGCCAAGCCCACGAGGCGGGCAATTCAGAGGCTCTTTCAGGAAGAAATATCAGGCCGGGCCGGCGAGGTACGCCGCGCCCGTTTTTTCACAGGAAAGTATGGAGGGAATGTAAAATGGATCTGAACGCAAAAGCCGCCTACATCCGCGGCCTGATGACCGGCATGGAGTTTGACCCCGCCAGCAAAAACGGCAAGGTGATCGCCGCCATGATGGATCTGCTGGAGGAGATGGCCGCCGCCGTGACCGAGCACGACAACGCCCTGGACCAGGTGTATGACGAGCTGGAGACGCTGGATGAGGACATGGACGAACTGGTTGGCGCCCTGCTGGATGAGGATGACGAGGATGAGAGCGACGAGGAGGACACCGTCTACGAGGTGACATGCCCCAACTGCGGCGCCGAGGCCACCGTGGATGAGGAGACGTTGCTGAACAAGGAGTTGGTCTGCCCCAACTGCGGCGCGTCCTTTGACATCGAACTGGAAGCCTCCGATGAGGAGGACGCCGAGGCGGAAGAATAAAAGCCCACAAACAAAAAATGCCCGATCCACTGCGGATCGGGCATTTTTTTGTGGCGTTACTTTTTCTTTTTCAGAGCGCCCTGCAGCATAATGTCC
>CAZIVF010000056.1:10077-13005 GCA_964542725.1 uncultured Subdoligranulum sp. | reverse complement strand
CATGACCCGCCCGCACAACCGAAAGAGTGAAACGCTGGTGTGTGTGTAGATATAAAAAATGAGGCTTTACCACCCCCACCAGATCGGGCGGAGGGGAGCCTCATATACTTTATAGCACAAGACAGTACATTTTTCAAGCACGATGCAGCTGCACCGTGCTTTTCTTATGCCCAATTTTAGGTGGTACTTAGTATGGATTATGCTTCGTTTGGCATTGCGGGCGTGGCCTGCATCACCGTGATTTGCTATTTGGCCGCCACCGCCGTCAAGCAGACGCCGCTGGCAAACAAATGGCTGCCCAGCATCTGCGGCGCTCTCGGCGGCCTGCTGGGCCTGGCAGCGCTGTACATTCCCCTGCCCGACTTCCCGGCCAGCGACCCCCTCACGGCGCTTGCCGTTGGCATCGTCAGCGGCCTGGCCGCTACCGGCGCAGACCAGGCCGTCAAGCAGCTGACCGGCAGCAAATAATAATTCTCTATCGCACCAAAACAACCAGACGCGGCCCTCCCCCACCGGAGCGGCTGCGCCTGGTTGTTTTATGATTTTAGTCAAAATTCAGTCAGATTCCTCCGAAAGCAAAAAAACAGAACGTGCCGCGCGAAAATATCACCAAGGCACGTTCTATTTTTGGTGCGCCCGCGGGAACTCGAATCCCGGGCCCACTGATTAAAAGTCAGTTGCTCTACCAACTGAGCTACGGGCACACGGATGGGCTGCTGCTCTCACAGCCCACCTATTATACCAGCCAACTCACAATTTGTCAACACAGTTTTTCGGTGCGGGGGGCAAAAAAATTTCAGTGCGGGGGCAAAAAATCCCTTTTTGTTCCCGCATTGCTTCTTGCTTGCGCCCATGCGCCGCTTGTGGTATACTATAATAGTAGTTTTCAGCTTTACAAACTATTCGCGCCGTCACAGGCAAGGAGGAACCGCCGATGAAAACGTTCTGCAAAGTACTGGCCGCGCTGGCCGTTTTGTGCGGGCTGCTGGCTCTGGCCGCCGCCCTGTTCGCCAAGGAGCGTCAGCCGGAATACATTTGCCTCTACGGCGATCCGCCGGAGGAAGCCTGATCTTCCTGCCCGCCGCTACTGCCCTGCCTGCGCCGCATAACCTGCGGTGGATTTTCCCGGCGGCAATGCTGGCTACAACTATACGCAAAGGGAGCGCTCCCGCTCGGGGGCGCTCCCTTTTTGAATCCTGTGCGCAGGGAAGGTGAAAGCGGATCATCATGCCCCGCCGGAAGCCGCTTTCGGCGGGGCGCAAGGCTGCTTCCGCACCGTGTTTTTCGGGGGCGGCAGAGAGCGGCGCAGCTTGCGATCCGCATCAGGGGGAAAGCGGGCAGCGCTAAACGCAGACGCCGCCCGCAGCCATAGGAATTGCCCCGAATTTGCCCGTTTTACAGCTCAATCTCCTGCAGGCGAAGCAGCGCCAGGATGTAGATTTTCAGGGCCTCGATGAGTTTTTCAAAGGGGGTTCCCTCGTTGGCGCCGTGCATCGGCCCGGCGAAATCCGGCAGGACCTGATCGGCATGCTCCGGGCCAAAGCTGACGGCATAGGGGAAATGGCGGGCATAGGTGCCGCCGCCCATCGTGAAGGGGGATGCCCCCTCCCCCGTCACATCGTTGTAGGTGTTGATGAGAGTTCGGATGGCGGGGCTGTCCGCACTGATATAGAAAGGCTGGCGGCTGGTGACGTTTTCCAGGTGAGCCGCCTGACCGCAGACGGCCTTTAGCGCGGCGGTCAGTTTTGCCTCATCGGTGTTGGTGGGGTAGCGGCAGTCATAGCTCTGCCGCAGGGCGCCATCCCGCATCTCGATGGTGCCGCCGATGATGGTCAGAGGGTCGAACAGGCCGTCGTCCGCCGCGATCCCCAGGGCGCTGCCGTCAGTGGCGGCGTGCAGGGTGCGGAGGACTTGGAGATAAGCGGTTTCCTCCGGCGTACAGACGCTGCTTTGCAGCAGACAGTCCACAATCAGGCCGATGGCGTTTACGGTACCGGCGGGCATGGCCGCGTGGCCGCTCTTCCCCCAACCGCGAACCAGGGTGACGCCTGCATCCTCCGGGTCCGCCTCCACCGTAACCCCCTCGATGGGTTTCAGCGCTGAAACCGGCACGCGCACACGGCAGAGCGCCCGGTCCGGCACCGCATTGTGGGCCACGCCGCCCTGGAAATCCAGGATAACGCCCCCCTCAAAGGCGGGGGAAACAATCTCCCCATTAAAGCCCCCCTTCTCCCCGTTGCAGACCGGAAACTCCGCATCCGGCGTAAAGCAGAAAGCGGGCATAGGGAAATGCTTTTCGTAATATGCCACGTCCAGCATGCCGGTTTCCTCGTTGGTACCCAGCAGGGCGCGGACGGGGTATCTCAGCGCGGCGCCGCTCTCCTTCAGGTATTTGAGGGCGTACAGGCAGAGGATGCTCGGGCCTTTGTCGTCAGCCACACCGCGCCCCAGCAGCCAGCCATCCCGCACCCGAACGGTGTAAGGGTCGGCGTCCCAGCCGTTCCCCTCCGGCACCACATCGGTATGGGTAATGGTCGCCAGGAATTTCTGGCCTTCGGCAACAGGGGCGGTTTCCGCCCAGCCGATGTGGCCGTCGGCATCGAAGGTCGCAAGGCCCAATTCCCCGGCGATCTCCAGCGCCTTGGTCAGCGCGGCCCTCGGTCCTGCGCCAAAGGGAGCGCCGGGTTCCGGCGTTCCCTCCACACTGGGTACCGCCACCAAACGGGTGATATCCCGCAGGATATTCTCACGGTTGTTTTCAGCAAAGGCGTCGATGGACGCCCAACGGGGATCGTTCATAAATATAGTTCCTCCCTAGAAGGCGGCGCCGCAGCGCACAGTTTTGCCCGATGGGCCCGCCCCGATGGCTGCGAAATACCGCCGCCGGGAAAGCATTTGCTCCTACAGGCAGCAAGTACAGGCAGCAAG
>CAZIVF010000056.1:0-9977 GCA_964542725.1 uncultured Subdoligranulum sp. | reverse complement strand
AATACCGCCGCCGGGAAAGCATTTGCTCCTACAGGCAGCAAGTACAGGCAGCAAGAATTGCCATTTATCCCGGCTGCCGGCGCCTCTCGCCCGGCGTATCGGCCCTTTATTCTGCGGGTCCGCCTAAATTTGTGGGAATATTATAGCACACTTCCCGCACGATGGCACAGGAAAAGCGAAAAAACTTTCCATTTTCCCCCTTGTCCCGTCGCTTTTTATTGCCCCGCACGTTTGGCGTACACATCGCTGTTGACCCGCCGGCTGCCATCCTTCTGCACGGTCACATTCTGCCAGTGGAATGTATCCGCCGTGATTTCCGAGAACACCCACCTGGAATCGGGGTCGTTCTGCGGCGTTCCCACCAAGCAGTCCCCTTCCCGCACAAAGTGGAGCCGCACCATATAGGCGGCGCAGATATAGACCATATCGTAGCATTTTTCCCCGGCGTTGAACATCCGCAGCGCCGCACCATATTCTGCGTCCGGTTGGGGCGTCAGCTTCCGGGTTTCCCGGGAAGGGCAGATAAAAACATCCTCGATGCCCGCTCCCTCCAACACACGCCGGAAAAGCCACTCTCTTTTCACATGGCGAATTTTCTCTCCGCCTTATCCGTCGTAATAGTCAAATGTCCAGTCTCCCAGCAGCGGCGCAAACCAGTCGTATTCCGACGGGACCGCGCTTCCTTCCCCGCTCGCCAGCGCCTTTGAAAAAGGATCCATTTTCTCCTCCGTTCTCTCCCGGCAATCCGGGGCCGCCCCTTCCTTCCGCCTGCATCTTCCCGCGCATCGCCCGGCGGGCGTTCTTTCAGCGCGCCGGTCTCCTCATACAGTTCGCGCCGCCGCCTCGGCAGTCTCTCCCGCCTCCCGGTGGCCGCCCGGACATTCCCAGCCGGTGCGGCCGCAGTGGCGGCAGAACACCCACTGCCCCCGGCAGCGCGCCGCAATCACGGCGAAAACCAGCTTTTCGTCCGGCGCCTCCCGGTAAAATCGAACTTGGGTCATTGCTCTCTCCTCTCGAAGTCCGGCTGCATCTCACACATATCCTGCCAGAAGCGTTTCTGCACATGGTTCATCTGCCCCTTCTCGTCGCGGCGTTCTTCCACCGTCAACACGCGGAAAAAACGTTTCCACAGGGCCTGCCAATCCAACTCCTGCTCGTCGGGGGTGGGGTCATAGCGTTCCATGGCCAGATAACGAACCCGCCCGCTTTGGCGCAGCATCGCCGCGCCATGGGTAGCATCGAAAATCATGAAATCCTCGTCAGGCAGGCGGCTGCAAAAATGGGCGCGCAGAAGGGGCAGTACCCGATGCTTGGGATGGATCACCGCACCCAGCATCAACCCGCGCTGCTCAAACCGGATAAACTCCACATATTTGCCCGCTTCATTGTGTACCGCCCGCTCAAGCGCGAAAGCCGCCGCCGCATCCTCATTTCCCAGCATCTGCGCGGCCAGGGGGCCGTTTTCAAAACAGAGGCGCGCAAACCGCAGCAGCTTCAGATCTTTGCCGGGATCGGTGGAGAGAAAGCCGGTAGTCACCCGTTCCCGAACCTCCGGGCCAAGCCTTTTCAAGCCGGCCTCCACACGGCGGGCGCGGCGCAGATCCGTTTCAATGGACCTCTGCCCAAAAAACGTCAGCTGCCCCTCCTCCGGCGGCAGTACCGCCGCCGGCAATTCCTTTTGGGCGTAACTCTCAAAAATGCAGCACAAAAAGCCGGGGAAGCTGCCGTCATAGCAATAGACCGTATCGGTCACATCTGCTGTGTAAGACATGTCAACGCCTCCTGTTTGACCATGCGCGCCGCCTGGCGGGCCTCCATCCCATGTTCCGCCAGCTGGTGCAGCTGCGGCGCCGCACCGGGCAACGGTTTGGCAACGAAATCATCCAAGCTGAGCTGCTGAACCCCTACGCCGAAAGCCTTGGGATCCAACAAAGCCCCCGCGATTTCTGCGCGGCTGCCGCGGGCCGCGGCATGGCCGCTACAGGTGATAAAATACTGCGCCCGCTTGAGTACCACGCCAATGCGCTTCAGTTCCCCCATCCCCAAGCGCTGCATCCGGCGGGCCTGCAGAATACGTCTGGCGCTTTTGGGGCCGATCCCCGGCACCCGGAGCAGTTCTTCCAGCCCGGCCTTGTTGACCTCCACTGGGAAAAAAGCAGGATGGCGCAGCGCCCAGTAGCATTTTGGATCCAGATAGGGATCAAAATTTGGCTCCTCCTCACTCAGGAGTTCCGCCGCGGAAAAGTGGTAGTAGCGCAGCAGCCAATCGGCCTGATAGAGGCGATGTTCCCGCAGCAGCGGCGGCTTGGTATCCAGGGCGGGAAGGCGGACATCACTGTTAATCGGCAAATAGGCCGAATAGAAGACGCGTTTCAGCGAATATTTTTTGTACAACCCCTCGCTCAGGTTCATGATATGATAATCTGTCTCCGGCGAGGCGCCGATGATCATCTGGGTGCTCTGCCCTGCCGGGGCAAAGGCGGGCGCTTTCTTATACGCCGCCAATTCCCTCCGGTTTTGGGCGCTCTGCACCGCAATCTGGCCCATTGGCTTGAGAATAGCGGCTTTCTTTTTATCCGGCGCCAGCTGAGTAAGGCTGGTCTCGCTGGGAAGCTCAATATTGACCGAAAGACGATCCGCCAACAGGCCAATTTGCTCAATCAGCTGCGGGTCGGCCCCGGGAATGGTTTTGGCGTGGATATAGCCGTTAAAGCGATATTCTTCCCGCAGGATGCGCAGCGCCTCGATCATGCGCTCCATCGTGGCATCCGGGGTTCCCAGAACCGCGCTGGATAAAAACAAGCCCTCAATATAATTGCGGCGGTAAAAGCCGATAGTCAGTTCCGCCAGTTCCCTCGGGGCAAATGTGGCACGGCGGATCTCATTGGAGCGGCGGTTGACGCAGTAACTGCAATCATAGACGCAGGCGTTGGAGAGCAATACCTTCAAGAGGGACACACACCGTCCGTCAGGGGTGAAGGCATGGCAGATACCGGGGGCAGTGCAGCATCCCAGCATACCGTGCCGGCCAGCCCTGTCCACACCGCTGGAAGTGCAGGCCACATCATATTTGGCGCTATCCGCCAGAATTTCCAATTTATCGGCCAGTTCCATCTCTTCACCTTAATTTTTGATATGGCAAACACGCCTGCCGCATACAATAGACAAAACAATACCGCAGGTGTTCCCCATCTGATTTTTTAACGGAAAGCTGAAAGTCCAAATTATCGGACTACCCATCCGCTATACTGTTTCTTGTACGGAAGTTACCACTTCGCCTTAGTCTCCACGACCTTGCCGGCAATGTACAGGTGATCCAACTCTTCGCCCTTGATGATTAAATCTTCATAGCTGGGGTTGAAGGGATGAAGCACCACGGCGTTGCCGCGCTGGATATATTTTTTCAGAGTCCCCTCGCCTTCGGTTCCATAGACCATCACGCCAAGGTCGCCGTTGTCCAGCGTATTTTGGCGGTGGACAAGTGCCAGATCCCCATCTGAGATGCGCGGCTCCATACTGTCGCCCTTCACGACCAGGTAAAAATAATTCTCCGGGTCTTTGACACTGGCGTACTCGCAGCCGTAATCCTCCTCAAAAGCCAAAGCTCCGTAACCGGCGCGCACGGTTCCCACCACCGGGATCAGGCACTGGGTATACCGGCTGAAAGCGTTGCGGCCTACTGCGCCGGTCTCCCTCGGGTCCTGCTGCAGGCCCAACAGGGCATCGGCTGTGGTATCCAGAAAAGCTGCCAGCCGGGCCACCGTTTGCGGGTCAGGGGTGGAACGACCGGTCTCCCACTTGCCGACCGCCTGCTGGGTAATACCGAGCTGACGTGAAACCTCCGCCTGACTGTATCCTTTTGCTTTGCGTGCCTGCTTCAAACGATCTGCAAACATGGCTGGACTCCTTTATCTACCCGGGGTGCGGGCCTTCTATGTTTTCTTGCGTCTATTATACAACCAAAGGTAGTTTCTGTAAAGGGGGTTACAGAAAATTTTTTCTAAAAAATGTTGTTAGCACATCTTGACAACTACAAAAAGTTGTATTATACTCAGAGCATAAAACAACAGTACGTTGTCGCAGCTTCATTTTAACAGGAGGAATCTCACTATGAAACTGGATGCATGGAAGAATTTAGCCTACAAATTGCTGGGCCTGGTAAGCGTACTGTTCCTTTTCGGCCTGATGGGCGCCGTGGTGGAAGGCAGCTGCTTCTGGCTTCCCGCTCTGCTCTTCGGCTTGGTTTGTCTGGCCGTTCTGAACGGCGTTTGCGGCGCGTTGCTCCCTCAGGAGGAGAAAGAGGTGCCGGAAAGAGGCGATCTCTCCTCCGTCTCCCCGCCGCTCACCCTTGCGCGGGGAGGGAAAGTGGCATGAGTTTATTTTTGGAAGTCTGTGTAGACAGTCTTGCCTCCGCCCGTGCCGCCATCTGCGGCGGCGCGGCCAGTTGTATCGCCGGCTGTGAAACGCTGCGCCGGTTGCTGGCTCTGCGCGATGAACTCGGCGGCCCGGAGGTAATGATCGGAGCCGGGTCAACGCGCCGGTGATCGGTCAGCTGCGGAGGAGTCTGCCTGCGGCGCGCGCCTTCCACATGAGCGGCAAGATTGAGCGGGAGAGCGGGATGCTGTTCCGCCGGGAGGGTGTGCCGATGGGCCTGGACGAGTGGCATATCCAACAGACCAGCGCGGATGCAGTCCGCGCTGCGCGGGTCGCTCTGTCATGAAAAAAGCTGTGCACCCTTTGATGCGCACAGCTTTTGTTAAAAGTTCGCCTATTCAGCAAAGAAGGCGTTCTGCACGGCGTTCAGGACCGCCGCACGGCCCGCAGTAAAGTTGACTCCCCCCTGCAAATAGCAGGTATAGGGCGGACGCAGCGGACCGTCACAGGAAAGTTCGATGGTGCTGCCCTCGGTAAAACTGCCGGATGCCATAATGACTTGGTCTGTATAGCCCGGCTCATCGGCGGGCTCCGGCGTGACAAAGCTGTCCACCGGGCTATTGCGCTGGATACCGCAGCAGAACCCCTGCAGAGCGGCGGCGCTGCCGGAATCAAAGCAGGTCACAATGTCATTGTGATCCTCCGTATAGCGCGGCACCGGGTTCACCCCCACCAATTCCAACAGGCACTGGGAATAGATGGCGGTTTTGACCGCCTCACAGACAACACCGGGCGCATAGTAAAACCCCAGGAAGGTATCCCGCAGGGAATCCTGGGTGCAGCCCAGGTCAGCCCCGATGCCCGGCGCGGTGAAACGATGGCTGATCTTTTCCACCAGGTTCGCCCTGCCCGCAATATAGCCGCCGGTAGGGGTGATGCCGCCGCCCGGGTTCTTGATGAAGCTGCCCGCGATGATATCACCGCCTGCCGCCAGCGGCTCCCGGGTCTGGGTGAACTCGCCGTAGCAGTTGTCCACAAAGATCACCGCGTCCGGGTTGGCTTTCCGGGCGGTCTCTGCCACTTTTTGGATCGTGGCCAAATCAAAGGCGTTCCGCTGGGTGTAGCCTCGGCTGCGCTGGATGTGGATCACCGTGGCCGTTTTGGCTTTTTCAGCGATCCCCTCGTAATCGGGGATGTAGTCCCGACGCAGAGGCACCTCTTCATACAGGATGCCATATTCCCGCAGCGTACCGCAGCCCTTGCCCGCCTCGCCGATACCGATCACCCCTTCCAAAGTATCATAGGGGCGCCCGGTGGCGGCCAGCAGGGTATCGCCGGGGCGCAGCAAACCGAAGAGCGCCACGGTCAGCGTATGGGTGCCGCTCATAAACTGGGGGCGTACCAGCGCGGCCTGCGCCCCCATGCAGCGGGCAAAAACCTCCTCCAGCTTGTTGCGGCTGTCGTCCCATACGCCGTACCCGGTGGAACCGAGGAAATGCCGTGCCTCCACGCCGCAGTCTGTGAAAGCCCGCAGCATCTTCAGCTGATTATAGTCCCGTATCTCCTCCACATGGGCGAACTGACGGCGGCAAAGTTCCATCGCCTGGCGATCCAACGCCAGTACCGCCGGCTTGATGTCATAAAATTGCTCGATCATAGCCAACAATATCCTTATCGTATAATTCACTTAATTGTATACTGGTCGTATTCTCTTTCGCAAGAAAATCCCAACCGATCATAGAAGCACCGACGTTTAGGCTTGCACAGGAAAGTCACCTGCCATCCTTCCGCTGCCAACGCATTGGCCAGGCTGACGATCAGCCATCCGCCGATCCCCTGCCCCCGCCGCTCCGGCAGGGTCTGGCCCATAGCCATATAGGCTTCACCGCCCTGCATGGCGTAGGCCCCCACAGTACACAGGATTTTGCCGTCCGCCTGCCGCGCCGCCCACAGGCGGGCCAGCCCCCGCGCTGCCGCCGGGCAGGTCGCCGCGTAGAAATCATCCCGCTGGGGCGTTTTTTCACCGAACAGGAAGTCCGCCGCCTCCCCCACCGGCAGACAGCAGTCCAAGACGACCCCGCCAGGCGAAGGGGGCAGCGGCAGAGTTCCGCAGGCCGGCAGAGCAAAGCAGCAGATCGCCGTTTCCTTCGGCCAATCTGCCGGGGCGGGCTCCGCTGTGCGCAGCCGCTCTACCCCGACAAAGCGCAGGAAGCTGCGCAGTTCCTCCCACCCGTTGGGCGGCGCCGGGCATCCGCAGAGCCAGGCGTTTCGCCCTTCAACGGCCAATGCGCCCCCGGCAAGGACAAACAGCTTGACCGGCGCCCCGGGATTATCGGCCCACAGGGCCAGATCCTGCCCCAAGAGCGTCCGCAGTGCCGGATATCCCTGAATGCAGCGCTGAAAGTGCCGTTTTTGCGCCGGGGTTCTGACCGCCTGGATCATTGCAGTTCCATCACGATGCGTTTGTAATCCCGGCCCCGCACCTCAAAGTTGGCATACAGGTCGAAGGAGGCGGACGCCGGGGACAAACTGACCACATCGCCGGGGCGGGCCGCCGCGCGGGCCTGTTCCACCGCGTCCTGCATACCGGCGGCGTGCAGGATCGTGATTGCCCCTTCGGTAAAGCCGGGGTCGGCGCGCAGCGCCGCCTCGATACAGGGGCCGGTGGCACCCATCAAGACCAGCGTCTTGACGTGGGCAAGAATTTCGGGGGCCAGCGGCTCATAGGGGATATGTTTATCGTACCCGCCCGCGATCAGGATGATCTTCTGGTCAAAGCTGCGCAGCCCGGCGATGGTCCGGGTGGGGCTGGAGGCAATGGAATCGTTGTAATACTGCACACCGTCCAGCAGGCGAACCGGTTCAATGCGGTGCTCCACCCCGGTGAAGGTCGAGCCGACGGCCCGCATTGCCGCCAGCGGCACCCGCCCCCAGACGGCGGCGCAGGCGGCCAGCAGATTCTCCACATTATGCAGGCCCCGCAGCTTGATTTCGGCCCGGGGCATGATCTCTGCCACCGCACCGTTTTCGGCGTAGCAGAGAACGTCGTCCTCCCGCAGGAAGGCGCCGTTATCGGTGGGACGCAGGCGTGTGAACCAGACCCGCTCCCCCTTGCAGTCCGCTTCCATGGCGCGGGAGACGGTATTTTCCAGCCCCAGCACCGCCCGGCAGGGCGGCTCCTGCCAGAGCAGGATGTTGCGCTTGGCATCAATGTACTCCTGCATATCCTTGTGATGATCCAGGTGGTTGGGGGTGACATTGGTCACAACCGCCACCTTGGGGCTGCGGCGCATGCTGATAAGTTGGAAGCTGGATAACTCCACCACCGCAATATCCCCCGCCGTGACGGCAGGCAGTTGGGGCAGCAGCGCCGCGCCGATGTTGCCGCCCAGGAAGACCTTGCGGCCCGCCGCCTCAAACATCTTGGCGATGAGGGTGGTGGTGGTGGTCTTTCCGTCCGAGCCCGTCACCGCCACAATCTCGCAGGGACACAGTTCGAAAAACAACTCCACCTCGCTTGTGACCAGTGCGCCGCCTGCCAGCGCGGCCTGCAGTTCGGGGCGGAAATACTCATAGCCGGGGGTGCGCATGATGATATCCTGCCCGGCAAAACCGTCTGTGTAGCGTTCCCCCAGGCTGAGCCTGACGTTGAGGCGGCGCAGGGTGGCGGCGTACTCACCGAACTTCTCCACGGACTCTTTTTGGTCGCAGAGGGTCACTTCAGCCCCCAGTTCAACAAATTGCTCGATACAGCGTTTATGGCTGACGCCTGCACCGATAAAAGCCACCCGCTTCCCCTTGACCAGAGCCTGTAACTGCTCCACTGGCAGCATATGCATCTCTCCTCTTCACGAATTTACTCCCCCTCATTATATACAATACGGGGACGATATGCAAACAAAATCGGCCCGCAAGGCGAGCCGAAAAGGATATTGGCGAGCGGGTCACTCTTGACCGCCCATGGGGATGCCGTGCTTGTCCAGCAGCGCGCGGATCTTGGTCATGGGGTCGATGATGCTGGAAACGCTCTTATCGTGGTTGATGGCGGCCACAAAGTAGGCGGTGTACTTGGAGACATCCACGTCATAGTACCATTCGCGATCCAGCAGCTGGGGATTGCGGTAGGTCAGGTTGGTTCCCAGCACCGCCCGGATGATGCCGTCGTGGTAGGCTTTGTCGAACTTGTCAAAGCCGGAGGTGAACAGCGGGAAGGTGGCGCAGCTGAAGATATAGCGCGCGCCCCGCATCTTCAACTCATAAGCAATGTCCAGCATCGACTCGCCGGAGGCGATGATGTCATCCGCGATGAAGACATCCTTGCCTTCCACGCTTTCGCCCAGGTACTCGTGGGCTACGATGGGATTGCGGCCATTGACGATGCGGCTGTAGTCCCGGCGTTTGTAGAACATGCCCAGGTTGCAACCCAGCACACTGGAATAGTACATATTGCGGTTCATGGCGCCCTCATCGGGGGAGACGACCATGAAATAATCCTTGTGGAAGCTGACATCCGGCACATGGCGAAGCAGGCACTTGAGTACCTGGTAGGTCGGCATGACATTGTCGAAGCTCATCAGCGGAACTGCATTGACGACGCGGGGATCATGGGCGTCAAAGGTGATGATGTTCTTGACGCCGATCTGGCGAAGCTGCTGCAGGGCGTAGGCGCAGTCCAGGCTTTCGCGGCTGACGCGGCGATGCTGGCGGCCGCCGTACAGGCTCGGCATGACCACGCTGATACGGTGGGCGCGGCCGGCGCTGGCCTGGATCAGGCGGAGCAGATTCTGGAAATGGTCATCGGGGGAAAGATGGTTTTCGTACCCAAAAAGTTTGTAGGTAACGCTGTAGTTGCCCGGATCAACAAAGATAAACAGATCGTCGCCGCGGGTGGAACCTTTGACAAGGCCCTTGGCGTCGCCGGACTGGAAGCGAGGGCAGTCGGAAGGGATGATAAACGTATCCCTCTCCATGCCGACCTCCCTCGCCCAGCGGACCAGATGACCGTCCACCAGGTTACAGAGTTCCTCCGCGCCGGGGCAGGCGATCAGTGCCAAATCGGCAACGGCATCCTCTTTTGCAAAGAAATCGCGCGGGCCAAGATTTTGTTCAGCCATAAATTGCTCCTTACATTGCTTTTTATTTCCCCATAGAAACGGCGGCAGCCGCCCAATGTTCAGTTTTATTCTATCATAACCGGAAAATAAAAACAGCCCTCATGCGACGTTTTTTTCTCCGATTCGTCATTTTCCCCGGTTTGCACATTTGTAAAGTTTTTTTGAACGTCAATTTCTGTTGGTTTTTACAAAAAATTTTCTTCCCCTTTTGGCGGCAGTTTTGGCCGCCGCTCTTGGAGGGACGATAAACCGGACTGCCGCAAAAAAGGACGCGGGCCGGCGCCGGCAGTGCCGCAGCTGTGCCGTGAATTTGCGCCGTGGCAGGCGTTGTTTCCCCCATGCAAGCGCCGGCCCCGCCTTCCATCACAGCATCGACGATTTCCGTCAGCGCCGCGCGGACCGGAAAGAGAGGGAGAGTCCGCGCTTCGGCAGACCGAAGGGAGCGTTGCAGAATGAACAATTCTGCGGCGCTCCTTTTCTGTGCATACA
>CAZIVF010000055.1:0-13053 GCA_964542725.1 uncultured Subdoligranulum sp. | reverse complement strand
GCCGGATGTGAGCCTGGCGATCCCCAAGCTGCTGGGCGGTTATGTCAGCCCCATCACAGAGCCGCTCGGCCCGGTGTTCATCCACTGACGCCCCGCCGCTACCTTACGCGGCAACCCGTTGACGGTCTGCCGCCCTATTGCGGTAAGGTTCTGCCTTGATTTTTGTTGCTACTGACCCGGAGACGTTCGGCAACACAGGGGCGTTCCTCTTTCGGTTTCGAAAGAGGAACCGAGAAAGAAACCACCGATTCCGACGCGGTGGACGCACGGCTCAGGGGCTGCTCGCCCCCTGAGAACCCCAAAGAAGAAGTCGCGGACCGGGAAGGGCAAAGGACACGCCATTGCCCTTCCCGACCCGCTCCGATTGAACGCGCTGCGCGCACCTCGCCTACGGCGAGCCAGCGGGCTTCGCCCGCAAGCTACCCAAGAACTTCCCCTTGAAAGGGAAACTTCGCCCACCGCACTCCCCAAGGCTTCCCCTTGGAGGGGAAGCTGTCGCCGCCGCAGGCGGTGACTGATGAGGTGGCTTGCCTTATGACGGCCGCGCCTTGTCTGATTGGTGGTTCCCCACATGCGTAGGGGCCGGGCATGCCCGGCCCGCAACCTCGCCCCGGCTCGCTCCCTCGGGTTCGCCGCCTTCGGCGGCGCGGGCGAGCGATGCTCGCCCCTACAATCTCAACGGCGGAATCTCACCGCCAAATAGTAGACGGGAGGTTTCCGCAGGGTCTGCGGGCGGATACAGGATCCGCCCCTACGGATTGTCGTGAGGTTCGGCCTTTTATCTGTTGCCTTCCCACCATGCGTAGGGGCCGGGCATGCCCGGCCCGGAACCCTGCCCTGACTCACTCCACCGGGCTTGCCGCAACCATACCTCATCCGTAGGGCGGGACGCCCCCGTCCCGCCGCGCAACCTCACGCTGCAACTCGTTCCCGGCTTGGCAACAGGTTTATCGCCACCGTAGGGGGCGGCGTCCCCGACGCCCCGGGAACCTTGCGCCGCCGCAAGGTCCCCCGGCGGCACGGGGCTGCGGGGTTTGGCGCATGGGGCCACGGTTGAACGAGACGTAGGGCAGGATGCCCCTACGCATTGCCCGGGAATGCCCGCTCTGCTGCGCACAGCCGCCTTTGGCGGCTGTGCATTTTTGCGCTGCAGGTCCCGGCGCGGCAAGGGCGGCAAAAAAGGGGATAGCCAACCGTCGGCGTTCGTGCTACAATACAAAACAGAAGAAAACGAGGAGGCGGACTATGGCAGGGAAGCAAACCACCATGGATATGACCCGGGGCAGGCCGCTGCCGCTGCTGGTGCGGTTCGCGGTGCCGCTGGTTTTGAGCGCTCTGCTGCAGCAGCTGTACAGCTTTGTGGATACCGCCATCGTCGGGCGGTGCATCGGCGTGCAGGCGCTCAGCGCGGTGGGCGTCACCAGTTCGGTGAGTTTTTTTATCCTGCGGCTGGTGATGGGAAGCGCCATGGGCTTCAACATCCCGCTGGCCCAATGCTTCGGCGCGCAGGACCGGCAGGGCTTTGCCCGCTATTTTTGGAACGGACTCTACCTCATCGTTTTGCTGGGGGCGGCGTTCACCGGGATCATGCTGCCGCTGCTCCGCCCGCTGCTGGTCTACCTGAACACCGCCGGCGAACTGCTGCCTATGGCGATGGAATACCTGTGGGTCATCGTGCTGGGGCTGATCGCCACGGCGCTGTACAATTATCTCTCCGGCGTGCTGCGGGCGGTGGGGGATTCCCGCCATCCCTTCTATTTCCTGCTGCTTTCCAGCGCGGCCAACCTGGTGCTGGACCTGGCGTTCATCCTACTGTTTCATATGGGGGTGGCGGGGGCCGCCTGGGCCACCGTGCTCAGCCAGGCAATCAGCGCCGCGCTGTGCGGGTGGTGGCTCTTCGCCAAGAGCGGCTCGGTGCAGGGCGGTCCCGCTCGGAGCGCCTCCGTGCCGCATATGGGGAAGCTGCTGGCGGCAGGGCTGCCGATGGGGCTGAACTACTCCGTTACCGCCATCGGCATTATGGCGATCCAATCCTCGGTCAACCAGCTGGGCGCGGTGGCGGTGGCCGCCCACACGGCGGGCGAAAAAATACGCACCATCGTGACGGTACCGCTGGAAAGCGTGGGGACCGCCGTCAACACCTACGCCGCCCAGAACTACGGCGCAGGCCGTACAGACCGCATCCGCAGGGGAATCTCCACCGGGCTGCTGATCGAAACCTCGCTGGCGGCGTTGGCCTGGGTGGTCCTGCTGGTGGGGAAGAGGCCGCTCTCGGTCATTCTGTTGGGCGAGGAGGCCGCCGCCGAGACGGCGGGCGCCGTGCAGTATCTCTCCATCATCAGCCTGCTGTTTGCCTTCCACGGGGTGCTGATGGTGTTCCGCAACACCCTGCAGGGCATCGGGCATAGCCTGGCGGCCATGCTCTCCTCCTTCACGGAGATCGCGGGCCGGGTGCTCTGCGGCCGCCTGGCCGTGGCGCTGGGGAGCTTTGAGGTGATCTGCGTCAGCAACCCCTTCGCCTGGCTGCTGGGCGGCGTATACTGCCTGGTGATGACCGTCTTTTTCCTGGCGAAGCAGGCCCGCAGCGGCTGAAACCGCCGCCTCCCGGCCTGCGCCGCGCCCCCGGTTTGCGGCGGGCCGTTATGGCAGACCGGCGGCGACGGCTCTGCTGCTGCCCCGCGCGCTGGCGGCACTGCCCGCCTGGCTTCTGCCCGACAGATGGAGCAATTTCGCCTTTTGGCGTGAACTGGCCGACATGCTGCGGCAGCTGTGACCGGTTTGGCAAATGCTCCCATCCGCCGAAAAACCGCAAAATTAACGGAGAAGTAACTTTACAAGTTGTCCAAAATGCTTTACAATAGGGGAAGCATATCGCACCGCCCGGGCGGGGGAGCGCGGAGTATCCGCCGAGCGGCGCCGGAAAAGGAGAGATCAATTTGTTCAAGATCGTAAAACGGCGGGAACTGAACCCCACTGTGACCGAACTGGTCATTGAAGCGCCGCTGATCGCCAAAAAAGCGAAGGCGGGGCAGTTCGTCATCGTCCGCGCCAGGGACGATTCCGAGCGCATTCCCCTGACCATCGCCGGGTGTGATCGTGAGGCGGGGACCGTCTCCATCATCTTCCAGGTGGTGGGCGCCGGCACCATGCAGCTCAACACCGTGCGGGAGGGCGAGTCCCTCCACGATTTTGTGGGGCCGCTGGGCAAAGCCACCGAGATTGAGGGCCTGAAGAACGTCTGCGTGGTGGGCGGCGGCGTGGGCTGCGCCATCGCGCTGCCGGTGGCCCAGGCCCTGCACGCCCAGGGGGCCAAGGTCACAGGCATCATCGGTTTCCGCAACAAGGATCTGGTCATCCTGGAGGATGAGTTCCGCGCCTGCTGCGACGAGCTGATCCTTGTCACCGACGACGGTTCCTATGGCCGCAAGGGCGTTGTGACTGCCCCCCTGGAGGAGAAGATCAAGGCCGGGGCCGATTTCGACGAGGTCATCACCATCGGCCCGCTGATCATGATGAAGTTTGTCGTCAAGACCACCAAGCCCTACAACGTCAAGACCGTTGTCTCGATGAATCCGGTCATGGTGGATGGCACCGGCATGTGCGGCGGCTGCCGCCTGACGGTGGGCGGCAAGACGATGTTCGCCTGTGTGGACGGCCCAGACTTCGACGGTTTTGAGGTCGACTTTGACGAGGCAATGCACCGGAGCACCATGTACAAGGAGTTTGAGACCCATGCCCGTGAGGCCGAGTGCAATCTGCTGAAGAAGGAGGTCGAGTAAGATGGCGAATATGGACCCGAAAAAATGCCCCATGCCCAGCCAGGACCCCAACGTCCGCAACAAAAACTTCCAGGAGGTTGCCCTGGGCTATACCGCCGAGATGGCCGTGAACGAGGCCAAGCGCTGCCTGCAGTGCAAAAACCACCCCTGCCGCTCCGGCTGCCCGGTGGAGATCGATATCCCCGGCTTTATCGCCAAGGTGGCCGAGGGCGACTTTGAGGCCGCCTACCAGGTCATCGCCGCCTCCAGCGCGCTGCCCGCCGTCTGCGGCCGCGTCTGCCCGCAGGAGACCCAGTGCGAGGGCAAGTGCGTGCGCGGCATCAAGGGCGAGCCGGTCGGAATCGGCCGCCTGGAGCGCTTTGTCGCGGACTGGCACCGGGAAAACGTACATACCAAGGCCGAAAAGCCCGCCCCCAACGGCCACAAGGTGGCGGTGATCGGCGCCGGGCCTTCCGGCCTGACCGTGGCGGGCGACCTGGCCAAGATGGGCTACAAAGTCACCATCTACGAGGCGCTGCACGTCGCCGGCGGCGTTCTGATGTATGGCATCCCCGAATTCCGCCTGCCGAAGGACATCGTGCAGAAGGAGGTCGAGGGTCTGCGCGACCTGGGCGTGGATATTGAGTGCAACATGGTCATCGGCAAGGTGCTGACCATCGACGAACTGATGAACGACTACGGCTTCGAGGCCGTCTACATCGCCTCCGGCGCGGGCCTGCCCCGCTTCATGGGCATCCCCGGCGAGAGCCTCAAGGGCGTCTACTCCGCCAACGAGTACCTGACCCGCGTCAACCTGATGAAGGCTTACCTGCCGGATTCCCGCACCCCCATCCAGAAGTCCAAGGCAGTGGCCGTCGTGGGCGGCGGCAACGTCGCCATGGACGCCGCCCGCTCCGCCAAGCGCCTGGGGGCCGAGAATGTCTACATCGTCTACCGCCGCGGCATGGCCGAGCTTCCCGCCCGCAAGGAGGAGGTTGAACACGCCGAGGAGGAGGGCATCATCTTCAAGACCCTCACCAACCCGGTGGCCGTGCTGGGCGATGAGAGCGGCTGCGTGCGCGGCATGACCTGCGTGGAGATGGAACTGGGCGAGCCGGATGCCTCCGGCCGCCGCCGCCCCATCGTCAAGGAGGGCAGCGAGTTTGATTTGGAGATCGACACCATGATTATGGCGCTGGGTACCAGCCCCAACCCGCTGATCCGCTCCACCACCCCGGGCCTGGATGCCGACCGCCACGGCTGCCTCATCACCAACGGGCCGGACGGCCTGACCAGCCGCCCCTTCGTCTACGCCGGCGGCGACGCCGTGACCGGCGCGGCCACCGTCATCCTGGCGATGGGCGCCGGCAAGGAGGCCGCCAAGGCGATCGACAAGGCCATCCGAGAAAAGCAATAAGGCAACACCGCAAAATTCAAAGCGCCGATACGGCGAGCGAGAGATGCCGACAGCTAAGAGAAAAGCGCAGTTGATACTGTATGGGTTCAACGGGCATTTTCTCAACGCTGGCGGCGTCTCGCAGCCGCCGGAGCGGCGCTTTAGGCGTAGCCGGGAATTGTGCGGTGTTGCCCAAGTTTTTTTGGCGCTGTGCGGCGAACTTTTACGCTCTGTCTTTTCCTTGACAGGGCCGCCCGCGCAGGGGTATACTATAGGCAAAACAACTTCTGCAGCAGTCCCCGGGGCGAACTGGAACCTCACCCCGGGGACTTTTCGCAGGCAGGGCGGCCCCCGGGCCGCCCCTCTGCCGCCGCTGCCGAAAAAGGGGGAAGCCTTCGCCGTGTACCCGCGTTTTTTGCAGACCACCATGCCCCACGTGGGGCAGGCCGCCCTGGCGGCGCTGATCTACCTGTATCTTCTGCACATTCCGCTGATGCAGCCCCTGGCGGGGCTGCCGGCGCTGTACTACGGCCTGCCGCTGGCGGGGGTGGCGGCGCTCTCCTGGTGGAGCCGCAACCCGCTGGGGCCGGGCATCGTGGCGGTGGCCTACTTTGCGGCGCTTTCCTACCTGTGTTGGGGGTTCGACCTTCTGGCGCTGCGGATCGGGCCGTGGGCGGTGGCTGTCACCCGCACGGTCTCGCTGGGCGGGCTGACCCCGGCGCTGCTCACCGTTCTTGTGATCGCCTTCGCCTACCAGCGCGCCCGCCGCCTCTGTGTGACCCGCTACACTGTGCGCACCGGCAAACCGCTCCCGGGCGGCAGGCTGCGCATCGTGCAGCTCAGCGACCTGCACCCCAACCCCAAGGCCGCGCTGCACCGGGGGCGCATTCTGGAATTGAAAGAGAAGATCGGCGCGCTGCAGCCCGATATGATCCTGCTCACCGGCGATCTCTACGACGAATTCACGCCCCGGGAGGAGTTCGACGCCTTCAACCGTTTTCTGGCCGAGTTGGAAGCCCCGCTGGGAAAGTACCTTGTCTACGGCAACCACGACCTTTTCCATCACCTGACCGAGCCGGAGTACGACCGGGCGGCCATGGAGGCCGGCATGGCTGCCGCCAAGGTGCGGGTGCTGGAGGATGTGGCGGTGGATACCCCCTCCCAGCCGGCGGTGCGCATTGTGGGGCGCAAGGATTATCTGTTCACCCAGGGGCGGCGGGCCGCGCCGGATACCCTCTGCAGACCGGACGGGCGATACACCATCTGGCTGGACCATGAGCCGCGGGAACTGAAGCAGGCAGCTGCCGCTGGGGCGGACCTGATCCTCTGCGGGCACACCCACGGCGGCCAGATCTGGCCCGGCGGCTACGCGGGCCGGGTAGTCAATGAGATGAACTATGGCCGCAAGCAGGTGGGATCCGCCGTGGCCATCACCAGCGGCGGCACCGGCACCTGGGGCTACCGCCTGCGAACCCAGGGCAAAACCGAGATCGTCTATATCGAGGCGATCCAGGAATAAGGCGGGAGGGGGAGCGACCCCACTGCAAAAAAGCCCCAGGCCGGACGGCCTGGGGCTTCGTTATAGGCAGAGGGAAAGGGAAATCACATATCGATCCAATCGGTGAGCCAAACGCCGTAGGTGTGGGACCACAGCCGCCGCTGGTATTTACCGTTGTAGTAGCGATAAATCCATTCCAACTCCTCGGCACGGGGTGAAGCCGCCGCGGGTGCATCGGGAACAGGGGCCTCCGCCGCAGCGGGCAGGGCCAGGGCGCACGCCAACATCATAACGGCCAGGACGCTGGCAAACATTTTTTCCATGTCAATCTGTCCCCTCTCTGATTTGTAACTGATTATTAGGAGGTTGGTTCAATACTTCGTCCGGAAGTTCACCCATACAGATATCTTGATACCACAATGTATATTGTCCTTCAGAATCATGTATGATATAACAAGTCTCAGGGGAAATATCGATTTTCGTTCCTTCCGTAATATCTTCGTAGTCGAAGTAAGGCTGCACAATGAAGCAATAAGACCCGAGGAATACTAAGAGGTAAAGCAGACTGCCCAGCCAAACCACCAGGCGCTGCCGCCAGGTGCGTTTGCTCAAGCTTTGAATAGCCGTAGCTCTTGTAAGAAGAATGTTTTCTTTGCGCTTTATCCCGGCAAACTTGACTGCGGCGGCGGGGATGCTCGCCCTCAGGTCGGAGGAGCGCTCCGCCATGCGGACGATTGCGGCCAGATAATTTTGGTATTCCCTGGCGGGAACACCGGCGAGGACGCTACTGTCACAGCGAACCTCCAGAATATCATCCAGCACCTTGCCGAAAATACGGACCGGAAAATCCCACCACAAAAGGCAGCGTAGAAGGATGAACAGGCTCTTAACCCAGGAGTCTTTGTGGGAGATATGGCACTCCTCATGTAACAGGACCCACCGCAGATCCGCATTGCTGACCGGCATATCCGGCAGGTAAATGCACGGATGCAGCAGCCCTAAGGAGATGGGGGAACTTATGGCTGTGCTGATCCAGATCTGGCGGCCCTCCAGGTTCAGGGAGGCAACGACCTCCCTCATCTGCGGGGTGAGCGGCTTGCGGCAGAGGCGAAGCAGCTCAGAGAATTTGTAGGTGGCCTTTATCTCCCGCGCGGCGTCGGCCACGGCGCCCGCAGCCCACAGGATGAGCAGCAGATGCAACGGGGCGACGCCCTCCCAGATGGGAGCCAGAAGGAAATGCCAAACAAGAGGCAGCGTATCCGGCGAACGGATCACAATAGCCGCCTTCGAGTCCAACGGGAACAGAATGCGGAAAGCGCCCAAAAACGTTGCCACCAGAAAGAGCGCAACGCCGTACCGGCCCAGCAGCGGCGTATTAAAGTGAAGCAGGTAGATAAAGCCCAGAAACAGAGAAAACCAGAAAATTCCGCTTACAAGAGACCAAAAACTAACCATTCTCCATCATCGAATCAATCATGGCGTGGACTTTTTTTAACGTTTCTTCGGTAACTTTGTCTTTATGCAGCAGAGCGCAGAACAGCGCGGGCATCTCCTCCTGCGTGAGTTGATCCGCCACGGTGTTGGCCAGGAACTCCGGCTGGGTCATCGTCGCCTCAAAGGTGCGGGCATAGGTTTTGCCGCTGCGAACAAAGCTAACCTCATGCACAAGCCCTTTCTTCATCAGGCTGTTCAGCATCGAGAAGACGGAACGCTCTTTCCAGCTGCGGTTCTCACAGGTCGAGACGACTTCCGACTGGGTTATAGGATGGTCGATGGACCAAAACAGTTCCATAATCTCCTGCTCGCTTCTTGTCAAATGCATTGGGATGCTCCTTTCAGTCACTTACTTCTTATTATATGCACCCAAAGAAAGCTTGTCAATCAAAACCACAGAATTTCACAAATAAAGTGCGGTGGAATTTCCCAAATAAAGTACATAGTGTCAAAAAATTCCTCCTGTTCCCCCGGCGATTCGGCGGCTACGGAAGCAAAACGCCCGCCCCCGCGGGCAGCCCGTCACCCCCGGCTCCAGCAACCGCGTAAGATTTGCGGTGCGCGCGGCCCCGCGCGACCACCTGTTGACGGTTTTATGTTGAGGTGTATCGCCGCCCCTACGCACTGCCGTGGGATGACGGTTTATTCACCGCCTTCCCGCCCTACTACCGCCCGAGGACGGGTTTTCCGCCCGGCAACACGGGCGAGCGATGCTCGCCCCTACAATCTCAATGGCGATAGACTTTGCGGCGGGCGGTGGGGCAGTAGTATTTTTTTATGGAATTTCAGGAATATCCTATAAAATTTTGGCCCGGCATTGTGTTGGGGAGCTATTTGTGTTATAATAAATTGGCTAAAAAAATCAGTGTTTGGGGTACAAGGATTGTGTGTATTGCCGGGGCGTCTGGCCGTACTCCCCCTTGAAAGCCCGGTAAAAGTTGGCATAGTCGCCAAAACCGCAGTATTGGCAGGCTTCGCTGGGGCTTACGCCGCCGGCCAGCAGTTGCTTGGCAATGAGCAGGCGTTTCTGCAAAATGTAGCGGTGTACCGTGGTTCCCACTTGGGCGTCGAACTTGCGCAGCAGGTGGTATTTGCTGATGAAAAACTGTTCCGCCAGCCTGTCCAGCGTGAGCGGCTCGCTGTAATGCTCGTTGATGTAGGCCACCACGGCGTCCACCACCCGGTCGGTGTCCCCCGCTTGGGTGCTCTCGCGGCGCTGGGCCGCGCGGTTCAGCTCCACCAGCAGTTCCAAAAGGCAGCTCTGAGCCAGCAGGTCGTCACCATAGTCCGTCTGTTCACGGTAGCTTCCCAGCCGTTCCAGGCGTTGTTGCATCGCGGCGCTGGCCGCGCCGGGCAGCCGAAGCAGGTTGGTGTGGCCGGGCAGCGCCGCGTCAAAGCAGCGCGTCAGGCTGGTGCGCGGCGTTGAGAGCCGCTCCAAATACCCCCGCGCGATCCACAGAACAATCCTCTCATACGGTTCTGCGTCGGCGGCGATCCGCGCCTGATGCAGCTCCAGCGGTGAGATGAGCATCAAATCCCCCGGTCGCATGTGGTAGATGCGGTTTTCCACAATATATTCCACCCGGCCGCGCAGCAGCAGGTAAATCTCATAAAAATCATGGTGGTGCAGCGCCACCTCGTTCAGATAGGTGCTGCGGTAGCGGTAGACCTCATACTCCGGTTCGATCATTGTCTGGCGCCGGGTGAAGGTCTGGTAAGTGTTGGCCATTGTGATCCCTCCCACCCACAGCATACAGCAACTTTCGCAATTTTTCAAGCAATTTTGCAGCTTTCTGTGCAAATAGAAAGAGGCTATACTGAACTTGTACACCGCGCCGCAGGGCGTTGGCATAGAATCAGCAACCCATTGTTAGAATAAAAGGAGAGTAACCACTATGAAGATGAACGCAGCATCCATCGTCAACCAAAAGGCGGAGTGGGAGGCCAAGGGCGTCAAGCTGCCCCAGTTTGACCATGCCGCTATGGTCGAGGCCACCAAAAAGCACCCCATCTGGGTCCATTTTGGCGGCGGCAACATCTTCCGCGGCTTTGTGGCGGCCCTGCAGCAGCAGCTGTTGAACGAGGGGCTGACCTCCAAAGGCATCATCGTGGGCGATACCTTCGACTATGACGTGATCGACAAAATCTACACCCCCTTCGACAGCCTGACCATGAACGTCACCCTCAACCCGGACGGCACCACCAGCCGTGAGATCATCGGCTCGGTGGCTGAGGGGCTGCGCGTCAACGCCGCAGAGCCGGAGATGATGGCCCGCCTGAAGGAGATCTTCACCGACCCCGGCCTGCAGATGCTCTCCTTCACCATCACCGAGAAGGGCTATGCCCTCTACCGCCCCGACGGCAGCCTGATGCCCGTCGTCCAGGCTGACATTGACGAGGGCCCCGAGCACGCCCGCCACGCCATGAGCGTCGTCGCCGCGCTGCTGTTTGAGCGCTTCAAGGCCGGGCGGTATCCCATGGCCGTCGTCTCGATGGACAACTGCTCCCACAACGGCGAGAAGCTGATGAACAGCGTCGTCACCATGGCGAAAGCCTGGGTCGGGAAGGGCTATGTGCCGCAGGAGTTTGTGGACTACCTGAACGACGAGAGCAAGATCGCCTTCCCCTGGTCGATGATCGACAAGATCACCCCGCGCCCCCACAAGATCGTGGAGGAGAGCCTGGCGAAGGACGGCATCGAGGATATGGCCCCCATCGTCACCTCCAAGAACACCTTCATCGCGGCCTTCGTCAACGCCGAGCGCCCGCAGTACCTGGTCATTGAGGACAAGTTCCCCAACGGCCGCCCCCTGCTGGAGAAGGCCGGCGTCTATCTGACCGACCGCGACACCGTCAACAAGACCGAGCGGATGAAGGTCACTACCTGCCTGAACCCGCTGCACACCGCCATGTCGGTCTACGGCTGCATGCTGGGCTACAACCTGATCTGCGACGAGATGAAGGACAACGACATCGTTGCCCTCATCAAGCGCCTGGGTTATGTGGAAGGGCTGCCGGTGGTGGTCAACCCCGGCATCCTGGATCCCAAGGCCTTCATCGACGAGGTTGTCACCCAGCGCCTGCCCAACCCCTTCATGCCCGACGCGCCGCAGCGCATCGCCACCGACACCTCCCAGAAGGTGGGCATCCGCTTTGGCGAGACCATCAAGAGCTACATCGCCGAGGGCCGCGACCTGGACAGCCTGGTCGCCATCCCGCTGGCCATCGCCGGCTGGCTGCGCTACCTGCTGGCCGAGGATGACGACGGCGTGGAGATGGAAGTCTCTGCCGATCCGTTGAAGGACGACCTGCAGGCCAAGCTGAAGGGCATCGAGGCCGGCAAGCCCGAGACCTACAACGGCCAGCTGAAAGACATCCTGGCGAACGCTTCCATCTTTGGCCTGGACCTGACCGCCACCCCGCTGGCCGACAAGATCGAGAAGTACTTCGTCGCCGAGCTCGCCGGCCCCGGCGCCGTGCGGAATACGCTGCACAGTGCGCTGAACCAGTGAACAGGCAAAGGGCATGCTCTTTGTAAATACAAAGCCTTGTGCTTTGTGGAGTGAATTTATTGATTATCGTAAGGAGGAACTACTATGCCAATGAAAATGGGATGGCGCTGGTATGGCGAGGGCAACGACCCCGTCACCCTGGGCGACATTAAGCAGATTCCCGGCGTGACCAGCATCGTCTGGGCGCTGCACAGCAAGATGCCCGGCGAGATCTGGACCGAGGAGGAGATCAAGAAGGAAGTCGACCTGATCCACTCCTACGGCTTCGACGCCGAGGTGGTGGAGTCCGTCAACGTCCATGACGACATCAAGATCGGCCTGCCCACCCGCGACGCCCTGATCGAGAACTACAAGGTCTGCATCCGCAACCTGGGCAAGTACGGCGTCAAGGTCATCTGCTACAACTTCATGCCCATCTTTGACTGGACCCGCACCGACCTGTTCCACCCGGTTGGCGACGGCTCCACCGCTCTGTTCTACCAGAAGGACATGATCCAGGACGACTACAAGGCCATGGCCGAGTACATTCTGAACTTCACCGAGAAGTACAACATGACCTTCCCCGGCTGGGAGCCGGAGCGCATGGCCAAGCTGGACGAGCTGTTCAAGGCCTACGCTCCCGTCACCAAGGATATGCTGTGGGAGAACCTGTTCTACTTCCTGAACGCCATCATGCCCACCTGTGAGGAGGCCGGCATCAAGATGGCCATCCACATGGACGATCCCCCGTGGGATATCTTCGGCCTGCCCCGCCTGATGGTGGACGAAGCCGCCTGCACCAAGCTGCTGACCAGCGTGGATCACCCCTGCAACTGCCTGACCCTCTGCAGCGGCAGCCTGAACGCCAACCCGGCCAACAACTGCGCCGACATCGTGCGCAAGCACCACGACCGGATCGCCTTCGCCCATATCCGCAACATCCACCACTTCCCCAACGGCGACTTCTCGGAGGCCGCCCACCGCGACTGCTGCGGCGAGACCGGCATCATCGACATCCTGCGCGCCTACCACGACGCCGGATGGGAGGGCTACATCCGCCCCGACCATGGCCGCCAGCTGTGGGAGGAAGGCCCCGGCACCTGCCGCCCCGGCTACGGCAAGTACGACCGTGCGCTGGGCATCCAGTATATGCTGGGCGTCTGGGACCTGCTGGACAAGCTGGACGCTGAAAAGTAAATCACCGCAACCCCAGGGGGCGCGCCGTCAGGCGCGCCCCCTTTTGCGCTGCAAAAACGCTGGAAGAAAAGTTTGCCCCCGCCGCCTCCACAAAAATAAGACTTGTAGCCAAACCGGGGGGGGGCGGGGCGTGCCTGCGGTGGGCGGCTCCACACAAAGCCGGGGGCCGCCGTATAAAATTTGCCGCCTGCTCTTGGCAGAAGGGGCAAAAACAGGTAT
>CAZIVF010000054.1:0-13116 GCA_964542725.1 uncultured Subdoligranulum sp. | reverse complement strand
CTCCCGGGGGGAGAGCCATGCATACCCGCCGCCGGGGCAGATCAGCACGGTACCCCTGGCGTTTTGGGGGATGGGAGCCAGCCAGAGCCAGCCGCCCTGGGCGGGCGGCTCGGACGGCGGGCAGGCCCCGGTGAAAAGCTGTAATGACTGCAAAAAAATCACCTCATTGTAACCTGTTATACGAAAGCGGGCGCTGAAAGGGAAAACCTCACAGCCCGAAATATTCCTTGGCGTTTTGGTAGCAGATGCCCCGCACCAGCATGGCGAGGGTCTCCTCGTCGTCGGGGTAGGGCAAGGTTTCGGCGAAGGCGAGAAACTTATCGTACGCATCGGCGTCGCCGGTAATGCGCGCCTCCGGGATGCCGTTGGCCCGCATGGCGCGCCACTTGTAGTGGTCGCCGCCCAGCCACAGCTGGGTAAGGTTGGCGGCGGGGCGGTTCTCGTAGATTTCACGGGCGTTCAGGTGGCAGTGGTAATCGATGATGGGGAGGTCCGCCGTTGGGTACGATTTAAGGGGCGGCGTCCCCGACGCCCCGCCGGAGCCCTGCCCCGCCGAATGTTTCCGGCAAGGCTGGCTCAGAACAGAATCCCCCCGTCCTGTTGGGATAGGGCGGGGGGCTGTGTCAGCGGTTTCTCAGGAAAGATCCGGGAAGATGCCGCGGATGGCCTGCTCCATGGCGGCAGCCAGAGCCTGATGGTCGGCGCTCTCCATATGTAGCATGTCCAGCTTGCTGGAGTGGGCGTACCGGGCGGCGTCCAGGAAGTACCAGCCGTTGGCTTTGGCCTGCGCCTCATAGTAGGGCGCCAGCCGGTGGGAGAGTTCCACGGCGCTCTCGGCAAAGCCGGTGAAGACGCTGTTCTCTACCCCCGGCCCCAGATGGATGGGGCTGACCAGCAGCACCTTGGGGATGGGGCAGTTGGGGCCGTAGTCGTACCGCTCCACCAGATGCCCCAGCTGGGCGGCGCCCAGGGCGATATCCACCGGCAGCAGATTGAACCGCTGCTTCATATCGTTGGTACCCAGCATCAGAACCACCAGGTCCAGCGGACGGTGGGAATGCAGGGCCACGCCCAGGTGCTCGTAGCCGTTTTTGTCGCCCTCCAGGGGATCGGGCATCATGGCGGTGCGTCCGCCGCAGCCCTCCTCGATCACGCGGCAGCTGCCGCCCAGACGCTGCTGAAGCGCGCCGGGCCAGCGCTGCTCCCACGGCCAGCGTCCGCCGGAAGGATTTGTGCCGAAGGTATTGGAATCACCAAAGCATAGGATTGTATACATTCTGCCAAGTCACACCTTTCATTCGGGGTAAGCGCACAGCGGGGCAGCCCGCTTTTGCCGGTTTGCGGCTTACCCATAAATCAGATTTGGCAGGAACAATACAAGATCCGGCAGGAACACCAGCAGCAGACATTCCACGAAGATCGCCAAAAAGAAGGGCAGAGCCTCCTTGGTGTATTCGTCCACCGGGCAGTCGATGATGGAGCAGACCGGGTAGATGGCGGAACCCACCGGCGGGGTGAAGACGCCCATCGTGACGATGGTGGCCATCAGGATGCCGAAGTGAACCGGGTCGAAACCGACCTTCTGTACCATGGGCAGGAAGATGGGGGTCAGCAGCAGGAAGTTGACGTTGCTGTCCAGGAACATGCCCAGGATGAACAGCCACACCAGGATAATAATCATCAGCAGCTGGGGCTGCTCGGTGATGCCGAAGATCAGGTTCGCCAGCGCCTGGGGCAGGCGGGTGTAGGTGACGGCGTAGCTGAAGGGGCCGGACATGACCACCAGCAGCATGACGGCGGCGGTGTCCATGACGGCGGTCTTGAGGGCTTTGTAGAATTTCTCCCAGGTGAGCTCGTGGTAGACAAACACGCCGATGAGGATGGCGTAGACGATGCAGAACGCGCCCGCCTCGGAGGGGGTGCAGACGCCGAAGCGGATGCCCACAATGAGGATGACGGGGAAGATCAGCGCCCAGATAGATTCCTTCAGGTTGGTCATGAACTCCTTCATGGTCAGCGGGGGCAGATCCTTCTGCGGCGGATCAAAGCCGCGGCGCTTGGAGGTCAGCGTGACGGTGACCATCAGGAAGAGCATCATCAGGATGCCGGGGACGATGCCCGCCACGAAGAGCCGCCCGATGGAAACCTCGCCCACGAAGCCGTAGATGATGAGGCCCAGGCTGGGCGGGATGGTGGCGGTGATCATGGCGGTCAGGCAGTTGACCGCCACAATGTAGCCCTTGGTGTAGCCGCGCTTGGTCATCTCGGGGGCCAGCAGGCGGGTCTCCATGGCGGCGTCGGCGGTGGCGGAGCCGGACACGCCGCCCATCATGGTGCTCATCACCACGCTGACCTGGGCGACGCCTCCCCACATACGGCGGGTCAGCGCCGTGGCGAAGGCCAAGATGCGTTTGGTGATGCCGGATTCATTCATCAGGCCACCTGCGAAGATAAAGAAGGGGACCGCCAGGAACGAGTAGGACTGGGTCTGTGCAACGATGCGCTGCACCACGATGCTGAAGGGCAGGTCCGGTGTGATGGCGAAGAAGCCCACGCTGGACAGACCGATGACAAAGGCCACCGGCATGCCGATGATAAGCAGCACCACAAAGGCGATTACCAACAGGATCATTGTTCACTCTCTCCTTCCTGCCCGGCCTGGGCGGGGGCGTTGAGGCCCTTGACGCGCTTGACGATATCCAGACCCACGCTCACCAGCATCAGCGCCGACATCACCGGCAGGGCGATCGTGACCCAGGAGTAGCTGATGGACAGCGTCTGGAAGGTGCGCAGGCGGCTCTCGATGCTCAGGCGGGTGCCGAAGATCACGAAGATAATCAGCGCGGCAAAGATCAGCGCGTCGATGAGGATGCCCAGCGCGCGCTGCACCTTGACGGGGAAGTGGCGTGTGACCAGATCCAGGCCCAGGAACCGGCCGTGGCGGAACGCGATGTCCGCGCCGATGAGGGTGGTCCAGCAGAGCATCAGCTGGGCCACGTCGATGCTCCAGGCCAGCGGATGCCCGGCGGTGCGGGCCAAAGCCGAGATGAACACCAGCGCAATCATCAGCACAAAACCGACATTGCACAGGAATTCCTCAGCAGTGCAAAATGCGGAATAAATTTTTTTCATAGGATTACCACCTTGCTGTGGGGAAGCCCTGAAACGGCACGCTGTGCGGATCGTCAGGGGAACTCTGAATCCCTCCGGGGGCTGCCAAGCCCGCAGGGCGGGATTGGTTCAGAGGGTCCCCGAGCGCCGCAGGCACAGCCATGCTCCGGGGCTTCGATAATAAAGAGGGCGGATGCGGCCCGTCCCTTTGAATCAAGACGAGATCCGCATCCGCCGTGGGTTGGGATAGGGAGGAAAACGAGGGAAGTTCTGCATCGATCCTGCGCAGGGCGGGCTTGATGCAGCGGTTCCCTGGTCGGATCGGATGTCTGTGTCAGGGGGCGCTCTTGTGAAGCGTCAGGCCCGCCAGGCGGGATTTATCCCTGGATCTCGGCCTGGATGCGGTCGCGCAGTTCGGTCATGCCCAACTCGTCATAGGTCTTGTCAGCAGCGGCCTTGAAAGCTTCCACGTCGACATCTTCGTTGATGGTCAGGCCGTACTTCTCCACCATCTCCTGCTCCCAAGCTTCGCAGGTGGCGTCGTTGGTGGCCTGGAAATCCTCGCCGACACTGTAGAAGGTGTCGAGGAAGAGCTGTTGGTAATCAGCGGAGAGGGAATCGCGGAAGGAGGTGCCGGTGGCGGCGCAGCCTACCAGCAGGAAGTGGCGGGTGCGGTTGATGGTGTTGACGACCTCCCACAGGCGGGTGGAGTAGAAGCTGGAGGTCTGAACCTCCGCACCGTCCAGCGCGCCCTGCTGGATAGCGGTATACACCTCACTCCAGCTCATGGGGGTGGCCACGGCGCCCATGTTGTTCACAGAACTGGTGCAGATATCGTTGCCGATGGTACGGATGCGCTGGCCGGCCAGATCCTCCGGCGTGTTGACCACCTTGTTCAGGCAGAAGTTGCGCTCACCGGAAGCCCAGTTGGAGGTGACAAGCCACAGGCCGTGCTGGTCGGCGAACTCGTCGACCCACTCCTGATACTGGTCGGTCTTGACGATCTTGTTCAGGTCGTCGTAGCTGTCCATCAGGTAGGGCATCGCCAGAATACCGAAGTCAGGCACATAGCTGGCCAGGCGGCTGGGGTCGGTGACGGTCAGGATCGCCGCGCCCTGCAGGGCCTGCTCGATCATATCGTCGGTGTCGCCCAGGGAGGAACTGAAGTAGCATTCGGCGGTGAAATTGCCGTCGGTGGCTTCAGAAAGCTTGTCGGCCACGGCCAGCAGCGCCTGGGACTGCAGTTCAGTCTCGGACTGGGTGTTGCCGAACTTGATGGAAGCCTTCTCCGCCGGGGCTTCTGCGGTTTCAGTGTCGCCGCCGGAGGTGGAGGCAGGGGTGGAGGCCGTCGTGCTGGTGCTGGCGCTGCCACCGCAAGCGACGCAGGCAACGGCCATGCTGGCTGCCAGAGCGAGTGCAAGTGCTTTTTTCATAGTGAACCCTCCTAAATGCATATAGTGTACCCCAAACGGAAAGGGACATCCCACCGGAGGACGCTTTGCCTTGCGGCGGCTTCGCACAATGTACGCCCCTGCCGGGAGCACCGCCCCGGCGGCGGCGGGAAAAGGCCTCGATCCCATGGTCTGCAGGTCGATCTGCGTTCTCCGCCGGCAGCCGGCGCTTCTCATTCGCTGTACTTTACATTGTGCGTGGCCGCCTTGCAGCGCTGCGCTCTGGGGAGCGCCCCAACGGGGTACTTCGTCGAAAACATACTAACATGTTAGCATGCATAAGTAAAGCATTTTTTCGCATATTCTACGAATGTTACAGTTTTCAACAAGATTTTTTGGCAATGTTTTCGCAAGTACACGAGGGGGCGAAGCTAGCGCACCCCACCAACCTCCCGGTGGCAAGGGCGAGCGATGCTCGCCCCTACAATCTCGATGGAGATAAACATTGCGGCCAAATCGGGGAGCGCCAAATGCGGGCCATAGCGTGGCCCGCAACCTTGCCCTGGCCCGCTCCACCTGGGTTGCTACAACCTACCCCCAATTTGTAGGGCGGGACGCCCCCGTCCCGCCGCGAACCTTGCGGAGCAAGCGGATTTGGCGCGCCCCCAGGCCAGCGCTGCCTGCTCTGCTCACGCCAGCACACAAATCTCCCCGGCGGCGGCGCGGGTGTGGCACAGGCGGGTTCCGGCGGTCTCCAGGGCGGCGTGGGCGGATAAAAAATCGGGGGTGACGGCCTCGCCGGGGGCCAACAGTGGCACGCCGGGCGGGTAGGCCCAAACGTACTCGGCGGCGGTGCGCCCGGCGGCCTCCGCCAAGGGCAGGGCGGCGGCGGGCTGTTCCAGCGCATCCGCGATGGAAAGGCGGGCCGTGCCGGGGGCGGGCAACGGGCAGGGCGGCGGCGGGGGCGCGGGGGCGGCGCTGTCATAAGCCAGCAGCACATCAGCCAGGCGGTCCAGCGTGTCCTCGGCGTCGCAGGGGCTGGTCATCGCCAGCAGGTTGGGGCCGCAGACCATTTCCGGCTCAAAGCCGTGGGCGCGCAGCCAGACCGCACCGGGCTGGCCGACGTCCATCAGCAGCTTGCCGTCATCAAAGCCGTAAAAATCCGGGTGGCCGACCAACCGGTCCGCCCCGTGGCAGAGCAGGCGCACCCGCCGCAGCCCGGCAGCCGCCCGGTCAAACCGGGCCAGCCGGGCGCGCCAGGCGGCAAACCAGGCGTCACCGTGGGCCTCCAGCAGGCCGGTGCAACCGTCCAGGCTGGCCAACAACGGGTAGCTGGGGGAGCTGGTCTCAAAGACATCCAGCTGCCGCTCCACCTCGGCGGCGTCGGCCAACGGGCCGTTCAGATGCAGCAGGGCAGTCTGGGTCAGGCTGGGCAGCGTCTTGTGGGCGCTCTGCACCACCAGATCGGCTCCCGCCGCCACCGCGCCGCCCCGCCAGCCGTGGGCCTCGGCCAGGGGCAGATAGTGCGCGCCGTGGGCCTCGTCCACCAGAAGCGGCACGCCGCGGGCATGGCAGATCCTGGAAATAGACGCCACATCGCTCAAGACTCCCTCATAGGTGGGGCTGGTGAGCACCACGCAGCAGGCGTCGGGGCAGGCGTCCAGGGCGGCGGCCACGGCGGCGGGCGGCACGCTGCCGTGCACGCCGAAGGCCGGGTCCACCGGCGGGGTCAGCCAGCGAACGGCCAGGCCGCCCAACTCAACGGCGTGGTACACCGCCTTGTGGCAGTTGCGGGCCGCGATGATCCGGCTGCCGCGAGGGGCCAGCGCCCGGATGCCCGCCAGCAGCCCCACCGTGCTGCCGTTCACCAGATACCAGCTGCGGCGCGCGCCCCACAGGGCGGCGGTGCGGGCCATGGCGGCGGCCAAAATTCCCTCCGCTCCGTGCAGGTCGTCGGCGCCGTCGATCTCGGTTAGATCCCAAGCGGCACAGCCGAGGCCCGGCGCGGGGGCCACGCGGCGCTTGTGGCCCGGCATGTGCAGCGGGGTGCGGGCGGCGGCCAGCGCCTCCAGCTGCCCCTGCAAAATGGCCTCACTCATAGCGGGTCAGGTCCACATAGACCGGCTCATGGTGCAGCGCGGGCAGGATTTTCTGCATAAAATCGTCGGTTTTAATCCGCAGGCTGCTGGTATTCTCACAGGGGTGGCAGCCGAAGTGGCTGCGGGAGGGAACCTCCCGGTCGATCACCAGCCTCACACGGCCCGCCGGGTCGTTCATCAGGGCCAGCACGCTGACGCTGCCGGGGTGAACGTCCAGCAGTTCCGCCATCTTTTCGGCGCTGCCAAAGCTGAGCCGGGCGGTCCCCAGCTGATGGCTCAGGTCTTTGGTTTTGAAGGTTTTGTCGCCGGGGATCATCAGCAGATAAAACTGGGTCTGCTGCCGGTTGCAGAGGAAAAGATTCTTGCAGATCATGGCGTTGAGCACCCGGTCAATGCCGTTGCAGACCTCCATGGATTCGGCGGGGTGATGGTCCACCCGCCCGTAGGGTACGCCCAGCGCATCCAAAAAGTCGTAGCAGCGCACCTCCCGCGCGGAGCGGGCCGCCTCCGACGCCGGGCCGGGCCGTCCATTGACAAGTTCCATAAGCAGCAAACCTCCGAGCGTAAAAAATCGGGAATGAAATAAGGTATCCCCCGCGAACGCGGGTTTGCGGGGAACCGGTTTGGGAGCAAGATTGATTGCCGTCGGGATTGTAGGGGCGGGCATCGCTCGGCCCCTACAAATGCTGGGAAGGCGACATCCTCATGGCGGGCGTAGAAGCGATAAACCATCGCCAAGCCGGGGACGGAAGGAAATACAAGATTCCGGCGGGAAAGCGCATCACTAAACCAAGCGCGGGGTCAATCCCCTATTACCTCGGCATGGCTCCCCGCGCGGGTCTTTGTCACCCGCACCTGGCGGGTGATCCGATCCTGCAGGGCTTCCACATGGCTGATAACGCCGATCAGCTTGTCGGCCCCGGCCAAGGCCGCCAGGGTCCCCACCGCTTTCTCCAGGCTGTCGGCATCCAGGGAGCCGAAGCCCTCGTCGATGAACAGCGTCTCGATGGTAACGCCGCCCGCGTTCTGCTGGATGGTGTCGCTGATCCCCAGCGCCAGGCAGAGCGCCGCCATGAAGCTCTCGCCGCCGGACAAACTTCCCACCGGGCGTACCTTGCCGGTGTACGCGTCGAAGACGTCCAGGTCCAGGGCGGTCTTGCCGCCGATGGCATCGGTGCGGCGGCGGCGCAGTTGGTATTGGCCGTCGGTCATCCGCACAAAGCGCTGGTTGGCGGCGGCCACCACATCATCAAAATACACCGCCTGGACGTACTGCTCAAAGGGCAGCTTGACCCGCCCGGGCAAATTGCCGTTGACGGTCTTGGAAAGGTTTTCCCACATGGCGTAGTTCTTCTGCGCCTTGGCGTGAACGGCGATCCCCTCCTCCAGCTTATCCCGCGCGGCGCGGTTGATGTGCAGCCGCTGCACGGCGGCGTCCCGCTGCCGCTGCAGGTCCGCCCGGTCCGCCCGCAGCGCGCCCAGGGCCGCCTGCAGTTTGGCCAGCGCGTCGGGGTCGTCCCGCTTAGGCATCGCCTCGGCCAGGGCCTTGACCCGGGCCTGGGCCGCCGCGTGGCCGGAGAGGGCGTTGGTCGCCCGGGTGTTGGCGGCAAAAACCTCTTTTTGCAGTGTATCGTTCTTTTTGGCCATCTCATCGGCCTTGCGGGCCAGCATCGCCAGGCGGGCGGCCTGCTGCTTCGCCTTCAGGCGGCGGCCCTGCAGATCCCGCAGGCCGCCGTCCAGGCTTTTCAGCTGGCCGGTCAGCGCCTCGGTCAGTTCCTCATCGGACAGTTCGGCGGCGGGCGCGCCGGTGTACCGCTCGCCCCGCCGGGCAAAGAAAGCATCGGCATCCCGCAGCAGCCCGTCGTGCAGCTGCCCGGCCCGGGCCAGCTGCTCCCCGGCGGCGCGGCTGGCCTGCTCGGCGGTGCGGCGCTTGGCCTTAAGATCCTTCTCGCAGGCGTCCAGCTGGGCCTCGGTCACATGGCCCTCGGGCAGCCGGGCGGGGGCGGGATGGTGGGTGGCCCCGCACACCGGGCAGGGCTCGCCCTCCCGCAGTTCCCGGGCCAGCAGCCCGGCGCGGTTGGCGTTCAGCTGCCGCTGCATCGTGGAAAAGTGCGTCTCCGCCTCGTCCAGCGCCGCCTGGGCGGCGCGGTACGCCTCCTGCCGGGCGGCAGCCTCCCGGGCGGCGCGGCCCGCCTCCCGCTGGGCGGCCAGCAGGCCGTCGCAGACGGTGTGAAGTTCCCGCGCCAACTCCATCTGATGCTCCAGCCGGGCCAATTCGGTCTCCGGCGCACCCAGGGCGGTGCGGGTGGCCTCGTTTTGGGCGCGCTCCTCCGCCAGAGCGGCGGCCCGGCTCTGCAGCGCCTGCAGCGCGCCGGCGGTCTGGATACGCGCTGCGTCGGCCTGGGCCTCGGCTTCCTGCGCTTCCCGGAGGGTACGGCGCTGGCCGGCGCGCTGCTCGGCCAGTTTCAGGCCCGCATCCCCCTTGGCGATGCGGCTGTCCAATTCGTCCATTTTTTCCTGCAGGTCCGCCTCGGCGGCGGCATCGGCCTCAATCAATCGCGCCGCTGCGGCCACGGCTCGGTCCGCCTTGTGGGGGTCTCTCTCCTCCTGCAGGGCGGCCAGTTCCTCATCCTCCCCGGTCAGGGCGGCCAGATGGAGCAGCAGCGCGTCGGCGGCGCGGCGCTGGGCCTCCTCGGCCTGCCGGGCGCGGCGCTGGGCGGCCTGGCCCAGGCGCTGGTAATCCGCGGTATCAAAAATTTGGCGCAGGATCGCGGCGCGGTCGCTGCTGGATGCGTTGAGCAGCCGGGTGAAATCATTCTGCGCCAACATAGATACCTGGGCGAACTGCTTTGCGTCGATGCCCAGCAGGGCGGTGACGGCGGCAGTGACGGCGGTGCTGCCGCTGACCGGTTCCTCGGGCTCCCGCAGCAGCTCGGCCCGGGCAGGCACGTTCACCAGGCCGCTGCCCCGCTTGGCGGCGCGTTGCTGGTCGGGCCAGCGGCGCACCGTGTAGGCACGACCCCGGTGGGTGAATTCCAGTTCCACCCGCGTCTCGGCGGTGGGGGCGGCGAAATCGCTGCGCAGCATACCCGGCTTGCGGTGCAGGCCGGTGGTCTCGCCGTACAGCGCGAAGGTGATGGCGTCGAAGAGGGCGGTCTTGCCCGCGCCGGTGTCTCCGCCGATGAGAAACAGGCCGCTGCCGCCGAAGGCCGTCAGATCCAGGGAGGTCTCGCCCGCGTAGGGGCCGAAGGCGCAGAGGGTCAGGCGTTCAGGTTTCATGGCTCATCCTCCTCCTTTTCGCTGCGCAGGGCCTGCAGGGCGCGGGCCTCCTCCTCGGTGAGAGGGCGGTCGTTCTGCCGCTCAAAAAATTCCGCGAACAACTCGTCAAAGGGCCGGTTGTGCGGCGCGGCGGGGGCGTCCGGCAGGGCGGCGCCGGCGCTTTGGGCGTACTCCAGCCGCATGGCGTTGGGGTAGGCGGCTCGCAGCACCGCCATAGCGTCGGGCAGCGGGGTGGGATCGGTGAGGGTGGCCCAGATGTAGTCCTCAGCGTCCACCGGGTGAGCGGTGAGCTTTTCCAGCGGGCCAGTCAGATGGCGCATGGCGCGGCGGGGGCGCAGGGGCAGCGGCTCCAGATCATCCACGCCCCGGCGGCCCAGGGTGAAGAGCAGAGCGGAACGCTCCTGCCCGCACTCGTCCAGATGGTAGCAGAGGGGCGCGCCGGCGTAGCGCACCGTATCGCTGCCGACCCGCTGCGGGTGATGGATATGCCCCAGCGCCACATAGCTGAAGCCGCTCAGCCGGGTGACATCGATGGCTTCCACGGCGCCGATGTTCAGCGGCGCCGTCTCGCTGCCCGCCAGCTGAGGCTGCTGCCCGCCGGCCACCACAGTCTGGTGGGCCAGCAGCACCCGCCGCCCGGCGAAGGGCGGGCAGACGCCCAGGGCGGCGGCGACGGCGGAATCATAGCCGGTGATGGCGGCGTCGGGCAGGTAGTGGCGCACGGTGGCCGCCCGGACAAAGGGCAGCAGCGTGAACTCCACCGCACCGTACCGGTCATGGAGCATGACACGGCTGGGTGCGCCGGTGAACCGCCCGGCGATGTGAACGCCTTGGCGGGCCAACAGCCCGGCGGCGTAGTCGAGGCGCTCGGCACTGTCGTGGTTGCCCGCGATGGCCAACACGGTGATGCCGCGGCGGGCCAACTCGGTGAGGAACCAGCTGAGCAGAGAGTTGGCCGCGGCGGAGGGTACGCTGGTATCGTAGATATCCCCCGCCAGCAGCACCGCGTTGACGCGGCGCTCATCACAGAGGGAGAGGATCTGCTCCAGAATATAGCGCTGGTCGTCCAACAGGTCGAACCCATTGACGCGCTTGCCCAAATGCAGATCAGCGAGATGAAGAATTCTCATAGAAGCACCTTACGTTGAGTTGGAAGGGGAGGGACGGGAGTTGGGGAAGCCAAGAATCACGCTGCGCGCCAAGCCCGCAGGACGGCACGGATGTTCCCGGGTGGTGTGCAGGGTGGCACGCTTGGCGGCCTTCAGGAGCGCTATGCGCCGCCCCCTACAGCGGGGGTAAACCTTGTTGCCAAGCCGGAAACGGGTTGCCACGCAGGGCTCGCTTACCGCCACAGCTTTTCCCAGGTGGCGATGTCCAGCACCACACCCGGCAGGACCTCCATCGGCTCCGCGCCGGCGCGGCGGAAACGGCACTTCTTGCAGAACCCCTCCGCTTTCAGGTCCTTGGCCCAGACTTTGAGGTAGAGGCGGCTGCGTCCGTCGCCCTCGGCCAGCTTTTGGGCGTAGTTTACCACGGCGCGGCCAATACCCTGCCCCCTGGCCTTCTCCACTAAAAACAGGCGGGAGAGGCACATGGCCCCCGCCGGGCCAAGATCCAGCGCAAAATACCCCACCGGCTCACTGCCCAGATAAATCAAAAAATAGTTGATGACCCCGCTGTGGATCTCGTCATCGGTGCGCACATCGCTCTGGTAGGCTTCGGCCAGGGCGGCGGCCACCTTGGGGGTCAGGCGGGTGTAATGCTGCACAAAGATCTCCCGCGCCAGCTCGCTCACCTGCTGCACATAGCGGGTCTTGGTCACTTGCTTGAAGGTCGGTTTCATCGGCGTCTCCTTCCCGGGGAATATCCTCACTCAATCACCAAACTGGCGCGGGCGGGCAGGCAGGCGGCCCAGTCCCCCTCCTGCCGCAGCACGCCGAACCCCTCGCAGGTGTGGTCGGGGCAGGGGCTGTCCACAAAGGCGACGCCCCCATCCCGCACCCGCAGATGGATGGTGTACGGGCCTGTGTCGATGTCGTAATCGGCGTCGCGGTCCAGCGCAATGCGCTGCTGCACCTGGGGATCCCCGTAGGTCAGCACCGCCACGGCGCCGCTGCCCTTGGAGCGGGTAAACCAGAACAGCAGCCCCGCCGCCGCCAGCACCACGACGGTAAAGATGAGATTCTTTTTCACTTTGAAGAGCTACTCCTTATCAAAGTACAATTCCTCCCGCAGGCCGTCATACCCGGCCACAGCGGCGGGGAAGGCGGCGCGGGCGGCGGCCAGGCCGGGCGCGGGGTCGGTCACGGCGGCGCTGTAGTGGGTCAGCCAAAGGCGGCGCACCCCGGCGGCGGCGGCCAGTTCCCCCGCCTCCCGGCAGGTGGAATGGCCGTAGCGCCGGGCTTTATCCAACTCACCGTCGCCGGCGTAGGTGGAATCCATGCAGAGCAGATCGGCCCCGGCGGCGGCGCGGCGCAGTTCCTGCGTGGGCCGGGTATCGGTAGCGTAGACCACCTTGAGGCCCCGGCGCGCCGGGCCGAGCACTTCATCCGGCGTAAAACCGCCCACGCACTCCCCCCTCTGCAGCCGTGACCAGAGCGCCACCGGCACCCCCGCCGCCCTGGCGCGCTCCACGTCGAACCGCCCGGCGCGGCGCAGCGTGCAGGCATAGCCGCAGCAGGGTACCCGGTGGTGCAGCGGGAACGCTTCGACCTCCAGCGCCCCTAGCGTCAGACGGCCCCGGCAGCCCGGCAGTTCCTGCAGGCGCAGCGCGAAGGGCAGCGGCCCCGACGCGCGGCAGAACGCCTCCACCAGCGGTTTCAGCCCGGGCGGCCCGGCCACCACCACGGGGTCGGTGCGGCCCAGGCTAGCCATTGTCTGCCACAGCCCCGGCAGGCCGAAGATATGGTCGCCGTGGTAGTGGGTCAGCAGGATGCCGTCGATACGGTAGATGCTGATTCTCTGGCGGCGCAGGGCGGTTTGGGTCCCCTCGCCGCAGTCCAGCAGGAGGACGCGGCCCTCCACCGTCAAGGCCAGGGCGCTGAGGGCGCGGTCCGGCAGCGGCTGGGCGCCGCCGCAGCCCAGCAGGGTGGCGTCGATCATGGGGGTCAGCTCCTCTCGGTCATAGATGGTAGTATTATAGCACAAACACAGGCGTGCGGCAAACACGGCGCGCTTGCCCGCTAAAATTCACAGAAAATCGCCGTCCCCCGCAGGCTTTCGCCTTGCTTTTGCCG
>CAZIVF010000053.1:0-13884 GCA_964542725.1 uncultured Subdoligranulum sp. | reverse complement strand
CCGTGCAAGCCGTAAGATTCCCTCTTGACAAACCCCTGGCATCTATGCTATTCTTACGCCGTAAGGAGCTTTTTTCTGCTGACGGAATTTTGTGGAGCACCACAGTGCAGAAAAAAGAGCATGTATGCCGACCGTCTGGGCAGCCTTGCGCATCGATTGCGCAAAGCCGCCCTTTTTTCGTCCCCTCAGGAAAGGAGAGTATTTTTTATGAAGTCCGATATCGAGATTGCACAGGAAGCCACGATGAAACCCATCGCTGAGGTCGCCGCCTCGCTGGGCCTCCGGGAGGAGGATGTCATCCCCTACGGCCGCTACAAGGCCAAGATCAACCACCGCCTGATCCAGAACGCCGGCAAACAGGGTAAGATGATCCTGGTCACCGCCATCAGCCCTACGCCGGCCGGCGAAGGCAAGACCACCACCAGCGTGGGCCTGGCCGACGCCCTGTGCGCACTGGGCAAAAAGACCATGCTCTGCCTGCGTGAGCCGTCTCTCGGCCCCGTCTTTGGCATCAAGGGCGGCGCGGCCGGCGGCGGCTACGCGCAGGTAGTGCCCATGGAGGACATCAACCTCCATTTTACCGGCGACCTGCACGCCATTGGCACGGCCAACAACCTGCTGGCCGCCATGATCGACAACAGCATCCAGCAGGGCAACCCGCTCAACATTGACCCCCGCCGCATCACCTGGAAGCGCTGCATGGATATGAACGACCGTCAGCTCCGCTTTATCGTGGACGGTCTGGGCGGCAAGGTCAACGGCACCCCCCGCGAGGACGGCTTTGACATCACCGTTGCCAGCGAGATCATGGCCATCTTCTGCCTGGCTACCGATTTAAGGGATCTGAAGGATCGTCTTTCCCGCATCGTCTGCGCCTATACCTACGACGGCAAGCCAGTCACGGCGGGGCAGATCGGCGCGGCCGGCGCGATGACCGCCCTGCTCAAGGACGCCATCAACCCCAATCTGGTGCAGACGCTGGAGAATAACCCCGCCATCATCCATGGCGGCCCCTTTGCCAACATCGCCCACGGCTGCAACAGCGTCACCGCCACCAAGCTGAGCCTCAAGCTGGCCGACTATGTTGTGACCGAGGCGGGCTTCGGCGCCGACCTGGGCGCCGAGAAGTTCCTGGATATCAAATGCCGTTACGCCGGGCTGAACCCGACGGCGGTGGTGCTGGTGGCCACCGTGCGGGCGCTGAAATCCCACGGCGGCGTTGCCAAGGCGGACCTGGGCAAACCCAACGCCGAGGCGGTGCGCGCCGGTTCCGTCAACCTGACCCGCCATATCGACAACCTGAAAAACGGCTTCGGCCTGCCGGTCTGCGTGGCGATCAATTCCTTCCCCACTGACACGGAGGAAGAAATGGCCGTCATCCGCGCCGTCTGCGCCGAGGCAGACGTCCCCTGCGCTCTGTCCGAAGTGTTTGCCAAAGGCGGCGAGGGCGGCAAGGCGTTGGCCGAGACGGTGCTCTCTATTCTGGATGACAAACCTATCCGGTATGCCTACGATCTGACCCAGCCCCTGCCGGAGAAGATTGAGGCGGTGGCCAAAAAAATCTACCGCGCCGACGGCGTGGCCTACACCGCCGCCGCCAAAAAGACGCTGGACGAACTGGCCGCTCTGGGCTACAGCAACCTGCCGGTCTGCATTGCCAAAACCCAGTATTCCTTCAGCGACGACGCCAAGCTGACCGGCGCCCCCAACGGGTTCACCATGAACGTGCGGGAGGTCCGCCTCTCGGCCGGGGCGGGGTTTGTGGTAGTGATCTGCGGCAGCATCATGACGATGCCCGGCCTTCCCAAGCATCCCGCCGCCATGGACATCGACTGCGATGAGAGCGGCAGGATCACCGGTTTGTTCTGATACGGTTTTCCCGGGCGGGCGGCGCGCCGCCCGCCCGGAGCACACAAGGCCCGCTGCCGGTCGGCAGCGGGCCTTGTATGCAGCAGCGAGAGAAGTCAACTGCCGGTATGTTCCGGTTCCTTGGGGGCGGGTTGTCTCGCTTTTTCGCGGAATATCCTGCCCCCGGGCGCTGTGGAGCCGAAAGCGGAGACAAAGAAATACTTGCGGATGATAAAGATCAGCCCGATGGCCGCCACGCTGATCAGGCTTTCCATCGCGGAATCCTGGCCAACCACCATGTGGCGGGCGATGGCGTAGAGCAACACCTCCAGCGAGGAGCCGGGGCTGTGCTTTGCCAGCATCTTGATAAACTCGATGCCGATCACGATATTCAGCGCACGCTCCAGAAAGGTACGTACCTCAACCTCATTGCCATCCACCAGCAGGCCGGGCATCCACTGTAGCATCGGCACGGCGCTGAAAATCAGCCCCACCAGCACCACGATGGAGATGAAAACTTCCAAAAGCCCCGCCATCTCAGCGATCTGGTCCCGGAAAGCATGCTTGATGCGTTCCTCCTCATTGTGCAGCGCGGTACGGCTGAAGCGGCGCTTTTCCTCTTGGTTCCGTCCTTGTTCCTCATGCATGGCGGGGCCTCCTTCATCAGATGCTTTGTCTCTATTGTACCAGATTTTTCGGTGGCATATCGTCCAAACTTTTCCTAAAAGATTTAGTCAGAATGACCAGTTCCGCAAAAGTCATACCCTTTTCACCGCACTTCCATCATATTAGCCAAAAAGAATCGCACAAAACTTTGCGCGGTAGACCAGTTCTCTGAAATTTTTTCGCCCGCTTGCTTTTTTTGCCGTTTCGCTTTACACTACTAGTACAGATACTTCTGTGAGGGGGATTTGCCGTGCAAGGCTCGCTGTTGCGTCTTTGTTTTCTCACGGCATTGTTGTACCCTTATCACAAGATCACGGCGCGGTGTACCCTTAGGGCGGCACGGCGCTCTTTTGCTTTTGCAGGAGGTATATACCATGGACAACCGTAAAAAAGTAGCGATCATCATGGGGTCCGACAGTGATTGGCCGGTGGTCAAGGGGGCCTGCGGCGTGCTGAAGGAGTTCGGCGTCCCGTATGAGGCGCACATCCTCTCGGCCCACCGCACGCCGGAGGCCGCCGCCGCCTTCGCCAAGTCGGCCCGCGCCGAAGGGTACGGCGTGATCTTGTGCGCCGCCGGCATGGCGGCCCATCTGGCCGGCGCCTTTGCCGCCAACACCACCCTGCCGGTGGTGGGCATCCCCATGAAGGGCGGCGCGATGGATGGCCTGGACGCCCTGCTGGCGACGGTGCAGATGCCCTCCGGCTTCCCCGTCGCCACCGTGGCGCTGAACGGCGCCAAGAACGCCGCCTACCTGGCAGTGGCGATCCTGGCAGTGGCCGATGAGGCGTTGGCCGCCAAGCTGGACGCTTTCCGCGCCGATACCGCCGCCGCCATCGCCAAGAAGGACGCCGCCATCGCGGCGGAGGCTGCGGCGCTGTGAGTGTTCCCCGTTTCCCCGCCGGCAGGCCGCCCTTGCCGGGAGCCAAGATAGAAACAGGCAGTTCATCGATCTGAAAGGAGCTTTTACAATGAACGTTACCGTGAAAGAGCAGATGTACGAAGGCAAGGCCAAGCAGGTCTTTGCCACCTCCGATCCGGAGATCGTGATGGTCCACTATAAAGATGACGCCACCGCCGGCGACGGCGAGAAGAAAGGCACCATCCGCGACAAGGGCATTGTCAACAACAAGCTCTCCAACGCGCTGATGCAGCGGCTGGAGAAGGAGGGCATTCCCACCCACTATGTGGAGGAACTGAACGACCGCGACACTCTGGTCAAAAAGGTTTCCATCGTGCCGCTGGAGGTCATCATCCGCAATGTGGCCGCCGGCCATTTTACCCAGCGCATGGGCGTCAAGGAAGGCACCCCCTTCAAGACACCCATCCTGGAGTTCAGCTACAAGGACGACGACCTGCACGACCCCTTCATTAACCACTACTACGCCCTGGCCCTGGATCTGGCCACCCAGGAGGAGATCGACACCATCACTAAATATGCCTTCCAGGTCAACGAGATTCTCAAGCGCATCCTGCTGGAAGCCAACATCCGCCTCATCGATTTCAAGCTGGAATTTGGCCGCCTGAACGACGGCACCATCATCCTGGCCGACGAGATCAGCCCCGACACCTGCCGTTTCTGGGACGCCACCACCGGCGCCCATCTGGATAAGGATCTCTTCCGCCGGGATCTGGGCGGCGAGGCCGACGCCTACCAGGAGGTCATGAAGCGCCTTCTGGGCTGAGAGAAACAAGCAAGGAGGAGAAGGCAAAGAGTTCCCCTCCCCGGCGGTTTTCTGCCGTGAGCGTTCTTTTCCTGATTCCTTCCTATCCCCTAGTCTGCAAACGAGGTTTTTTGATGGACGAATTAACAATTTCCAACGGCCTGCATGAGGAGTGCGGCGTCTTTGGTATGTACGACTCCACCGGCCGGACCGACATGGTCAGCGCTGTGTACAGCGCGCTGTACGCCCTGCAGCACCGCGGGCAGGAGAGCTGCGGCATCGCCCTGAATGTGGACGGCGTGCTTTCGGGCCACCGCGATCTGGGGCTTGTGGCCGAGGTATTTACCAAGCGGGTGCTGGAGGATCTCCCCAGGGGCGCCAAGATGGCCACCGGCCATGTGCGCTACGCCACCGCCGGGCAGCGCAGCCGCTCCAATGCCCAGCCGATGGTGCTGCACCACTGCAAGGGCGCCATGGCGGTCTGCCACAACGGCAACCTGGTCAACGCCCCTAAGCTGCGCCGCAAGCTGGAGATGAGCGGCTCCATCTTCCACGGCACTTCCGACACCGAGGTCATCGCCTATCTGTTGACCCAGAACCGCCTGCTGACCCCCAACATCGAGATGGCCGTCAGCCGCACGATGGACGATATCGAGGGGGCGTACAGCCTGGTCATCATGACCCACACCAAGCTGATTGCCGCCCGGGATCCCCACGGCTTCCGCCCGCTCTGCATCGGCGCGCTGCCCGACGGCTCCGGCTACGCCTTCGCCAGCGAGTCCTGCGCGCTGGACGCGGTGGGCGCCAAATTCCTGCGGGATGTGCGCCCCGGCGAAATCGTCATCGCCAGCCGGGAGGGCCTGCGCAGCATTGACACCCACTGCGATACCGCCCCCCACACGATGTGCGTCTTTGAGTACATCTACTTTGCCCGGCCCGACAGTGTGCTAGAGGGAACCTGCGTCCACGACGCCCGGCTGCAGGCGGGGCGGTTCTTGGCTCAGGAGCACCCAGTGGAGGCCGATGTGGTCATCGGCGCGCCGGATTCCGGCCTGGACGCCGCGCTGGGCTATGCCCAGGAGAGCGGTATCCCCTATGGCGTGGGATTCATCAAGAACAAGTATGTGGGCCGCACCTTCATCCAGGGCAGCCAGGCCCAGCGCGAGAGCAGCGTGCGCATCAAGCTGAACGTCATTGAATCCACCGTGCGGGATAAGCGCGTGGTGCTCATCGATGATTCCATCGTGCGCGGCACTACCAGCGCCCGCACCATACGCTTGCTGCGGGATGCCGGCGCCAGGGAGGTTCACTACCGCATTTCCGCCCCGCCGTTTATCCATCCCTGCTATTTCGGCACTGACATTCCCGATGAAAAGCTGCTGATCGCCACCGGCAGAACGGTGGAGGAGATCAACGAACGGATCGGCGCCGATTCGCTGGGCTACCTGAGCGTGGAGCATGCCCGGCAGATGGCCGTCCACAGCCAGTGCGGCTTCTGCACCGGCTGCTTCACCGGCGACTACCCCGTTCCCCCGCCCAGTGAGACGATGGACATCGTATACGATAAACCGCTGAGCGGTTCAAAATCCGGCAAACAACTGTAACGATCTTGGAGGAGCAACGATGGAAAAAAGCTATTCTGCCAGCTATGCCGCCGCCGGCGTGGACATTACCGCCGGCTACCGCTCTGTGGAATTGATGAAGCAGTATGTGGCCCGTACGATGGCCGAGAACTGCATCGGCGGCCTGGGCGGCTTCGGCGGCCTGTTTGAGCTGGACTGCACCGGTATGGGGCACCCCGTTCTCATCTCTGGCACCGACGGTGTGGGAACCAAGCTACGGGTAGCCCAGTATATGGACCGGCACGATACCATCGGCATAGACTGCGTTGCTATGTGCGTCAACGACGTGATCTGCGCCGGGGCCAAGCCGCTGATCTTCCTGGACTACATCGCCTGCGGCAAGAACATCCCCGAAAAAATAGCCGAGATCGTCAAGGGCGTGGCCGAGGGCTGCGTGCAGGCGGGCTGCTCCCTGGTGGGCGGCGAGACCGCCGAGCACCCCGGCATGATGCCCGAGGAGGAGTACGACCTGGCCGGCTTTACCGTGGGCGTGGTGGACAAGAGCAAGATCCTGGACAACTCCGCCATGCAGCCCGGCGATGTGATTATCGCCCTGCCCTCCACCGGCGTACACTCCAACGGCTTCTCCCTGGTGCGCAAGATCTTTGCTATGGACAGCAACCCCGCCGTGCTGAACAAAACCTTCGACGGCATGGATACCACGCTGGGCGAGGCGCTGCTGGCCCCCACCCGCATCTACGTCAAGCCGGTTCTGGCCCTGATGGAGCAGGTCAAGGTGAAAGGTATCTCCCACATCACCGGCGGCGGCTTCTACGAGAACATTCCCCGCAGCCTGAAGAAGGGCTGCGCCGCCCGCATCGCCAAGGCGGATGTGCGCACCCCCGCCCTCTTCGATGTGCTGGCGCGGGAGGGCAATGTGCCGGAGCACGATATGTTCAACACCTTCAACATGGGCGTGGGCATGGTGCTGACGGTGGCCGCCGAGGATGCCGACAAAGCCGTCTCCATCCTGCAGGCTCAGGGCGAGGACGCCTACCGCCTGGGTGTGATTGTCGAGGGCGACGGGGTGGAACTGGTATGAAAAACGTCGCAGTCTTAGTCTCGGGCGGCGGCACCAATCTGCAGGCCCTGCTGGAGAGCGAGCGCCGGGGCGAGAACCCCGACGGGAAAATCACCCTGGTGGTTGCCAGCAAACCGGGCGTTTACGCTTTGGAGCGGGCCGCCAATTTCGGCGTGGAGAGCGCGGTGGTGCGCCGCAGGGATTATGCTTCCGGCGAAGCCTTTGACGCGGCGCTGCTGGAAATGCTGCGCGCCCATCAGATCGATGTGGTGGTGCTGGCGGGCTTTTTGAGCGTGCTGGGGCCCAGCGTCATTGCCGCCTACCCGGGCCGCATCCTCAATGTGCATCCCAGCCTGATCCCCAGCTTCTGCGGGCCGGGCTACTACGGCCTTCGGGTGCATGAAGAGGCGCTGCGCCGGGGCGTCAAAGTCACCGGCGCGACGGTTCACATCGTCAACGAGGAGTGCGACGGCGGCCCCATCCTGCTGCAGAAAGCGGTGGCCGTGCATCCCGGCGACACGCCGGAAACCCTGCAGAAGCGGGTGATGGTGGAAGCCGAATGGCAGCTGCTGCCCCAAGCCCTGGCGCTGGTATGCAGCGGCAAAGCGTAAAAAAGCGAGGTGCGAAATGAAAAAGAACCTGTACAAGTATCTGGCCGGCAACGAGTACCCCGGCCGCGGCATCTGCCTGGGCCTCAGTCCCGACGGCGGCAAGGCGATGATCGCCTACTGGATCATGGGCCGCAGCGTCAACTCCCGCAACCGGGTGTTTGAGGCGCTGCCCGAGCGGGACGGCATCTGCACTAAGGCGGCCGACCCCGCCAAGCTGGAGGACCCGCATCTGGTCATCTACAACCCGGTGCTGACCCTGGGTTCCACCACCATCGTGACCAACGGCGACCAGACCGATACGATTTACGACTTCATCGATCGGGATATCTGCCCCGGCTACGGCTTTGAGGCCGCCCTGGCGACCCGCACCTTTGAGGACGACGCCCCTAACTTTACCCCCCGCATCTCCGGCGTGGTGGATATGCACACCGGGGCGCACAAGCTGAGCATCCTCAAGACCTGCGACGGCAACGATGCCAGCGTGCAGCGCCAAACCTTTGATTATCCCCAGCCGGTGGCCGGCGAGGGGCATTTCATCAGCACCTACCAGAAGAACGGCGCGCCCATCCCCAGCTTTGCGGGCGAACCGCTGCGGGTGGCGGTGGACGAGAGCGACCCCTCTGAGTACGCCGGCAAGCTGTGGGAGGCGCTGAACGAGGACAACAAGGTCAGCCTGTTTGTGCGGGCCATCGACCTTGCCACCGGCGACTTTGAGGACGTAATCCTGAACAAATACAACACCTTGGAGGGCTGAACCATGAATGAATTCCAGCTGAAATACGGCACCAACCCCAACCAGAAGCCCGCCCGCATCTATATGGCGGACGGGGGCGAACTGCCGGTCACGATCCTGAACGGCAAGCCGGGTTACATCAACTTTTTGGACGCCTTCAACAGCTACCAGCTGGTGCGGGACCTGAAAAAGGCGCTGGCCCTGCCCGCCGCCGCCAGCTTCAAGCATGTCTCCCCCGCCGGCGCTGCGGTAGGTCTGCCGCTGGACGAGACGCTGCGCCGGATGTACCACATTGCCCCGGACGCGGAACTGAGCCCGCTGGCCTGCGCCTACGCCCGCGCCCGCGGCGCCGACCGTATGTCCAGCTTTGGGGACTGGATCGCCCTGTCTGACGTGTGCGACCTTCCCACCGCCAAGCTGATCCAGCACGAGGTCAGCGACGGCATCATCGCCCCCGGCTATGACGAGGATGCCCTGGCCGTGCTGAAGAGCAAGAAGAAGGGCAACTACAACATCGTCGCCATCGATCCCGCCTACGCCCCCGCCCCGCTGGAGACCCGCACCGTCTTCGGCGTGACCTTTGAGCAGGGCCGCCAGGATCTGGAAATCAGCAACGAAACGATGCTGCAAACCGTCGTGACCGAGAACAAAGAGATCAGCGACGCCCAGCGTCGCGACCTGGTGATGAGCCTGATCGTGCTGAAGTACACCCAGTCCAACAGCGTCTGCTATGTGCAGGACGGCCAGACCATCGGTGTGGGCGCGGGCCAGCAGAGCCGCGTCCACTGCACCCGCCTGGCAGGCCAGAAGGCCGACAACTGGCAGCTGCGCCACATGCCCAAGGTGCTGAACCTGCCCTTCCGGGATGATGTGGCCAAGCCCAACCGGGACAACGCCATCGACGTCTATATTGGCGACACACCGGAGGATGTGATCGGGGATGATGTGTGGGCCGAGACCTTCACCGAGCAGCCCGCTCCCCTCACTTCCGAGGAGAAGCGCGCCTGGTTGGATGCCGTGACCGGCGTCTCCTTGGGCAGCGATGCCTTCTTCCCCTTCGGGGACAACATCGAGCGGGCGCACCGCAGCGGCGTGACGGCCATCGTACAGCCCGGCGGCTCTATCCGTGACCAGCAGGTTATTGATACCTGCAACAAATACAATATCGCCATGGCGTTCTGCGGCATCCGCCTGTTCCATCATTGAGGCGGCGGGCCGGCAACGCCCTTTCAAACCCAAAATCACCTTCGACAGGGAGGCTGCTCTATGCCGTTTTTGGCAAAAAAAGAGTTGCGCAGCGCCTGCTGCCTGGCAGCGGGCGGGGTCGTGTACGCTTTTTTTGCCGTGCGGTGCGGCGCTTCCCTGCCCTTTTTGCTCTGGGCGTTTCTGTTTCTGTGGCTGACCATGTGGCTGCCGGGCCGCACGGCTGCGGTGCTGCTGGCAGGCAGCGAGGCCGGTGCCGGTCTCGCCTTCACCTTGGGGCTTGCTCTGTTCAGCTTGGTCACAGTTCTGTGCAGCCTGCGTGGCTCCGGCCTGCCGTTTTGGGTTTGGCTGTGCGGCAGCCTGCCCTTCACGCTGCCGACGTGTTTGGCGGCGCCTTACCGCAGCCTGCCGGGGCCGCTGCGCCGCTTTTGCCAAACGCTGCACAGCCGGGGGCAGGGCGCGTTTTTTGCACAGCCCGGGCCTGCCCCTGCCGCGGCGGCCCTGCTGGCGTTGCTGGGCCTTGCCGCCGGGCGAGCCGCCCACCCGCTGGCGGTAGGGACGACGATCCCCCAGCAGGACCTGTACTGGAACGCAGGCAACGCCGCCAGTTTTGCGTTTGGGTTCCCGCCTCAGGACCTGCGGTACAGCGGCTACACCCTGACCTACCACTACCTGACCGAACTTCTGGCAGGCGGGCTTTCGATGGGCTGCGGTATTTCCTGCTACGATGCAGTCGCCTTTGTGCTGCCGCCCGCCCTGCTGCTGGGCGCGCTGGCGGCGCTGGCCGAGTTGGGCGGGCTGCTGTGGCCCACCGGAGCTGGCGGTCGGCCTGACCGCCGGGCGGTGCTGCTGCCCTGGGCGGTGCTGCTGCTGGGCGATGCCGGCGGACTTTCCCTGCTGAAGGGGTACAGCTCCTTTGGCAACCTGTTTGCCATCCATCTGCTCACCAACATCAACGCGGTGGCCACCGCCGCCCTGCTAACCGTCGCCCTGCTCTCTCTCCTGCTGCGCGTGCCTGCCCTGCCGGGCGGGCTGCGCAGCCCCCGCAGCTTTCTGCCGCCGGTGCTCTGCTTTGCGCTGCTCTGCGTGGCTAAGGGGCCGGTGGCGGCGCTGGCCGCGCTGGCGTTGCTCTGCGCGGTGCTTTTGCTGCTGCCCCGCCTGCCGGGGCGCGACCGCCTGCCCGCCCTGCTGCTGGCGGCGGCACTGCTGGCGGTGTTTGCGCTGTTTTACCGGATCCTGTTCGCCGCCGGGGTGGGTTCCAGCGTGGAATTTTCCACCCATGCCACGCTGGAGAAAGGCGCGTTCGCCCCGGTTTTGGCCGCGCTCAAAGCCCGCAGCGGCCTGCTGTACACGGCGGCGCTGCCGGTGTTCATGGTGCTGCAAAGCCTCTGCATGGCGCCGTTTGCCTTCCCGCTGTTTTGCTTTGGCGCGGTGCGCACGCTGCGCGCCCGCAGGCGCTGGAACGGCCGGAGCATGGCGCTGCTGTTCTGCTATGCGTTGGGCTTTGGCGGGCTGCTGGCGTTTTTCCTGTTCGACCATCCCTCCATGAGCCAAAGCTACTTTGCCTGCGCGGCGCTTCTGGCAGTGGACGTGGCCGCTCTGGACCAGCTTCCCGCCCTGACCGAAAAGGGCAAACCGCTGCGCCTCGCGGCGGGCGCGCTGGCCGCCCTGAGCCTGTTTACCGGGATATGCTCCTGCATGTACCTGGCCCGCAGCGGCGCGCTGGCCCTGTTTTCCCCCGAAGCTGCGGTGGCCGAAAAGCCCCGCTACACCCCTCTCACCGCCGACGAGGAGGCCGCCCTGCTCTGGCTGGGCAGACACATGCCCCCAACCGGCTATTTTGCCACCAACCGCATGCACACCGGCGCGGCGGAGGAAGGGCTTTCCAATGTGTATTCCGCCATCAGCGGGCGGCGCGCTTACATGGAGAGTTTTAAGTACGCCATGACCAACATGGGCGCCCCGCCGGAGGAGGTTGGCGCGCGCTACGAACAGATGAGCGCCCTGTTCGCCTTCGACGGTGTGGCAGATCCCGAGCGCGCCGTGCAGCTCTGCCGCGAGACGAACGTCAGCTGGCTGGTGTACAATAAGACCCTGCAGGGCAGCGACGCAGCTTTTGCGGACGCTCCCTTTGAAAAACAGTATGAGAACGACACCGTCGTGATCTATTCCCTGAACCTGAACTGAACTTCCCCTGCCGCCGCCCTCGGGCACGGCAAAATCACACTGGAGCAAAGGAGTAATCCACTATGAAAATTCTGGTCGTTGGCGGCGGCGGGCGTGAACACGCCATCATCCGCGCGCTGAAAAAGAACCCCACCTGCACGGACATCTGGTGCGCCCCCGGCAATGGCGGCATCGGCTACGACGCCACCTGCAAAGCCATTGCCGCCACCGATGTGGAAGCGATGGTGGCCTTCGCCAAGGAGGAAGCCTTTGACTATGTGGTCGTCGCCCAGGATGACCCGCTGGCGCTTGGCATGGTGGATGCGCTGGCCGCGGCGGGCATCCCCGCCTTCGGCCCCGACGCCGCCGCCGCCCGCATTGAGGCGAGCAAGGTGTTCAGCAAGAACCTGATGAAGAAGTACGGCATCCCCACCGCCGCCTACGAGACCTTTGACGATCCCGCCGCCGCGATGGCCGCCATCCGCGCCCGGGGCAAATACCCGGTGGTCATCAAGGCGGACGGCCTGGCGCTGGGCAAGGGCGTCCTGATCTGCCAGAGCGAGTCGGAGGCCGAGGCCGGCGTGAAGGAGATCATGCTGGACAAGAAGTTCGGCGCCTCCGGCAACCGTGTGGTGGTGGAGGAATTCCTGACCGGCCCGGAGGTGAGCGTTCTCTCCTTCTGCGACGGCAGGACGGTGAAGCCGATGGTATCCAGCATGGACCACAAGCGGGCGCTGGACCACGACGAGGGACTGAACACCGGCGGTATGGGGACGGTGGCCCCCAACCCCTACTATACGCCGGAGATCGCCGACCGCTGCATGGAGGAGATCTTCCTGCCTACCGTGGCCGCCATGCAGGCCGAGGGCTGCCCCTTCAAGGGCTGCCTCTACTTTGGCCTGATGCTGACTCCCGACGGTCCCAAGGTCATCGAGTACAACTGCCGTTTCGGCGACCCGGAGACCCAGGTGGTGCTACCGCTGCTGGAGAGCGACCTGCTGACCATCATGCAGGCCACCACCAACGGCACCCTGGCCGAGACGGAGGTCAAATTCCGCGACGGCGCCGCCGCCTGCGTGATCCTAGCCTCCGGCGGCTATCCCCTCTCCTATGAGAAGGGCAAGGAGATCACCGGTCTGACCGAAGGCCAGCTTGCGGGGGCCGACGATGTGACGGTATACCACGCGGGTACCGCCGTGAAGGACGGACGCCTTGTGACCGCCGGCGGTCGCGTGCTGGGCGTGACCGCCGTCGCCACCACCCTGCCCCAAGCGCTGGACAAGGCTTATGCCGCCAGCGAGGGCATCCGCTTTGACAAGCTGCATAAGCGCACCGATATCGGTGCGCGGGCTTTGGCCGCCATGCAGTAAAAACGAAAGGGGAAGTTGCTATGGTTTACCGTATCTATGTGGAAAAAAAGTCCGGCTTTGACGGCGAGGCCCAGGGGCTTCTGCGCGAGTTGGTGGAGCTTTTGGGGATTGCCGGCCTGAAAGGCCTGCGCCTGCTCAACCGCTACGACGTGGAGGGCATCGACCGCGCCCTGTTTGACCAGGCTGTCCCCACGGTGTTCAGTGAGCCGCCCGTCGACGTGACCTACGAGGCGCTGCCCCAGGCCCAGACTGTCTTTGCGGTGGAGTATCTGCCCGGCCAGTTTGACCAGCGGGCGGACTCGGCCAGCCAGTGTATCCAGTTGCTCAGTCAGGGCGAGCGCCCCGATGTGCGCAGCGCCAGGGTTTATCTGCTGGAGGGTGATTTGAGCGAGGATGACCTGGCTGCCATCAAAAAATACGTCATCAACCCGGTGGAGGCCCGCGAGGCTTCCCTTGCGGAGCGGGAGACCTTGAAGATGGAGTTTGCCATCCCCACCCGCGTCGAGACGCTCACCGGTTTCATCGGCCTGCCTGACGAGGCGCTGGAGGATTTCCGCAACGAGAAGGGCCTGGCGATGGACCATGCCGACATCGTGTTTTGCCAGGACTACTTTAAGTCGGAGCAGCGTGACCCCACCATCACCGAGATTCGCCTCATCGACACCTATTGGAGCGACCACTGCCGTCACACCACCTTCGGCACCATCCTGGACGAGGTGGTCATCGACGACGAGGTGGTGCAGGCCGCCTTTGACCGCTACATGGCCCTGCGCGCCGAGACGGGCCGCGATGCCAAGCCCCGCACCCTGATGGACGCGGGGACCATCGGCGCCAAGGCGCTGAAGCAGCGCGGCGTGCTGAAAAACCTGGACGAGAGCGAGGAGATCAACGCCTGCACCGTCAAGATCAAGTGCGATGTGGACGGCGAGCAGCAGGACTGGCTCTTCCTCTTCAAGAACGAGACCCACAACCACCCCACCGA
>CAZIVF010000052.1:0-13899 GCA_964542725.1 uncultured Subdoligranulum sp. | reverse complement strand
ATCTGCTCCAGGCGCTGGTGCGGGATTATATCCGCAGCTGATCTATTCACAGCAAACAACCACCCCCGGGTAGCCCCGGGGGTGGTTTTGCGTCAGCCCGTCAGGCTGCGGCAGCGCAGGGGAGACAGGCGGTTCACTTCTTAAACAGCTTGGGGGCGGCTTTGTACAAAAGTACGCAGACGATCACCATGATGACGGTGTTGGGCAGCATGTAGGATCCGTTGTAGGCCAGGCTGTAGGCCCAGGGGCTCCAGCCTTCCCAGGCCCAGCTGCCCCACAGCAGCCAGCCGGACAAAAAGCTGCACACAAAACGCAGCAGCCCGCAGACCGCCGCGCCTGCGCCGACGCCCAGGGCCTTGTTGCCGAAGCGCCCGGCCACCAGCGGGGCCAGCCCCAGCACGGTGAAAGCCAGCAGATAATCCAGCAGGATGCAGCCAATCTGCGCCCCCAGCGTGTTGCAGTACAGCACGTTGTCAAAGCCGATCATCATCTGCAGCAGGCCGTGGACCAGGCCGGTAAAGCAGCCCCATTTGGCGCCGTTGCGCAGGCCCATCAGCACCAGGGGAATCATCTCCAAGGTGATGGAGCCGCCCTGGGGCAGTTCCATCAGCTTGATGTAGGAGAGGACGGTGGCCAGGGCAATCATGAGAGCGCCCTCCACCAGAGTGCGGGTTTTGGATGTGGTTGTGTTGGACATAGAGATCATACTCCTTATACGGTAGTACATAAAAACAAGAAAAGCGCCCGCAAAACCATGCGGGCGCAAAGCGTTGTGACTGTGCAGCAAACTTCCTACGCCGGCATTACCCGGATCAGGTTAAAGGGTACTCCGCTTGCGCGGATCTCAGCCTTTCGGCGCCCCTGTTTTTATGTCCAGCTTTAGTATAGCGCGTTTTCGGTAAAAGTCAAGCCCCGGGCAGCTTTTTCCAGGGCAACGGGGGGCAGGGCGGCGGCGTCAGACAGTGCCTTGCGAAAATTGCCCGCCCCCTGCCCGCCGCAGCGCCGCTCCGCTTAGGCGGCGCAACACTTCCAGAAAAGTGCGGCCTGGGCGGGGTTCAGGTAATCCGGCTGCGCCGGCGGCCTACCAAAGCCGCCATATCCCGCCGGAGAGAGCCGGCAGATCCAGGGTGAGCCGGCCATCCCCGCTGGCGGGGGCGGCTTCCAGATTGCAGGCAAACAGCAGTTCCGCGCGGCGGAAGCCTCGCACGTCGAAGGTTTCCCGACGCCCCTCCCACAGCGGGTTGAAGGCGCAGAGCAGGGCTTCCCCCTCGGCCATGCGCAGCCAGCCGAACACCGGCCCCCGTAGCGCCCAGGCAAAACCGCCGGGATCGTATTCCTGCCGGTGCAGCGCCGGGTGGGCGGCGTACAGCGCCCCCAGCGCCCCGCAGTAATCGCTGAAGGCCCGGTAGATCCCGTCCGCCAGGATGCCCCAGTCCGGTTCCCGGTACGCGTCAAAGGCGTGCCACACCCCCAGCTCGTTCCCCATAAAGTTCAGCTTTTTGCCGGGCCGGGCGTACTGCAGCAGATAGAGCAGCCGCGCCTGGCGCTGCTTCTGCCCGGCGTCGCCCCACAGCCGGGCGAGAAGGCTGCCCGCCGGGGGCGCGTTGTCGTCATGGCTCAGGGCGTTCAGGTGGTTGGCGCGCCAAAATCCATCCATGCCCGCGCAGAGCCGAGCGGCGGCAGCGGGGCGGGCCTCGGGCGGGGCGGCCAGCAGCGCCGCCGCGTCATGCGCCCAGGCGGTATCCCACACATAGTCAAAGCCCAGGCCGCCCGCGTGAGTGGGGGCGGTGGCGTTCAAAAAGCCGTCGGTATCCTCCGCCACCAGCAGGCAGCCGGGGCAGCGGGCGTGCAGGCCGGCGGTCAGCGTCATGAAAAAATCCGCTGCTCCGGCCCCGGCATTGTCCCGGTAGAGCGCATTGCCGATGGCATCCACCCGCAGCCCGTCGCAGTGGCAGACATGCAGCCAAAAAGCCGCGCTGCTGAGCAGAAAGCTGCGCACCGGCCCCGAGGCCAAATCAAAATTCAGGCTGCCCCAGTCGCTGGCGCCCGCCTCAAAGAGTGGCGTGCCATCAAAATGAGCCAGGAAACCCTCGTCGGGGGCAAAATGTACCGGCACAAAATCCATCAGAACGCCGATGCCCGCGCCGTGCAGAGCGTCCACCAGGGCCGCAAAGCCCGCAAAGCCGCCCAGGCGGGCGGTGGGGGCAAAGTAGCCGGTACCCTGGTAGCCTTGGCTGCCGTCAAAGGGATGCTCCGCCAGCGGCAGGAACTCCACATGGGTGTAATGGTGGGCCAGCAGCCAGGGGATCAGCGCCTCGGCCAACTCGGGGCCGGAATAGTACCGCCCGTCCCAGTGGCGCCGCCAGCTTCCCGCGTGCAGCTCGTAGATATTCACCGGCTGCCCAAAGCCGGGGGAGCGCCCTCCCAGGAAATCCCCGTCCGCAAAGGGATAGTCCGGCGCCGCCAGACGGCTGCTGGTGCCGGGCAGCCCCTCAAAGGCGAAGGCAAAGGGGTCGGCCCGCAGCCGCCACACGCCGTCAGGGCCGAGAATGTTGTATTTGTAGCACTGCCCCGCCCGGGCGGCGGGGGCCTGGCCGCGCCAAAGCCCGTCCTCACAAAAGCAGAGCTCCTCCGGATGGTAGAGATCCCAGCCGTTCCAATCGCCCAACACCTGCACCCGACGGGCGTTGGGCGCCCAGACGGTGAAATTCCAGCCCCGCCCCGCCGGGTGAGCCCCCAGCAGGCGGTAGCAGTCAAAGGAGATACCGCCGTAAAACTCTTCCACATCGGGCCGCATGGAACCGCCCCCTTTCCTTTCCATTATAATGCGTCTTTACAAAATGTCAAAAGAAGGAGTATTATAAATGAAAGGGGGGGAGCGTATGCGCGCTGTATGGAGGCGCCGCCGCGCCGCGTTGGCGGCGCTGGTCGCCGGCCTGGCCGCGCTGGCCCTGTTTTGGGCGGCGCGGGGCAACGCGGCGTGGATGGATTGGTGGGTCTGGCAGGTCTCGATGCCCGTCAAGCGCTTTTTGGGGGCCGTGACCGACCTGGCGCCTTTCAGCGTCTGCGAGGCGGGGGCCACGCTGCTGATCCTGCTGGCGCTGGGGCTGCTGATACGCTGCATCCGCCGCCGGCGCGGCTTTGCCGTCTGGCTGCTGCATCTGGCGGTGCTGCTGGTCTGGGGCTATGCGGCGGTGTGTGCCCTGTGGGGGACCCAATATTACGCTTCCTCCATCGCGGGGGCAGCGCCGCCGGTCAGCATGGAGCAGCTGGCCGCTGTGACGGACTACTTCGCCGCCCAGGTCAACGCTTCGGCGGTGGAGATGCCGGATAAACAGACCATCCTGGGGAACTGCACCGGCCTGTATGACCCGCTGCTGGAACGCTGGCCCCAGCTGCAGGGACCAGAGCGCCGCCCCAAGCCGGCCTTTTACTCCAAGCTGATGAGCGCGGCGGGCTTCACCGGCTACCTCTGCCCGCTGGTGGGGGAGAGTACCCTCAACGTAGACTGCCCCGCCGTCTTCCTGCCAGTGACGATCGCCCATGAGTTCGCCCATCAAAGAGGCGTCGCCTCCGAGCAGGAGTCCAACTTTTTCGGCGTGGCCGCTTCGGTGCAGTCGTCGGACCCGGTCTACCGGTATTCCGGCTGGCTGTTCGGGTATCTTCATCTCTCCAACGCGCTGTACAGCGCCGACCCGGAGGTGGCCTCCGCCAGCTATCAGACCCTCTGTGAGACAGCCCGCGCCGACCTGGCTGGGAACAACGCTTACTGGGCCGCCTGGGAAGGCCCCGCCCGTGAGGCGGGGGAGAGCGTCTACACTGCCTTCCTGCAGGGCTACGGCCAGGAACTTGGGATGAAAAGCTACGGCGCCTGCGTGGACCTGCTGGTGCAGGAGTATCTGCCAGCGGCGGAAAAATAGAGACCGCCCGCCGAACCGGGCAAAACCAAAAATAGACGCAGCGCCCGCCGCCCCCATCCACAGGGGCGGCGAGCGCTGCGTTCGGCGGCTGATTAATCGCAGGGCAGGCGGGGGCGGTCCTGATCGCCGTCTGCCTTGAACATAACAAAATTATCCGGCTTGTTGGTGAAGTAATAGTATTCGGTGTTCTGCCGCAGCGGCGGGGTCAGATAGTTGGGGATAACGGTCCCGTCCCCCTCGGCCCGCTCACAGAAGCCCGCCGCCCGCCAGAAGCGGGGGGCGATGCCCGCGTTGTAGCAGTCCATGTACTCGGCCCCGGCGCTTTGCAGCAGCGCATCCAGCGCGCCGCCCAGGCGGGGAAGCACGGCGTTCTCCCCTATAAAATCCACCAGCCGCACCACCGGCACGCAGCCGGTTTCCCGCGCCGTCACGGTGCGGGTCACGGCGTAGGCCAGCAGCTTGCCATCCTCCCTGGCAGCCCATACGTCATAGCGGGCGCGGGGGTAGTGGAAATACCGCCGCCGCATGTACCAGGTATCCTTGCGGGGCGTGTGGGCGCTGGGGGGCATCCCCAGGGGGATCAGCGCGGCGGGGCCGGGGACCTTCTCCAGCGTCAGATCCTGCTCCACCGGCAGGAATTCCGGATCCAGCGGGGAGGCCAGACGGTAGCTGCTCCGCTTGGCCAGGCGGTAGTAGTGGCGCATCCGCTCGGCCTGCCAGCCCAAAAAACGGTAGAAGGTGCAGGTGTGGGGGCGGATGTTGTTGCAGGCCACCACGTTGGCCCCCACCAGGTCCGGCAGGGCGTTCATCAGTTCCAGCCCCACGCCGTTGTGGCCTCTGGCGGCCACCCAGATGCTGGCCCAGATATCGGGCCGGGCGCTGGTGTTGGCCAAAATGTAGCCCACCACGCTGCGGTACTCTCCATCCTCCTCGGCCACGGCGAACTGGGGGACGCCGCCCCGGCCGACGTAGTAATGGCGGAAAAACTCCGCCCGGTTGACCAGAGGCAGCCGCATATCAAAATTGTCGTTGATAAAGTCGATGATGGCGCGGTCCTCGCCCAGCCGCGCCAGCCGGCAGACAAGCTCAGACAATGGCGGACCCTCCCGTGACAGGCAGCGTTACGCCGGTGATGAACCCGGCCTCCTCCCCCAGCAGGAAAGCCATCGCCGGGACCACGTCGGCGGGGGTGGCGTTGCGGCCCATGGGGTTTTCCTCGGCAGCGGCCTGCACAATGAGGTCGGGGGTGTCCTTCAGGAAATTGGTCTCCATCATGCTGGGGGCCACACAGTTCACAGTCACCCCGAAGCGGGCGTACTCCACCGCCAGGCTCTTGACCAGGCCGCCCAGGGCGCTCTTGGCGATAACGTAGGCGGCGGTGTTTTTGGGCGGGCAGCCGATGGTGTAGCTGGTCTGGATAAACAGCACCCGGCCAAACCGGGCCTTGACCATGCCGGGCAGCACGGTGCGCAGGATCCGGATGGCGCTCTGCAGCTGGATCTCCAGGTCGGCGTCAAAGCGGGTCTGGTCAAAGCCCTTGAATTTGGTGTTGACCACCGGCAGCGCGGGCAGATGGATAAAATGGGTGGGGGCGGGGAAGTCCGCGGCCACCAGCTGCATGAAGGTGTCCACCTTATGCCGATCCGAAAGGTCCACGTCAAAGGGGCGGATCTTGCCGGGAAACTCCCCGCACAGCGGGACCAGCTTGTCCAAATCGTTGCAGCCCTGGGCCAGCACGGCGGTGCCTTCCGGCGCGCCGGCGAGCAGGCGGCGGATCAGCGCGGTGCCGACATCGCTGGTGGCGCCGGTAATTAAGTAGGTAGATGCCATAACAATCCTCCTTGGGGGCAGCTCACTTAGCCAGCCCTGCCTTGATGACGCCGCGGGTGACACGCTTGCCATCCTGGTTGGTGATCACCGCCTTGATCTCAGCCTCGCTGCCGATCTCGCTCACGCCCACCACGGTGCCGGTCACGGTGAGGGTATCGCCGATAAAGATAGGCTTGGCGAATTTACATTCCACGCTGTGGAGCAGGCAGTGCTCCCCGGGCAGGTAGACCCCGGCCAGCGTGGAGAAAAAGCTGGCGCCCAGCATGCCGTAGACCACCCGGCCCGGGTAGCCCCGGCCCCTGGCGTAGGCGGCGTCGACGTGAATGGGGGAGACGTCCCCGGTGATGGCAGCGAAGGCGTCCATCATTTCGGCGGTAACGGTGACGGTAAAACTCTCCTGCAGGCCGGGGGTCATCTCGGCCAAAGTATACTGGTTCATAGTCCTCTCCTGCCGGTACGGCGATGAAAAAAGGCGGCCGGAGCCGCCTGCCTTGCTGTTCGGCTCAAACCATGCGGGCAACCAAATCCAAGAGATCCCCCACATCCTTGAGGCCGCGCACATCGGCCAGCTTGAATTTGATGGAGAATTTCTTTTCGATGGCGGTCAGCAGATTGATCTGCTCCAGGCTGTCCCAATCCTCAATGTCGTCGGCGCAGGTGTTGCGGGTGATAACCAGGCTGTCATCGTCGAAGTTATCGCGGAAGATATCCTGCACAGCGGCCAAAATTTCCTGTTCAGTCATGGTAGATTGCTCCTTTATATGTAACGGTTTATGGTACCAGTGTATCATAAAACCCGCCGATGTGCAACACATGGGCGCGATTTGAAAGTTATAAATGGTAAGAATGTCAGGAAAGGTATCAATAGAGGGTGCGGCCTCGCCGCCTTTGAAAAAGCTGATGCCGCCGCTCCTCCCCATTCCAAACCGCACCCGCAGGGCGCGCCTTCCCTCCGGACGCCTTCTCACAGCCCGTAATCTTCCAGCCGCCGCTGCAGCTCCTGCTCATCGGCCACCGCGACGCCCTGCTGCAGGGCCAAAAGATCCTGCTCGGGCAGCAGCCGGGTATACACGTCATACTCTGCCAGGGGGCCGGAGCCGTCGGCGGCGTACAGAGCCAGATGGCCGGCGTGGTCCTTCAAAACGTAGGCCGGGGCATCCCCTGCATCCCCGGCGGGGAAGAGCAGCAGTGCCGCCCCCACGCCGATGCATATCGCCGCCAGCGCGCCCAACAGCGTAAAATACAGCGCCCGTCCCTGCGGAAGACGATCTCTCATGGCTATCCCTCCCTACTTTAGGCTTAGTATGGCCGTTTCCCGGCGGAAAAATCAAAAACTTGTTAATTTTACTGCAGGGGGTGTACTTTTGGGGGCGGTTTGTGGTATAATTCATTCTATAACTGTGTGCAAATCTGTGTGACGGCTCCGGCCCGTCCTATTCATACAAAGGAGGCGGTCCCCATAGACCCCAAACAGCAGCGGCATATCTCAACCGAGAGTGTCAAGCCCGCCGACAATGCCGCCGGCGGCAAAAAGCCTAAACCGAAAAAGAAGCGCCGCCGCAGTATCTTCGGCTACATCCTTCGCTTTATCGGATGCCTGTTCTGCGTCTGCATCATGCTGGGCAGCGTGGGCGCCGTGTTCCTTGCCATGTACGTCGTGCAGGTCACGGCGGACGAGGAAGGCACCCTCGACCTGGATAACCAAAAGAGCAAACAGACCAGCATCATCTTCGATGCCTATGGGGAGAAATACTCCACCCTCTCCGAGGACGAGAACCGTATCTGGGTGGAACTGGCCGATGTGCCGGCTGATCTGCAGCACGCCGTCGTCGCCGTGGAGGATAAGGATTTCTACACCAACGATCTGGGCATCAACGTCAAGCGTACCATCGGCGCTGCCCTGAATGAGTTTACCGGCAACCGCATCTACGGCAACCGCCAGGGCGCATCCACCCTGGAGCAGCAGCTTGTCAAGAACCTGACCAAGGACGACGAGCAGGACGTGATGCGCAAGGTGCGCGAGATATTCCGCGCCATCGGCATCGCCAACCGCTACAGCAAAGAGACGGTGATGGAAGCCTACCTCAACACCGTTCCCCTCACCGGTACCATCTATGGCATGCAGGTGGGCGCGCAGGAGTATTTCGGCAAGTCCGTCTCGGAGCTGAGCCTGTCGGAGTGCGCCGCCCTGGCCTCCATCACCAAGAGCCCCACCGCCTACAACCCCTTCACCAACCCGGAAAACCTCATCACCCGCCGCAACCACGTTCTGGCGCTGATGTGCCAGCAGGGGTATATTACCGAGGAGGAGCGCGACGCAGCCCAGGCTGAGACCATCACCCTGGTGGAAAGCCAGACCGCCTCGGAGAACGCCACCCGCACCTCCAACAATTCCTGGTACACCGACGCCGTGTATGAGGAACTGCTGAACGACTTTATGACCTACCTGGGCATGACCCAGGAGGAAGCCCAATCCGCCATCTTCAACGACGGCCTGCGCGTCTATACCAGCGTGATCCCTGAAGTGCAGGAGAGCGTGGAGAAGATGATGTATAACGAGAACGACCAGTTCCCCGCGCTGTGGCGCGAGGAGGAGGTCGAGAGCTGGATCCCCGTGGGAAGCGAGATCACCTACGGCGAGGATGGCATGCCGGTCAACCCCCCGGGGGACTATGAGGACTGGGCGATCTTCCAAACCGGCGATATCCCCGTCTATAACGAGGATGGCTCCTTCAAGACCGGCGTGGATGAGACCGGCTCCTATATCTGCTTCTATGAGTCGGTTCGTACCCAGGCATCCTGCGCCGTGCTGGATTACGAGGGCAACATCGTCGCCATCGGCGGCGGCCTGGGTGAAAAGACGGTGGACCGCGGCATCAACCGCGCCACCCTCACCCACCAGACCGGCTCTACCATGAAACCCATCGCCGCCTACTGTCTGGCGCTGGATCACGGCATCATCAACTACTCCTCCCCCTGGCCAGACAGCCCCTACTATACCGCCGAGATGAAGGAGGTTCTGAATACCGAGCTCTGCCTCAAGCTGGGGCTCTCCACCAACAAGTATGATCCCGTCAACCTGGCTCGCAGCGACGTTTGGCGCGACTGGCCCAGCAACTACGGCGGCAAGGGCGGCAAGGGCGATACCGTGCTGATCTACGACGCGATTCGCCAATCTTACAACACCATCGCCGTCAACGTGGGCGCAACGGTGGGGGTGGACTATATGTTCAACTTCCTCCACGATACGTTGGAGTGTACCGCGCTGGACCCTGAGAACGATGTGGATCTGGCCCCGCTGGTGCTGGGTTCCCAGTATCAGGGCCTGACGTCGGTGCAGCTGGCCGGCGCCTACGCCATGTTCAATGAGGGCGTGTACACCACCCCCCACTACTATGAGCAGGTGTATGATTACCAGGGCAACCTCTATTTTGATAAGTCCAAGTATATCTCCACCGTTCAGGCCATCAAGCCCTCCACCGCGCGCATCATGAACCGGATGCTCTACAACGTCCTGCATGACAGCCAGGGTACCGCCTATGGCCGCGCCCCGGCGGGGGACATGGAAGCGGTGGCCAAGACCGGCACCACCACCGACTATATGGCCTATACCTTCGTGGGTATGACCCCCTACTTCGTCACCGCCATGTGGTGGGGCTATGATAAGCAGGCGAACATGTATGACGCCGGCGCCACCACCGGCAAGGCCATGCAGGAAGCGTGGAAAGCGCTGATGGAGGAGGTGCAGGCTGACCTGCCTTACAAGGAATTTGCTGAATGTGAGGACGTGATCGAGCGGAGCTTTGATACCGCCACCGGCGCGCTGGTCAGCGGCGGCGGTCGTGTGGGCTATTACACGCAGGACAATCTGCCGGATAACACCACAACCGTCAGCACGGATGACGTTTACGCCCAAGCCGCCCAGGATGCCTACGATGCGGCCAACGCCGCGGGCTGATCCGCCAGAATTATCCGTTCCCCGGCACCCCTGTTTCGGCAGGGGTGTTTTTGGTGCGCCGCCGCCTGTGCGCGGAACAAAAACAATTCGCATTTCCCTGAACAATACTGTGCAACCTGACAAAAAAATCAAAATCCCTCCAAAGCCCTTGCACCGCGCCGTCCGCCGTGGTATGATGATTCACGTTGGAACACAACTGTACACAAGGAGGATACAAAATGCCGGATCGCCGCTTTCTTCTGGTGGACGCTTCCGTCCTGCCGGATGTTTTTCTCAAGGTGCTGCAGGCCAAAGAGCTGCTGGCCTCAGGTAGCGTCAGCAATATCTCGGCGGCTGCCAAGCAGGCGGGCATCTCCCGCAGCGCCTTCTATAAGTATAAAGACTGTGTGTTTGACGCCGAGACCGGGCAGGAAACCATCACGGTGATCGCCACCCTGCTGGATAAGACCGGCGCGCTGCAAAGCCTGCTGTCCGGCATATCGGCGGCGGGGGCGTCCATCGTCACCATCACCCAGTCCCGCCCCACCGACGGCGCCGCCCAGGTGGAAGTTACCGTCCGCACCGCCACGATGCAGATGACGGTGGAGGAGATGTTTGCCCGCCTGGCCCGCCAGCCCAATGTGGTGGAAGTCCACCGCGGGGTATAAACAGTAAGGAGGAAAACCACCATGGCAAAAATTGCGATCATGGGCTTTGGAACCGTCGGCAGCGGCGTGCTGGAGGTATGCCGCCGCAACGCGGCCTCCATCGCCCGCCGCGCCGGGGAGCCGGTCGAGGTCAAATACATTCTGGATGTGCGGGACTTCTCGGCCCATCCGGACGCCGCCCTCTTCACCGATTCCATCGACACGATCCTGGGGGACCCGGAGGTCAGGGTGGTGGTGGAGACCATCGGCGGAACCAAGTTCGCCTACCCCTATGTGCGCGCCTGCCTCCAAAGCGGGCGCAGCGTCTGCACCTCCAACAAGGAGATGGTTGCCACCTACGGCGCGGAACTGCTGGCCCTCGCCAAAGCGAACGACGTGGCCTTCCTCTTCGAGGCCAGCGTCGGCGGCGGCACCCCCATCATCACCCCCATGCACCAATGCCTGTCGGCCAATCACATCAGCCAGGTGCAGGGCATCGTCAACGGCACCACCAACTTCATGCTCACCAAGATGAAGCGGGAGAATATGGGCTTTGACGCGGCGCTCAAGATCGCCCAGGACCTGGGCTACGCCGAGACCAAGGACCCCGGGGACGATGTGGATGGCCGCGACGCCTGCCGCAAGATCGCCATTCTGGCCAGCCTGGCCTGCGGGCATCATGTTTACCCGGACGCCATCCCCACCCGAGGCATCCGGCCCATCACAGTGGCGGATATCCGGGCAGCCGAAAAGCTGGACTGCGCCATCAAGCTCATCGCCTGGTATGACGAGGGCGAAAATGGCGCTATGGCCGCCGGCGTGGAGCCGATGCTGGTCCCTGGAGCCAACCAGCTGGCGGGTGTGGACGATGTGTTCAACGCCGTGCTGATGAAAGGCGATATGCTGGGCGACGTGGTGTTCTACGGCAAGGGCGCGGGCAAGCTGCCCACCGCCAGCGCCGTGGTGGCCGACGTGGTAGATGCCCTGAAGGAGGGCGCCGCCGTACACGACAGCCTCTTCTGGCAGCCCGCCCCCAAGCCGGAGGGCCAGCTGGCCGACCTTGCCGCCCACGCCTGGTATCTGCGGGTGCGGGGCGTGGCCGCCGCGCTGCTTCCCAGCGTGGCCGGGCCGGGCAGCGTCGTCTTTGAGAAGGACGGCGAGGCCGCCTACCTGATGGATTCCGCCACCGCCGCCCAGGTGGAGGAGGTGGAGCGCAAGCTCGCCGTCCTGGGTGGAACCGTCGCCCTCAAGCTCAAAATGCTGCCGGAGTGACAGCTTTTTTCCCGGCTGCATCACCAAAACAGGGGGGACCCACATACTATGATAAAAGTCACCGTACCCGCAACCAGCGCCAATGTGGGCGCAGGGTTCGATTCTTTGGGCCTGGCGGTCTCGATGCACAATGTTTTCACCTTTGAGGAAGCGGACCGCATCCAGATCAGCTCGGTGGATGGCACCCATGTGCCAACCGGTTCCAACAATCTGGTGTACCGCAGCGCCCGCGCCGTCTATGACCAGCTGGGAATCCCGCTGCGCGGCTTGCGCATCACCCAGCGCAACGATATCCCCATGGCCCGCGGCCTGGGTTCCTCCTCCGCCTGCATCGTGGCGGGCATCCTGGGGGCCAACGCGCTGCTGGGCGGCAAACTCACCGGCCGCCAGATGCTCACCCTTGCCACCGCCATCGAGGGCCACCCCGACAATGTGGCCCCCGCTATGCTGGGCGGCTTCGTCACCAGCGTCTACGACGAGGGCCAGGTCTACAGCGTCAAAAAGAACATCGATGCCGCGCTGGCTTTTGCGGCCTTCGTGCCGGATTTCAAGCTGCTCACCGCCAAGGCCCGCGCAGCGCTGCCCCAGATGGTCAGCCATAAGGACGCGGTGTATAACCTTTCCCGCGCGGCGCTGGCCACCGCCGCCTTCTGTGACGGCGACTATGATCTTCTGGGCGTTGCCACCAAGGATGCGCTGCACCAGCAGTACCGTCTGCCTCTGATTGAGGGCGGCGACGAGGTTCTTGAACTGGCCCAGGACCAGGGAGCGCTGGCGGTGTATATTTCCGGCGCCGGCCCCACCATCATGGCCGTCGTCCGCAAGGATGATACAGAGTTTTTTGACCGGGTCGGCAAAGCGCTGCCCCAAAGCGAAGTTCTGCGGCATTTTACCGTCCACCGCCTGCTGGCCGACAATGCGGGCGCAGCGGTGGAATAAACGGCAATAGAGGAGGAATCTGTTTTCTATGGGTCTTATTGTGCAAAAATTCGGCGGCACCTCGGTCAAGGACCGCAGCCGCATCTTCAACGTGGCGCGCATCGTCATGAACACCCGCAACGCCGGCAACGACGTGGTGGCGGTGGTCTCGGCGCAGGGCGATACCACCGATGACCTGATCCAAAAAGCGGCCGAGATCACCTCGGACCCGTCCCGCCGCGAGATGGATATGCTGCTGGCCACCGGCGAGCAGATCTCCATCTCCCTGCTGGCGATGGCCCTGCAGGAACTGGGCGTTCCCGCCATCAGCCTGACGGGGTGGCAGGCGGGCTTTACCACAGACCGGGCCTACTCCAAGGCGCGCATCAAGCGGCTGGACACCGAGAGGGTGGAGAGTGAACTGGCCCGCAACCGTGTGGTTGTCGTGGCGGGCTTCCAGGGGCTGAACCGCTCGGAAGATATCACCACCCTGGGCCGCGGCGGTTCCGATACCTCCGCCGTCGCCCTGGCTGCAGCGCTCCACGCGGATCGCTGCCAGATTTTTACCGATGTGGAGGGCGTCTACACCGCCGACCCCCGCAAGATCCCCAAGGCTACCAAGCTGAAGGAAATTACTTTTGACGAGATGCTGGAACTGGCATCCCTGGGCGCGCAGGTGCTCAACAACCGCAGCGTGGAGCTGGCGAAAAAGTACAATGTGGAGCTGGAGGTCATCTCCAGCATCAACCCGGTGCCAGGCACCGTTGTGAAGGAGGAAACACAAGTGGAAGGTATGCTGATCAAGGGCGTTGCGAAAGACAACGATGTCGCCGTTATTTCTATCCTGCATGTGCCGGATGTGCCTGGCATGTCTTTCAAGGTGTTCAGCCTGCTGGCGCAGAAGAACATCAACGTGGATATCATCCTGCAGGGCATCGGTCGCGACGGCAGCAAGGATGTCGTCTTCACGGTACCTCTGGGCGACGCTGACAGCGCGCTGGCCACGCTGGAAGCCAACAAGGCCCGTTTCGGCGGTGGCGATATCAGCGTCAACAAGAGCTGCGCCAAGGTTTCCATCGTGGGCGCGGGTATGCAGAGCCACTCCGGCGTGGCCTCCACCATGTTCGGGGCGCTCTCCGGCCAGAATATCAACATCAAGATGATCTCTACCAGTGAGATCAAGATCAGCGTCATCATTGACGAGAAGGATACAGACCGTGCGATGGCCGCCATCCACGACGCGTTCATCCACTGACATCGCTTTTAGAGGGAAACAGGGAACGCCGCCCGGATTGCTTTCCAGCAGTCCAGGCGGCATTGTTCGGGGCGATGGCGGCGGGCGGCATACGTGGGCTGGATGCCCTGCCGCAGAGCG
>CAZIVF010000051.1:0-14076 GCA_964542725.1 uncultured Subdoligranulum sp. | reverse complement strand
CAGGGCCTGAACGCCCCCATCAACGACCTCTCTCGCGGCTGCAATGCCGACGAGGTCTACAAGATGGCCCTCATCACCGCCGCGCTGATCTGATCGGCCGCTCCCGCTGTGTGATGTCATAAACAGCGTCCCGTTTGTCAAACTTGGCAGGCGGGGCGCTTTATTTGTTCATATTATAACGGTATAGTGGTACAATAATCATGATCCCACAGGGGGAAGGAGGAAGCGCCATGCAGCCAGAAACAGGTCTGGCAGCCACCGAGGTGGAAGCACGCCGCGCTGCGGGGCAGACTAACAAACCGCCCGCTTCGCCCACCAAGACGGTGGCCCAGATCGTGCGGGACAATCTGTGTACCTATTTTAATCTGGTGTTCCTGGTTCTGGCCGTCATGCTGGCAGCGGTAGGCTCCTACGCCAACATGACTTTCTTGGGCGTGGTACTCTGCAACACCGTCATCGGCATCGCCCAGCAGTTGCGGGCCAAGCGGACCATCGACCAGCTGACGCTGGTGTCCGCCCACAAGGTCCGCTGCCTGCGGGATGGCCGGTGGAAGCGGTGCCTCTCCGACGATCTGGTAAAAGATGACGTTGTGGAGTTTAACGCAGGGGATCAGATCTGCGCCGATGCAGTGGTGCTGGCGGGGGAGGCGATGGCCAACGAGGCCCTCATCACCGGTGAGGCCAATGCCATCCGCAAGGAGGCGGGGAGCGAGCTGCGCTCCGGCAGCTTTTTGGCGGCGGGAAGCTGTATCGCCCGGCTGACCCGGGTGGGGGCCGAGAGTTACGCCAGCCGCCTGACCGCCGCTGCCAAGGCCGACGGCCACAAGGTCGCTAAGGGGGAGATGATGCGCTCCCTGGACCGGCTGATCCGCTTCATCGGCGTCGCGCTGGTGCCGCTGGGCGCGTTGCTGCTGTATAAACAACACTGGGCGCTGGAGATGCCGCTGCGGGATGCGGTGGAAAGCACGGTGGCCGCCCTCATCGGCATGATCCCCGAGGGGCTGTATCTGCTCACCAGTGTGGCGCTGGCGGTCAGCATGATGCGGCTGGCCCGCCGCAAGGTGCTTTCCCGGGATATGAACTGCATTGAGACGCTGGCCCGGGTGGATGTGCTCTGCGTCGATAAGACCGGCACCATCACCGAGGCCGCCATGCAGGCGGATGATCCTCTGCCGTTGGGCGGCGCCGACGAGGGGGAGATCAAGGCTGTCCTCCGCAGCTTCTACGCCGGCCTCAAGCCGGACAACGCCACCGCCCAGGCCATGGCGGAGCGGTTCGGCGGCGGGGGCGAGCACTGGCTGTGCGTCCGGCGAATCCCCTTCCATTCCGCCTACAAATACAGCGCCGCCGATTTTGGAGGGCGGGGATGGTATGTGATCGGCGCGCCGGATATCCTGGCCGGACCGCGCTACGCTGAACTGAAAGACCAGATGGAACCCTGCCTGAACGAGGGCCGCCGCGTGCTGCTGCTGGCCCGCTGCAGCGCGGCCCTGCCGGAACAGCCCGGCCCGCTGCCCCCGGACTCACTGCAGTTTCTGGCGCTGCTGCCGCTGCAAAACCGCATCCGCGCAACAGCGCCGAAGACCTTCCGCTATTTTTCCCGGCAGGGGGTGGCGGTCAAGGTGATCTCCGGCGATAATCCCCGGGCGGTCAGCCGGGTGGCCCAGGCCGCCGGAATCGTAGGGGCCGAGAACTATGTGGACGCCGCCGACCTGGCGGACGCCGCGGCCCTGGCTGATGCGGCCGCCCACTACACCGTATTTGGCCGGGTCACGCCGGAGCAGAAGCGCAGGCTGGTACACGCCCTGCAGGCGCAGGGCCACACGGTGGCAATGACCGGCGACGGCGTCAACGATGTGCTGGCCCTCAAGGATGCCGACTGCGGCATTGCCATGGCCAGCGGCGCGCAGGCGGCCAGCCAGGTGGCCCAGCTGGTGCTGCTGGATTCCGATTTCGCCGGTCTGCCCCGGGTGGTGGCCGAGGGCCGCCGGGTTATCAACAACATCCAGCGCTCGGCGGCGCTCTATCTGGTCAAGAATATCTTTAGTTTTTCCCTCAGCTGCGCCGCTCTCTTTCTCACAATGCCATACCCGCTGCAGCCTCTGCAGCTGACGCTGATCTCGGCAGTGACCATCGGCATCCCATCCTTCGTCCTGGCGCTGGAACCCAACCATGAGCAGGTGCGGGGGCGGTTTATCTTCAATGTGCTGCGGGCCGCCGCGCCCGGCGGGCTTACCGACTTCGCGCTGGTGTTGCTGGCCCAGGGCTTTGCCACCGCTTTTTCGCTGCCCTACGCGGAACTTTCCACCAGCAGCACCGTCGTGCTTCTGGCGGTGGGGTTGGCGGTGCTGTGGGGGCTGTGCAGGCCGTTCACTTGGCTGCACCGGCTGCTGTGGGGCGGCATGGCCGTTCTGGCCGTTGCCGGTGTGCTGGCCCTGGCCCCGCTGCTGGAACTTGCCCGGCCAACTCTGGGAAGTACTCTGGTCTTGCTGGTGCTGTTGGCTCTAGTCCCCCAAACCCTGCGGCTCTGCACTCGCCTGCTGGATGCCGCCGCCTGCGCTGCCGGGCGGCTGCGCGGCCCGTGGCGGAAATTCCGCGACGGGGAATAAGCGGGTCGGGGAATTCAGCTGCTTGGCTGCAGCGGGATGCCGGAAAGAAAACGCCATGGGAAATCCCATATTTCCCATGGCGTTTTGTATGGCTTTGTCTTCACCGCAGCCGTTGATCGGCGCCGAAGAACTTGAACATTTTGCAGTTCCCCAGCATACGGCTGGCAACCTTCTCAGTGTAACGGGTCACAAAGACCTGCTGGTCGGTGATGTTGGTGGTATACACGGTGGGGCGGTGGGTCAGCATGCGGGTGTTGATCAGCTCATACAGCACGCTGATGGTCAGCGGGGTGATGTACTCCGTCCCCAGATCATCCAGGATCAGCAGATCGGCCTCCTTGCAGGCGTTGAGCCACCCGTCGTCTGCGTCCCGGTCAAAATGCTCCCGGCCCAGGCGGGCGGCCAGGGCGGCGGCGCTGGTGTACAGCACGTCGTGGCCGCCGTCCAGCACCGCGTCGGCCACCGCCAGCGCCAGATGGGTCTTGCCCAGCCCGGCGGTCCCCATGAACAGGAGATTGGGGCTTTTGCCGCCAAAACCGGCGGCGTACTTCCGGCAGTAAGCCTCCAGCCGCGCCATATACTCCCGGGGCGAGCAGCCCAGCTCCGGCTCCACGTCGGTGGGGTAGCGGTTCACATCAAAGGTGTCAAACTGGCACAGCCCCAGCGGGGAGGCGGCGTTGATCTCCTCCCGGCGCAGGCGGCAGGCTACCTCGGCCACACAGACGCAGGGGCCGCCGTCCGCCACGCCGGTATCCCGGCAGCGGGGACAGGTGAAGGCGGGCGTGAAGTCGGTGCGGGCATACCCGGCGGCGACGGTCCGCTCGGTCACGGTGGCATCGCTCTGCTCCAGGACGGCCCGGCCCACCGTCAGATCCTGTCCGGCGGCGGCCATGCGCGCCAGTGCCAGGCCGGCCCGCATATGGGCGTCGTCGGCATCAGACAATTCCGGGTGGGCGGCGTAGGCGGCGCGGCGGGCCGTCTCGGCCTGCATCACGGCGCGCTGGCGGCGGGCGGCAACCTGCCGCTGTGCCTCGCGGAAAAGTTCATCTCGGGTGCGCACGGCTTATCCCTCCGTTTCGTCGTCAAATACCGCATTCCAGTCACGGTTAAACAGATCCTTGCGGGGCGGGGCGGCAGGCTGCCGCGCGGTGGAAAGGATGTTGCTGCCCGCCAGCTGCCCCTGGCCCCGGGCGGCGGCCACGGTGGTGATGCCCTGGGCGCGCCAGGCCCGCAGGATGCCGTCCACATAGCGCACGGTGCGGTGGTTGTCTGCCCGCAGCAGCGCTTCCTCAATCATGTCGGCGGCGTAGCGCCATTCCTCATGCCAACGAACAATGGCCCCCCGCTCCCAGCGGGTCAGGGCGGAGGTTTCCACGCCGAACAGGCGGGCGGTCTCGGCAAACCAGCCTTCCCGCAGCTGTAGCCGTTTCAGATGCCGCTCGGCGTCCTCCCCAGTCTCCACGCCCTCATCCCGCCAGCGGGCCAGTTCCCGGCTGACGGCGGCCACGGTGTGGCGGTCCTGGCGGGCCACCTCAGTGCAGCACAGCAGGATCACGTCGGGCTGCCAGCCCTCCTCCAAGTAGAGGGACACCAGCCGCAGAAGCTCGCTGCGGCTCAGAGATTTCCCCAGCGCCATCTGCGCTTCCTCACACAGCACCGAAACATAGGGGTCGTTCAAGCTGGCAAGGTCCGGCTTATCCGGCTTTTTTGCTTCGTCCGGGGCGGGGGAGGCGCCCCGCTCCCGCACCAGCAGGCCGGCGCCCGCCCAGTATTGCAGCGCCCGCTTGGCGGCTTCCACGCTGGGCAGGGCCAGCGCCTTCGCCAGCGTGGCGGGGTCGCACTCCCCGGTCTGCAAAAGATAGAGCGCCACCCGCACGGCGTCGCCGCTGGCCTGGGGCAGGTGGGTCAGCACAAGCTGCGGCACGGCCAAGGTGTCCCCATTTTGCTCCGCCAATTTGTAGCCCATGCCGATCCCCCCCTCTGAATCCTACGGTTAGTATAACATTCTTTGCCAAATCTGTAAAGCGCCCCGGGTGACGGTAAAGATTCGGTAAAAAGTTTACCAAAAATGAACCGGGGATTTTAGGCAACTTGTTCGTTGCAATCTCACCCCCAATCGCGTACAATTATAGAATAAACAGGAAAGGAGTGATTGACCATGGCTATGAATCTTGTTAAATTGCCGACCCATAAGGCGGGGCTGTTGCTGCGCGTTTCGAAGGGGCATTACGCCACCAGCCACAGCCATATCAATTACTATATCGATGTGACCATCCCCAAATCCCGTCTTTCGGAGGCGCGCGCCATGGCGGCGGAGCTTGTCTCGGAATATAAATCCAACACCATCGTTGACACCATCCTTTGCCTGGACGGCACCGAGGTCATCGGCAGCTGCATGGCCAGCGAGATGACCAAGGCCGGCTACATGAACGTGAACGCCCACCAGACCATCTATATTGTCACGCCGGAGCATACCACCGGAAGCCAGCTGCTTTTCCGTGAGAACACGGCCCCCATGATCTCCGGCAAACATGTCTTGGTGCTGGCCGCGTCGGTTACTACCGGCTACACTGCCCAGGCGGCGGTGGAAGCGGTCAACTATTACGGCGGCACCACCGTCGGCCTGGCAGCTATATTCGCCACCGTCAAAGAGTGCGCGGGCTTCCCAGTCACCAGTATCTTTGACCCCAACGACCTGCCGGACTACCAGAGCTATGACTCCCACGCCTGCCCCTGGTGCAAGCAGGGCCAAAAGATTGACGCCCTGGTCAACAGCTACGGCTATTCCAGCCTGTAAAAGCGGTTTCCCCCACTTGACAAAGTCCCACCTGCGCGGGTATAATATAGAAACCGCGCAGGTGTCGTACAACGGCCAGTACATCAGCCTTCCAAGCTGAGGACGAGGGTTCGACTCCCTTCACCTGCTCCAAAAAGCCACCCCTCCGCCGAATCCCGGCGGAGGGGTGGCTTTTTGGATTGCTGTGAAGAGGAGTCGAACAGGCCGACGGCGCCGCAGCGCCGGGACGAACAGTCCAGTGGACTGTTCGTCAGGCCGCGGGAGACTCCCTTCGCCTTCTCCTCCGCCGAATCCCGGCGGAGGGGTGGCTTTTTGGATTGCTGTGAAGAGTGTGCCGGAACCCAGAGCGATTTCGCTGCCTCGAACTCGGCCTGCACTTGCTTGCTGGGGGCGGGAGTCAGCAGGCTGACCGCGACGCGGGCCGCCAGGGAGGGCAAAAATGCGGGCAGCAACTCATAGGGCAACACCGCACAATTCGCGGCTACGCCTAAAGCGCCGCTCCGGCGGTTGCGAGACACCGCCAGCGTTAAGAAAATGCTCGTTGAACCATACAGTATCAGCTGCGCTTTTCTCTTAGCCGCCGGTATTTCTCGCTCTCCGTATCGGCGCTTTGAATTATGCGGTGTTGCCTTAGCATAGATGGAGGAAATGCAAATGATATGCAAAAATAAAGTATAAATATGCAAAAAGGCGGGGAAGCCACGCCTGGAAGTATCGAAAAACTGGAAGTATCGGGGGAAGGGAACGGCATGTAATACCTAACAGCGGGGGCGACGCGGCTCCTTCCCGGGAAGCCTTTTCCCAGGGGCGGAGGCAGGCCCCGGCCCCGTCAATACTCTTTGCTTTGGTAGATTGCGGCCGAGACGGCCCAGCTGACCAGATACAGCGCCAGCGAACCGGCGGCCAGCAGCAGGATAACAAGGACGACCGAGCCATCCCCCACCGTCGCCAGGAAGCTTTTTGCCGCAGCTATAAGTTCAGGGAAAAAGCGTGCCAGCGCATACGCCGCCAGAAAAATAAAGCCCATCGCCATCATAACGCCGCTTCGGGCTTTGCCGTTTCCCATCTTGTAGGAGAGGGGAAAGGAAAGGGCGGCGTAGAGCAGCGTGATCACCAGCGAAGCGGTGCAGCCCATAAGGTGGGGAAACACCTCGTCCGGCCCACGGCCATGGAGCAATTCGGCGCCCGCCAGGCCGAGGAAGGCTAAAACGGCGCCGGACGCCATGCAGGCCAGGCCGAGCAGGTATTTGCTGGCGATCAGCTGCCCCACGCTCACCGGAAGGGTGCGGGCATAAACATCCCAGTGGCTCAGTTCGTCAAAATTCAGGCTGCTCGTCGCGTAGATCCCCATCAAAAAGATCAGAGCATAGAGCATAAAGGGCATGTCCATTGTGAAAGCCATGAAGGTGTAAACCAACAGGACCAGAATCAGGTTTTTCTTGTACGCATCCAAAATCGAAACGAAATCTTTGTAAAGCAAGCCTTTCATTGTGCGTCCCTCCCGCTGTAAAAGCGCATGATATCGTCAATCCCGGCGGCATCGCAGACTGCGCCCGGCAGCTGGGCGGCTGCGGCGGAGCGCTGGCGGACCAGCGTCTCGCAGCCGTAAGCGCTGCGGCGGGTGAACACACGCAGGCTGGGGTCCACCCTCTCCAGATCGGCGGCGGAGCAGCGCAGCAGGCCGTAGCTTTGCAGCAGATCGTCCTTGTTCTCCTGGAAGAGCAGCTTGCCCTTGTGCAGATAGGCGATGGAGTCCGCCACCTGCTCCAAATCGGCGGTGATGTGGCTGCTCATCAGGATGCTGTGTTCCTCGTCCTGGATAAACTCCAGAAACAGATCCAGTAGTTCCCCGCGCACCACCGGGTCCAGGCCGGAGGTGGCTTCGTCCAGCACCAGCAGGCGGGGATGGTGGGCCAGCGCCGAGGCTAGGCCCAATTTCATCCGCATACCACGGCTGTATTCCTTGATCTTCTGGTCCTGCTTGAGGCCGAAGCGGCCCAGCAGTCGGGCGTACAGCGCGGCATCCCACCGCTGCCCGAACACGCCGGCCAGACTTTTGCCAACCTGGCGGGCGGTCATCGATTCGTAGAAGTAGGCGTCCTCAAATACCACGCCCAGCTCCGTCCGGGCTTTGGGTCCGGCGGGGGCGGCGCCCAGAAGTTCGGCCTGCCCGGCGTCGGCGGCGTTGACGCCGCACAGAATCTTCAGGGCGGTGGTTTTGCCCGCTCCGTTCTCACCCACCAGGCCCACAATGCTGCCCGCAGGGATATCCAGGTCCAGGGGGCCGAGAGTGAAATCAGGATAATGCTTTTCAATGCCGCGCAGGGCGGCGGCCATTGCAGCCATCGTTCAATCCTCCCATAAAAGTCGAAGTGTCTCGCATACTTCCTCGTACCCGATGCCGCCGAGGCGCGCGGCGTCCACGGCCTCCTGCAGATGCTCCTCCACCTTTTTCAGACTTTCCTCACGGAACATCGCGGGGTTCTGCGGAGCCACAAAACTGCCTCGGCCGGGCATGGTGGTGATGAACCCGGCGGCTTCCAGGTCCTCATATGCGCGTTTGGTGGTGATGACGCTGATGCGCAGCTCCTTGGCCAGAAGCCGGATGCTGGGTAGCGCGTCGCCTTCTTTCAGTTGGCCGGCCAGGATCTTCTGCTTGATCTGCCGCGTGATCTGCGCGTAGATCGGTTCCTGGCCGGAGTTGGAGATAAAAATTTCCATGGAGCGCTCCTTGTCTCGAACTGTACACATTCGATATTTACAGTATATACGCAGTATACACGGCTGTCAAGAGGAAATGAGAAAAAAAGGAGTTTTTTGCACGCGGCCCGTGGCCGCCCTTCTCAACGATCGAAGGCCCCAGCCTTGCGGCTGGGGCCTTCGCAGACCGAAGAAAGCGCCGAACAGATCCCGCTCCGCCCGGCGGTGCGCACAGATCTGTTCGGCGCTTCCCCATACAGGTTTACTCCTCCGGCAGGCTGACCGGCACACCGCGGTGCTCCACCGGGGTGGAGAAGACGATCTGGGTGCGGGTGCGGCCAAACTGCTGCAGGCGGTTGATGAACTGGTCCAATTCCTGGGTGGTGCTGAACAGCACCTGGATCAGCATACTGTAATCCCCGGTGACACAGCAGCACTCCACCACCTGGGGGCAGCTCTCAATATAGGGGTAGAATTCCGACTTGCGCTGGGGGTCCATATCCAGGTTGATAAAGGCTTTGACCGTATACCCCAGCAGGGGGGCGTTGATCTGTGCCTGGTAGCCGGTCAGCGCGCCGGAAGCCTCCAGTCGGGCAATGCGGGTGGAGACGGCGGGGGAGGAGAGGAACACCCGGTCGGCGATCTCCTTCAGCGGAGCGCGGGCGTCGGCCTGCAGGATATCGATGATCTTTCTGTCGATGTGGTCCATCATGCAAACACCTCGGTCATAAACTTACGCTTTTAAGGTATTTTACCACGGGAAACCCTACAAGTAAAGCTAAAAACCGAAAATAATTAAGCGCTGCCCCCTGTCTACCTGTCGGGGAAGAGGGCGTGGGCGTCGAACCGCTGGCCCTTGTAAGCCATCTCAAAATGGCAGTGGCAGCCGAAGGCGTAGCCGGTTTCCCCCACATAACCGATGAGCTGCCCCTGCTCCACCTTGTCCCCCTGGCTGACCACATAGCTGGACATATGCCCGTACAAGGTGGTGTAGCCGTTGCCATGGTCGATAACCACATAGTTGCCGTAGCTGTAGGGGTGGTCGTGCCAGCCGGCGGTGGTGACGGTACCGGCAGCGGCGGCGTAGATCGGCGTACCGTACAGGGCGGCGATATCCGTACCCAGGTGGCCGCCCGTCATCCAGCGGCTGACGCTGCGGTAGCCCGGCACCGGCCAGATAAAGCTGACGTCCTGCAGCGCCGCCACCATGCCGTTCTTCAGCCGGGTACCCTGCACAATCTCCTCGCTGACCGGCTCCCGCACCACGGCGGTGTCCACCACCGCCACGTCGGCCACCTCGCCGTCGATCACGGTGACGTCCTCCGTCACCTCCTGTACGCCGGGAATGCCATCCTGCACAACGACGGTGCTGCCGAAATCCTGTTCTGCCGACTCGGTCACAACGGTGTCGTAGGGGATTTCGGCAAGGCGGGTCTGCCGGGTCACGGTTTTGAGTTGGAAAAGGTCGGGGTCGGCCAAAACTTCCTCCAGCTTCACCACCGACTGGGGCAGATAGACGCCGTCCGCCAGCCGCAGATCGTGGACGAAGGAAACCCGGCTGCCCGGTCCGGCCTCCCGCAGCAGCGGCGTCTGCAGCCGGGCCAGGTAGCTGCGCAGATGATCCCCCTCGTCGGTGACGAACCGCAGGCTGCCGTCCAGATAGACGGCGGTGGCGTCGCACAGCTGGTCCGACGAAGCCCGCAGGATGGCGTTGGCGATCTCGCTCTCGGTCATCGTCTCCCCGCTCACCGTCAGGGTGTAGGTGGGCCAGATGTCCCACCCGGCGGCGACCCCGGCGCTGGAAATGCGCCGCTGTACATCCTCCCGAGCAGCGTCAAAGACCTGTTCGCTGGCAACGCAGCCCACCACCGTATCGCCCACGCGGACCTCCAGCACAAAGCGGCGGTTCAGCCCGGCGCGGGCCAGCAGCAGGAAACCCAGCGCGGCCGCAGCCGGCGCTGCGGCCGCCAGCAGGCGGCGGGGCGTCGGCGGGCGGGCCTGCCCGCGGGCCAGGGCGAGAAGGGGACGGACCGCCGGGCGGAGCAGCGCGGTAGCCAACCCGGCCAGAGCCTGCGCCAGGAAGAGGAGCAGCGCGGACAGCCGCCGCCCTGCGCAGAGGGCCGCGTATTCCACTGAAAAACCAATGCGGTACAGGATATCCCCGATCAAAGCGCTGTGGGGCAGCGCCCCGATGCGGGCCAGAGCCGCCTGCCGCCGGACCCGGCGGCGGGAGCGCCGCCGCCAAAGCCGAACGGTGCGGCGGCACCGCCAGGCGTCCAGCCGTTTCTGCAGTCTGTTCATAGCCGGTACCGCCCCTCAGTGCGGGATCACGCCCAACGGGTTGGCCAGGCTGCCGTTGATCCGCAGTTCCAGGTGCAGATGGTAGCCGCCGCCCGCGCCGTACACGTTGCCGGTGTTGCCCACATAGCCGATGACCTCGCCCCGGCTCACGGCCTGCCCCGCGCTCACCGCGATGCTGCTCATATGGGCGTAGAGGGTATCGTACCGGTTGCCGTCATCGGCAGCGCCGTGGCTGATCTGCACGCAGTTGCCATAGCTGTTCATGGCCGCCGCCGCGCTGACGATGCCATCCGCCGCCGCGTAGATAGGCGTGCCGCCCGGGGCGGCAAAGTCGGTGCCGCGGTGGGGAATACCCCAGGGATCCGGCTCCTGAAATTGGGTGGTGATCATGCTGTAGCTGTCCAGCGGGCAGCGGAAGTTCAGGCTGCAGTGCAGGTCGGCGGCGGTGTATTTTTGGCTCTGGGCCTTGGCGTAGCTGTCCAGCGCGGCGTTGGCCTGCTCCCAGGCTTTTTTGGCCTCCTCGGTCACGGCAGCCTGGGCCTCGGCGGCAGCGGCCTGGGCGGTCAGCGTCTCGTCAGCCTGCCGCAGGGCTTCCGCCAACTGGTCCTGCATGGCATCCAGCTGGGCCTGCTGGGCGGCCAGGGCGTCGCGGGCGGTCTGGGCCTGGGCGGCGGTCTCGGCAGCGGCCTGGCGTTCGGCCTCCAGGGCTTGGGCCTGGCCGTCCAATTCGGCCAGGATGGCGCTGTTCTTGGCGCTCATCTGCTCCAGCACTTTGGCAAAGGTCAGCAGCTGGTAAAGGCTTTGCGCCTGGGCCAGCAGCGCAATGCCGCCGCCCGCGTCCAGCTTCTGCATGGCGGCCAGCTGGGCTTTGCAGCGGGCGTAGCAGGCGTCGTACTCGGCTTGCTTCCGGGCCAGCGCCTCAGCGGCGGCGGCTTCGGCGGTCTGCGCCTCGGCCAGCGCCACCTGGGCCTCCTGCAGCCCGGCATAGACTGTCTGTAACTGGGCGCGCACCCCGGCGGCCTCGCCGTCCAGCGCGTCGATCTGCTGCTGGGTGTTCTGCTGCTGCGCCTGGAGGTCTTCCAGCGTCTGCTGGGCGTCCTCATACGTCTGCTGGGCCTGGCTGGCGGCGCTGCTCAGCGCGTCTTTTTTCTCGTCCGCCCGCGCTGCGGGGGTCAAAAGGGTACAAAAAAACAACCCTGCCGCCAGCGCGGCGGCGGCAGGGGCCTTATGATTCTGTTTCATGGAGATAACGATCCTTTTTCGGTGGGAGGGGGGCTGCCGCCCCGCCCTCCGCGTTTTATTCCGGCGGGAGGGGGAGGTAGAGGGCGGGATCCATCTTCTCGCCGTTCACACTCCACTCCAGGTGGAGGTGCGGCCCGGTGGAGGCGCCAGTGCTGCCCACCTGCCCGATCACCTGCCCCCTGGCGACGATCTGCCCGGCCTCCAGGGGGGAGGGCTTCTGCAGGCAGGCGTACAGGACGTTCAGGGTGCGGCCCTGCTCGTCCACCCCGTGGGAGAGAAGCAGATAGTACCCCAGCGTGGCGTCGTAACCGTTGTCTACTACCGTGCCGTCCCAGACGGCGTAGACCTCGTCGCCCTCCTCGGCAATCCAGTCGGCGGCGGGATGGCCGCTTTCCTCAAAGGCGGCGGAGGGAGCCCCGCACGCCGCCAGAGGCAGGGCAAAGCCCTGGGCCTCCTCCTGCCGCCGTTCCTGGCACGCCTCCTCGATCTCGGCGGCCTTTTCGGCGGTCAGAACCGCCGTGTCGCCGCTCTTGTAGGCGGCGAAGAGGCGCGGCTCCATCAGCACGCCGTCCCGGTAGAGCTCAAAATGGCAGTGGTTGCCGGTGGAGTTGCCCGTGCTGCCCACCTGGCCAATGATCTGCCCGGCTGTGACGGTATCGCCATCGGCCACCGGCGGCTCCTCCAACATGTGGGCGTAGAGGCTGCGCCAGCTGTGGCCGTCTGCGGCAATGCCGTGGTCCAGAACCACATAGTAGCCGTAGCTGTAATGGAAACCGGCCACGGTCACAGTGCCGTCCGCCGCCGCCACAATGTCGGCGCCGCTAGCGGCGCATAGGTCGTCGCCCCGGTGGCTGTCGCTTTTATAATAGCGGGAAATGTATTGGTAGCCCGGCACCGGGTTCAGGAACGCGCCCGCCATATCCGTCAGTGCGGCGGCCTGCGGCGCGGCGCTGGGCGTGGGCGCTTCCCCCTTGGAAAGCGCCGCCGCGACCGGCTCCGCTGCGGCGGGCTCCTTCACGGTGGGGCGCATCATGCAGGCGGTGGAGCAGGCCGCCACGGCGGCCACGCAGAGGGCCAGCGCCCCGGCCCCCAGCCGGCGGTAGCGCAGCAGATGCCCGATGCGACGCTTGACGCTGCCCTGCCCGAAGGCCAGGCCGCCCGGGGCCATCCGCCCCTGCAGCGCAAAGCGGAGCAGGCTCTCGCAGTACAGGGCGCGGGCTTGGGGGTCTTTGCCCCGCACGGCGGCTTCATCGCAGGCGGATTCCATCGTCCGCTCAAACTGCCGGAAAGCCAGCCAAACCAGCGGGTTGAACCAGTGCAGGCAGGCCAGCAGATAGTACAGGGGCTTGGTCACTGTGTCGCCCCGGCGAATGTGGGTCTGCTCATGCAGGCGCACCGCGTCGCGGGCGGGGCCGGTGAGATCGTCGGGCAGATAGATGCGCGGGCGGAAGATCCCCAGCGTGAAGGGGACCGGCACGCCGCCGAAACAGCCGTCCCCGGTTTTGTAGGCGGTGGCGACGCTGCGGTGCAGCCGGCTGTAGCCCCACACGGCGCGCCCGGCCAGCACAGCCGCGCCCGCCAGCCAGAGGGCGGCCAGCAGATGCCACACCGTCAGCCCCGTATACCAGGGGGCGGCGGGGGCGTTCGCATCGGACAGCGGCAGGGCGGCAGGGGCGGCGGGTTGGGCGAACGCCTGCACCGCTGCGGCGGCCTCGGCCAACTGCCCGCCCTGGGGGCGGGGCAGCGTCAGCGGTATGCCGCCCGGCAGGGCGAAGCGCATCCCCACCGCCAGCCAAAGCCAGCAGAGCAGCCGGCTGGGCGCGTGGCAGCGCCGCAGCACCGCGCAGGCCGCCCATGCCCCCAGCGCCGCCGCGCCGCCCCAGACGCTGATCTGAAAAAACTGTAGAACAAGGCTGCGCAATCAAAGCACCTCCTCGTCGTTCCCGGCCGCTTCATCCAGCATGGCCCGGATCTCGGCGGCTTCCTCCCGGCTGATGGGTTGGGAGTTCAAAAAGGCCGCCACAAAGCGGGGCAGGCTGCCGCCGAAGGTTTTGTCCACCACGGCGGCGCTCTCGGCGCGCTGCACCTCCTCTTTCTTGATGCGGGCGGTCACTGTGCCGCCCTCGTTGCGCAGGATACCGCGCTCGCACAGCTTTTTCAGTACGGTGTAGGCGGTGCTCTTCTTCCAGCCCAGAGCATCGGCGGCCAGCGCCGCCAGCCTGCCGCTGGGAAGCGGTTCGTTGGCCCAGACCAGGCAGGCGAAGCGGTATTCGCCCTCCGCCAGGCGTTTGGTTTCCGGCATGATGTTTCCTCCTTGGTTTATCAGAATAGACCTACTGCCTATAGTCTACCACGATAGACCAAAAATGTCAACAAAAACAGCAGGGCGCCGAAGCGCCCTGCCGAAAGACTGTTGAATAGTTGCCA
>CAZIVF010000050.1:2880-14386 GCA_964542725.1 uncultured Subdoligranulum sp. | reverse complement strand
CTCTGGCCTGATACGCGACCTATAGACGCACGCGCACACGCGTGCGTCGTTTTTGGTTTTATCGGTTGCCATATTTACTGCAAGGGGGCGGGCACTATGGAGGTCATCTCCAGCCGTGACAATGCCAAAATCAAACATGCCTGCGCACTGCGGGACAGTGAAAAGCAGCGCGCTGCCGACGGCCTGTTTTTTGCCGAGGGTCCCAAACTCTGCCTGGAACTGGCGAAGGGCTGCACGGCGCGGCGCGTTTTTGCCACCGCCGCCGCGCTGGAAAAGACCCCGGCACTGGCGGCTTTTGCCGGTATGACGGCCCTTGTGCAGCCCCCTGTAGCCGAGAAGCTGGCCGGCACCAAGACCAGCCAGGGGGTGTTCGCCTTGTTTGAGACGCCCGCCCCGCCGCCCGATACCCTGCGCACCGCCCGCCGCCTGCTGGCGCTGGAGGGGGTGCAGGACCCCGGCAACGTGGGTACGCTGCTGCGCAGCGCCGCCGCCTTCGGCTTTGACGCCGTGGTGCTGGGGCCGGGCTGCGCCGCCCCCTTCGCTCCCAAGACGCTGCGCGCCAGCATGGGGGCCGCCGGGCGGCTGCCGCCGGTACAGACCGGCGATCTGCCCGCCGTGCTGGGGGAACTGCGGGCGCGGGGGGTCACATGCCTGGCCGCCGCGATTTACCGTTCCCGCCCGCTGGACGAGGTGGGGCGGGCTTTCCCCGGCGGCCTGTGCGCCGTGATCGGCAGCGAGGGCCGGGGCCTGACCGACGCCACGGTGGCCGCCTGCGACGCCGCCGTGCGCATCCCCATGACCGATAGGGCAGAGAGCCTGAACGCCGGCGTGGCGGGCAGTGTGCTGCTGTGGCATTTCCGAGGTGTGTGATGGACAGTGCGTTGTATTGGATGTGGCTGGCCCAGGCGGTCGGCTTTGGCTCCCGCCAGGCCGGCGACCTGCTGGAGGAATACCCCGACGCCGCCGCCGTCTACGAGGCGGTGCGGTCGGGCAGCCCCCCCGCCTGCCTGACGCCCCAGACCCGGGCCAGGCTGAAGGCCGCCGAGCCGTGGCAGCTGGAACCGCTGCTGGAACGTTGCCTGCGCAGCGGGGTGACGGTGCTCACACCGGAGGACCTGACTTTCCCCGCCCGCCTGCTCACGCTGCCCGACGCGCCGCTGGTGCTCTATGCCACCGGCGACACCGCCTGCCTGAACGGGCGGCGGTATGTGGGGATGGTGGGAACCCGCCGCCCCACCGCTTATGGCCGCCGCGCCTGCCGGGAAATCTCGCTGGCGCTGGCCCAGGCGGGGATGGTGCTGGTCAGCGGCATGGCTGACGGCCTGGATGGCGTGGGCCAGCAGGCTGCCGTGGATGCGGGCGGGACGACGGTGGCCTTTTTGGGAACGCCCATCGATAAGACCTACCCCGCCGCCAACGCCGCGCTGCGCCGCCGCATCGAGCAGCTGGGCGGCTGCGTGGTCAGCGAATATCCGCCCGGGTTTGAGGGCAATCTCAAAAGGACGTTCTTGGCCCGCAACCGGCTGATCGCCGGTTTGGCCGAGGCGCTCTGCGTGGCGGAGGCCCGCAGCCGCAGCGGCACCCTGAACACCTCCGCCCACGCAGAACGCTATGGCCGCCCGGTGCTGGCGGTGCCGGGCAGTATCTACAGCCCCGAGAGCCAAGGCACCAACGAACTGCTGCGCCGGGGGGGCGCCCGCATCCTGTGCGGCGTCGGCGATGTGCTGGAGGCACTGGGAATAGACGCGGCGGAGACCGCCACCCCCGGGACCGCCGCCCCCGAAGCAGCCCCGCCGGTGGGCGGGGACGCCGCCGCGGTGCTGGAACATCTCAGCCAGCTGCCCCAGAGCGTGGATGCCCTCTGCGCTGCCGCCGGGCTGCCCGCGTCCCGGGTGCTGGCGGCCCTGATGGAACTGGAGTTTGCCGGCCTGGCCGCCGCCGCCCCCGGGCGGCGGTACACCGCAACCTGAGGACGGTCCGGCAGGACCCCGGCGGGGGACGCCGCCCGCTGCGGGCAGGCCGCCCCCCCTCAATTACGCAAACAGGAGTGTAGTATGCCGAAGTTAGTTATCGTCGAATCCCCGGCCAAGGCAAAGACCATCAGCAAGTATCTGGGCCGCGGCTACAAGGTCACGGCCAGCATGGGCCATATCCGGGATCTGCCGGCCTCCCAGCTGGGAATCGACGTCGAGAACGGCTATAAGCCGAAATATATCATCATCAAAGGCAAAAACAAGCTGGTCAAGGAACTGAAGGCCGAGGCCAAAAAGGCGGACGGCGTGCTGCTTGCCACCGACCCGGACCGCGAGGGGGAGGCCATCAGCTGGCACCTGGCCAACGTGCTGGGGCTGGACCCCAGCGAGCCAAACCGCGTCACCTTTGACGAGATCACCAGGAAGGGCGTGAAGGAGGGCATGGCCCACCCCCGCGCCATCAACATGGACCTCTTCAACGCCCAGCAGGCCCGGCGGGAGCTGGACCGGCTGGTGGGTTACAAGCTCTCGCCTTTTCTGTGGCGCAAGGTGCGGCGGGGGCTTTCCGCCGGCCGGGTGCAGAGTGTGGCCGTGCGGCTGATCCGGGACCGGGAACTGGAGATCGAGCGCTTCCGGCCCGAGGAGTATTGGAACATCGATGCCAGCCTCAAGCCCCAGGGCAGCGGCGCTGCCTTCACGGCGCGGCTGACCGCCGACGCCGCCGGCAAAAAGCTGGCAGTGACCAACAAGGCCCAGGCCGACGCCATTCTGGCTGCGCTGGAGGGCAAAAGCTACACCGTCGCCAAGGTGGAGACCGGCAAGCGCCGCCGCCAGCCGCCGCCGCCCTTCATCACCTCCACCCTGCAGCAGGACGCCAGCCGGGCGTTCGGCTTCTCGGCCACCCGCACGATGCGGGCCGCCCAGACGCTGTATGAGGGCGTGGATATCGCGGGGCATGGCGCCCTCGGCCTCATCACCTATATGCGTACCGACAGCCTGCGCATCGCGGCGGAGGCCGCCGCTGCCGCCAAGGCGTATATCGGCAGCCGCTGGGGTGAGAAATACGTCGGCCCCGCCAAGCGGATCTGGAAGAGCCGCTCCGCCGCCAACGCCCAGGACGCCCATGAGGCAATCCGCCCCTCGATGCCCGAACTGACCCCCGACGAGGTGGAGGGCAGCATCTCCGGCGATATCGCCAAGCTGTACCGCCTGATCTGGAGCCGCTTCATGGCCAGCCAGATGGCCGACTGCGTGCAGGACACCGTCTCGGCCACCGTCGCGGCGGGGGAGTATCTGTTCCGCGCCTCCGGCTTCCGGGTTTCCTTTGAGGGGTTCACCGCCCTGTATGAGGAATCCACCGACGATAAGCAGAAGAAGGAGACCGCTCTGCCCCCGCTGGAACAGGGCCAGACGCTCCGGCTGGAAAAGCTGACCGCCGACCAGAAGTTCACCCAGCCGCCCCCGCTCTACACCGAGGCCACTCTGATCCACGCCCTGGAGGAGAACGGCATCGGTCGCCCCTCCACCTACGCGCCCATCATCACCACCATCGTGGACCGCGGTTATGTGGAGAAGGAGCAGAAAAAGCTCAAAACCACCCCCCTGGGCCAGACCGTCAATCAGGTCATGCTGGAGCAGTTCCCCGATATTGTGGATGTGACTTTCAGCGCCGAGATGGAGAAAAAGCTGGACGTGGTGGAAAGCGGCAAGGCCGACTGGGTGCAGACCGTCGACGATTTTTACCAGGGCTTCGCCAAGAGCCTGGAAGCCGCCGAAAAGAATATGGAAGGCAAAAAGCTCAAGGTGGCGGATATCCCCACCGACGAGATCTGCGACAAGTGCGGCAAGCCGATGGTTATCAAATCCGGCCGATACGGCAAATTTGTGGCCTGCTCCGGCTTCCCGGACTGCCGCAACTCCCACCCGCTGGTCAAGGATACCGGCGGCCTCTGCCCGCTGTGCGGCGGCCATATGCTGGTGAAAAAGAGCGCCAAGGGCCGGGTGTACTACGGCTGCGGCAGCTACCCTGCCTGCAATTTTATGACCTGGGACGAACCGGTGCCGGAGCGCTGCCCCCAGTGCGGCGCGACGCTGTTCAAAAAGCGCGGCCAGCTCTACTGCGCCAAGGAAGGCTGCGGCTTCACCAAAAACATCGAGAAAAAAGCGTAAGCCCGCGCGGCGCACCGGAATTCCCACGGATATGGAACACAAGATGATGAACACGACCTACCAAACCACTGTGATCGGCGCCGGCCTGGCGGGGTGCGAGGCCGCGCTGTGGCTGGCGGACGCCGGCGTGGCGGTGACGCTGTATGAGCAGAAGCCGGTCCGCTTTTCCCCCGCGCACAGGAGCGCGGGCTTTGCCGAACTGATCTGCTCCAACTCCTTCAAGGCCGAGCGCCCGGACTCCGCCGCCGGCCTGCTGAAGCTGGAGATGCGGACGCTTGGCAGCCATCTGCTCCCCGCCGCCGACGCCGCCCGCGTGGCCGCCGGCGGCGCGCTGGCCGTCGACAGGGACCTTTTCTCCGCCGCCGTCACCAAGCTGGTGGAGCAGCACCCCAACATCACCGTCCGGCATGAGGAAGCCGCCGCCATCGACGAGCGCGCCCCCATCCTGGTGGCCAGCGGCCCGCTCACCGAGGGGGCGCTGGCTGAATCCATCGCCGCCCTCACCGGCGGGCGCCGCCTGAGTTTCTATGACGCGGTGGCCCCTATCGTTACCGCCGAAAGCCTGGACTACGGCAAAATCTTCGCCGCCAGCCGCTACGGCCGGGGCGAGGCGGACTACCTCAACTGCCCTTTCAATAGGGCGGAGTACGAGGCGTTCCACGAGGCGCTCACCGCCGCCGAGCGCGCGCCGCTCCACGATTTTGACGGCGGCCTCACCGTCTATGAGGGCTGTATGCCCATCGAGGTGATGGCGGGCCGGGGGGCCGATACCATGCGCTACGGCCCGCTGCGCCCGGTGGGGCTGCGGGACCCCCGCACCGGCCACCGGCCCTGGGCCAACGTTCAGCTGCGGGCCGAGAACGCGGACCGCACCCTGTACAACATCGTCGGCTTCCAGACCAACCTGAAGTGGGGGGAGCAGAAGCGGGTCTTCTCAATGATCCCCGGCCTGGGGAACGCCGAGTTTGTGCGCTACGGCGTGATGCACCGCAACACCTTTTTGGAAAGCCCGGCGGTACTGACGCCGCAGCAATGCCTGAAAGAACACCCCAACGTCTTCTTTGCCGGGCAGATCACCGGCTTTGAGGGCTATATGGAATCCGCCGCCTCCGGCCTTCTGGCGGCCAGGCAGATCCTGGCCCGGCTGCAGGGCCGCACGCTGCCCCCGCCGCCGTCCGCCACCATGTGCGGGGCGCTGCTGGCCTACGTCACCGCCCCCAACAAGGATTTCCAGCCCATGGGGGCCAACATGGGCATCCTGCCGCCCCGCCCCGATATCCGGGATAAGCGGGAGCGCTACAGAACCCTGAGCGAGACCGCCCAGGCCGCCATGGCGCAGTGGATCGAGGACAGTATGACAGTATGAATGATAGTAAATGATAGTAAAGTTAGGAATGGTATGAATTGCGGTGCAGCTTCGTTGCTTTTGAAAAATGCCCCGATGCCGCGCCCCTATTCAATCGCACCCGCAGGGCGCACCTTAATTTATAACATTCATAACATTTTTAACACGTATCATTTCCCTGTCTTTCCCATCAAACAAAGAAAGGTTGCGACACTATGAAACTTTTGATCGATGCCATGGGCGGGGACAACGCCCCCCTCTGCGTGCTGCAGGGCGCGGCGGACGCTGTGAAGGAATTCGGGGACGGGATGACCCTGGCGCTGCTAGGCGACGCCGAGGCGCTGCGGGCCTGTGCCGCCGAACATAAGATCGACCTCGCCCCCTTTGAACTTATCGACTGCAAAGACAATATCACCATGCACGACGACCCGGTCAAGGCGGTGCGGCATAAGATCGATTCCAGCCTGGTCAAGGGCCTGACGATGCTGAAAAACGGCGAGGGCGACGCCTTCGTCAGCGCCGGGTCCACCGGTGCGCTCCATGTGGGCGCCAGCCTGATCGTGCGCACCCTCAAGGGGATCAAGCGCCCTGCGCTGGCCACCCAGATGCCCGGCGCCAAACAGAATTTCCTGCTGCTGGACTGCGGCGCCAACGTGGAGTGCCGCCCCGAGATGCTCAACGCCTTCGGCACCATGGGCAGCGTCTACGCCCAGAAGGTCATGGGCCGCCCCGCCCCCCAGGTGGCCCTGGTGAACAACGGCGCCGAGGAAACCAAGGGTACCCCCACCTACAGGGAGGCGCACCGGCTGCTCAAGTCCAACCCCGCCATCCGCTTTGCGGGCAACATTGAACCGCGGGACATCATGGCCGGGGAGGTGGATGTCGTCGTCTGCGACGGCTTTGTCGGCAACGTTGTCCTCAAGCTGACTGAGGGCGTGGCAGGCACCCTGCTGGGGATGCTGAAAAAGATCTTTACCGCCAACCTCCTCACCAAGCTGAGCTACCTGGGCATCAAGGGCGGCCTGGGTGAACTCAAACGCATGATGGACAGCGAGGAGGTGGGCGGCGCGCCGCTGCTGGGCGCCGCCAAACCGGTCATCAAGGCCCACGGCTCCTCCAAGGCCAAGGGCGTCAAGAACGCTATCCGCCAGGCGAAGCTCTGCGTCGCCAACGATCTGTGCGGCACCATGCAGACCGCTCTCAACGAGGCGGCAGCCGTACAAGAAGAAAGGTAGAAGGAAAGCGCGCGGGAGGGAAAGTTCATAAAGTTATGAACGTTATAAATGTTACAAAATATGGGTGCACCCTTTGGGAGCAAATGAAAACGCTGCGCAGCCGCACCATAATTGATAACATTCCTAACATTTTTAACATTGATAATATTCCAACCTGCGCCTAACGCCCAACAAATTTCCACCAATCCCCTCCACCGTCGGAAAGGATCGATTGCCATGCCAAACCGTAAGCCGGAGCAGCTGGAAGAAGTGCTGCACTATCATTTCAAAAATCCCGCCCTGCTGCGCATCGCGCTGACCCACACCAGCTTTGCCAACGAGAGCAAGGTTCCCTCTACCCACAACGAGCGGCTGGAATTCTTGGGGGACAGCGTGCTCTCCGTCGTGGTGGCGGACCATCTGTTTCACAACTCCACCCGCCCCGAGGGCGAACTGACCCGCATGCGGGCCTCGCTGGTGTCGGAGGAAGCGCTGTTCCAGTTCGCGCAGGAGATCGACCTGGGCGCTTATCTTCGCCTGGGCCACGGTGAGGAACTGGGCGGGGGCCGTACCCGGCCCAGCGTGGTGTCCGACGCTTTTGAGGCGGTCATCGCCGCGCTCTACCTGGACGGCGGTATGGAGGCCGCCCGCCGCTTTATCCTGCCCTTTATCACCGAGGGCAAGACCGCCGAGGAGGACTATAAGACCCGCCTGCAGGAGGTCATCCAGCAAAATCCCGAGGAAAAGCTGCACTACCGGGTGGAGGAGGAGACTGGCCCCGACCATGCCAAGCAGTTTACCGTGGGGGTCTACCTCAACTCCAACCGGATGGCGCTGGGAACCGGCCGCAGCAAAAAAGCCGCCGAGCAGCAGGCCGCCCGCGAAGCTCTGAGCCTGATGGGAATTGTGAAATAGGGAGCGTCTATGCGTCTGAAAGAACTTGAGATACAAGGCTTCAAATCCTTCCCGGACCGGACCAAGATCACCATTGGCCCCGGCATCACCGGGGTGGTGGGGCCAAACGGATCCGGCAAATCGAATATTTCGGATTCCATCCGCTGGGTGCTGGGCGAGACAAGCTCCAAGCAGCTGCGCGGCGCGGGCAAGATGGAGGACGTCATCTTCGGCGGCACCCAGACCCGCGGGGCCATGGGCTACGCCTCGGTCAGCCTGACCATCGACAACACCGACCACGGCCTGGATATGGACGCCGACGAGGTCATCATTGGCCGCCGCTACTACCGCAGCGGCGAGAGCGAGTACTCCATCAACGGCCAGAGCGTCCGCCTGCGGGATGTCTATGAATTGCTGCTGGATACCGGCATCGGCCGGGACGGCTACGCCATCGTGGGCCAGGGCCGCATTGCCGAGATTGTGGGCGCAAAATCCTCCGAACGGCGGGAAATTTTTGAGGAAGCCTCCGGCATCGCCAAGTATCGCTACCGCAAGAACGAGGCGGAGCGCCGCCTGGCCGCCGCCGAGGGCAACCTGGAACGGCTGCGGGATATCCTGGGCGAACTGGAAAAGCGGGTCGGTCCCCTCAAGCGGGACAGCGAGAAGGCCCAGCGCTTCCTGGAACTGTCGGCCAGCCGCAAGAGCCTGGAAGTCACCCTGTGGGTGGACGCTATCCGCCGCGCCAACGATTCGGTGCGGGATCAGCAGCGCAAATTGGAGGCCGCCCAGGCCGACCACGCCCGCCTCTCCCGCCAGCTGGACGAGTTTGACGAGCAGAGCGAGGCGCTGCGCGCCGAAGCCCAGCAGTTGATGCTGCAGGTGGAGGAGGCAAACGGCGAGATCCGCACCCTGACCGAGGCCGCCGCCGCCAGCGACAGTGAGATCGCCGTGCTGCACAACGAGAGCGAGCACAGCCGCCAGCGCATCGACGAGGCGAAGGAGGAACTGAAGCGCGCCGGCCAGAGCCGCCAGGAGATCGAGGCGGAGGCCGCCCGCCACCGGGAGGGCATCAAGACGCTGCGAGCCGCCCTGGCCGCTCTGGATGAGCGGCTGGCCGCGCTGCGCGCGGAGCAGACCCGCCTGGAAAACCAGGCCCTCCAGAGCGGCGAGCGCCGCGACGTGGTGGGCGCCGCCATGGCCCGCCTGCAGGATACCGTCACCGCCGCCAAGGTGCGCATTGCCTCGGCGGATGCCGCCGCCGAGGCCGCCGAGGCCCGCCTGGCGGACGCCGCCGGCCAGCAGGCCGGCCAGCAGGCCGCCAACGAGGCTGCTGCCCGGCAAAAGGAGGCCGCCGCCCGCCAGCTGAAGGAGGCCGAGGAGGCCGTTACCCGCAACGACAACATCAAGGCGGGCCTCAAGCTGAAGCTGGAGAGCCGCCGCCGCCTGCATGAGGAGGCCGCCGCCGCCCTGCAAAAAACCGATAAGGAGCGCTCCAACACGGCCCAGCGCATCCGAATCCTGGAGGATTTGGAGCGCAACATGGATGGCTATCAGCAGAGCGTCAAAACCGTGATGCGGGCCGCCGCCCAGCGCCGCCTGCGGGGCATCATCGGCCCGGTGGCGGGCATCCTCACGGTGGAGAAGGGGTACGAGATCGCCATCGAGACCGCCCTCGGCTTCGCTTTGCAGAACATCGTCGTGGCCGACCAGGGCGCCGCCCGCGCCGCCATCGGCTTTTTGAAGGATGAGCGCGCAGGCCGCGCCACCTTCCTGCCTCTGGACACCGTGCAGGGCAGCCGGTTCACCGGCCGCCTCACCGGCACCGCCGAGGTCGCCGCCGACCTGGTCAGGTGCGACCCCCAGTACCAGCACATTGTGGACAACCTGCTGGGCCGCATCATTGTGGTGGAGGACCTGACCGAGGCTTCGGCGGTGGCCAAAAGCCTTGGCTACCGCAACCGCATCGTCACGCTGGACGGCCAGGTCATCAACGCGGGCGGTTCCTTCACCGGCGGTTCCACCGCCCGCAGCGTGGGCGTATTCAGCCGCAAGCAGGAACTGGACGAATTGCGCGCCCAGCTGAAAAAGCTGGAGGAAAAACGGGCCGAGACCGAGAGGGAAGCCGCCGCCCGCAAGGCGGAGGTGGATAACCTGAGCGCCCAGCTTGCCGGAGCGGAGAGCGAGGGGATGAACGCCGCCGCCGACCGCCTGCGGGCCGGCATGGAACTGGACCGCCAGACCGCCGCCCTGGCCCAGGGAGAGGAAGCTCTGGCTGCCCTGCAGAAGGAGACCGAGGCGCTGCGCGCCCAGCAGGCCGAGAACGCCGCCGCCCGCGCCGCCGCCGAGAGCGCCCGCGCCGCCGCCGAGGCGGAGTGGGAAAAGTACAATGCCGAACTGACGGAACTGGGTGAGAGCGGCACCAGCCTGACCGCCGCCCGCGAGCAGCTGAGCGCCGAACTGGCCGAAAAGCAGATGCTTCGCCTCACCCACGAGAAGGATATCAGCCTGCATGAGGCCGCGCTGGAAACCCTGCAGGGCCGCACCGGTGAGGCGGAGGCCCGCACCCGCGAACTGAACGCCGCCGTCGAGGCCGCCAACGCCCGCATCGAGGCCAACACCCTGCGGGTGCAGGAGATCGAGCGAGCCCGCGCCGAAAGCCGGGAAAAGATCGCTGCTTGCGAGCAGCGCATCCGCCTGGCCAACGCCGCCCGGCTGGAGAAGGAAGCCGCCGTGGCCCAGCTGGCGCAGGACAACCGCGCCCTCACCGACGAGCGGGAGCGGATGAGCGGCGAGATGGCCCGCCTGACCGAGCGCCGCAACGCCGCCGAGGACGAACTGAACAACACCGCCGCTAAACTGTGGGAGGAATACCAGCTTACCGAGGCGGAGGCCCGCGCCCTCTGCGTGGCGTTTGAGAACCTGACCGAACTGCGCCGCCAGGTGGCCGAGGTGCGCTCCAAGATCCGCGCCCTGGGCAACGTCAACGTGGGGGCCATCGACGAGTACAAGGAGGTCAAGGAACGGTACGATTTCCTGAAAGCCCAGGTCACTGACGTGGAGAAGGCCAAGGCGGAACTGACCCGGATGATCGCGGAACTCTGCGCCGAGATGGAGAGCCTCTTCACCGGCAGCTTCAAGAAGATCAGCCAGAACTTTGGCAGGATCTTCCGGGAACTGTTTGGCGGCGGCCACGCCCGGCTCTACCTATCGGACGAGGGCAACGTTCTGGATTCCGGCATCGAGATCGAGGTCTCGCCCCCCGGCAAGGTCATCAAGAACCTCTCGGCCCTCTCGGGTGGGGAGCAGGCGCTGGTGGCCATCTCGATCTATTTCGCCATCCTCAACGTCAACCCCGCGCCCTTCTGTGTTCTGGACGAGATCGAGGCCGCGCTGGACGATGTGAACGTCAACCGCTACGCCCAATACCTGCGCCGCATGACCGAGAACACGCAGTTCATCGTCATCACCCACCGGCGCGGCACGATGGAAGCCGCCGACGTGCTCTACGGCGTGACCATGCAGGAGGACGGCGTCTCCAAGATCCTGCGCCTGGACCTGGAGAACGTCAGCGCCGACCTCATCAGCTGACGCGGCGCTCCGCGCCCCAGGCTGTCAATAAACCTTTTTTTCGGGAAAACCAACACCGTCGTAGGGGGGCGGCGTCCTCGACGCCCAGAAAACATTGCGATGCAACAGACTTTGTGGGACGTCCAGAGGCCGTCCCCTACAACGGCTATGAGAAGTTCGTACTTCTCCACGGACTTTTTCGACGGGCTGAGGCGCACCGCGCCTATTCAAACCGTGCCGCCAAGCGGCACACCATATTTTCTAACATTTATAACATTCACACCATTCAACCAGGAGGTTTCTATGGGACTGTTTGACGCTTTCCGCAAGAAAAAGCTGGACGA
>CAZIVF010000050.1:0-2780 GCA_964542725.1 uncultured Subdoligranulum sp. | reverse complement strand
ACCAGGAGGTTTCTATGGGACTGTTTGACGCTTTCCGCAAGAAAAAGCTGGACGACGGACTGGAAAAAACCCGCACCGGGTTCTTTCAGTCCATCGTCAACACGCTGACCAACTCCCAGATCGACGACGACCTGTACAACGACCTGGAAGAGCAGCTGATCCTGGCCGACGTCGGCCCCGACTGCGCCGTCCGCCTGGTGGATGAGCTGCGGGACCAGGTGGAGGAGACGCACCTTAAAACCGGGGAGGAAGCCCTCAAAGCCCTGCGGGAGATTATCCGCAGGGAGATGAGCCCCACCGACGACCTGGACCTCTCGGGTAAGCCGGCGGTCATCCTGGTCATCGGGGTGAACGGCGTGGGCAAGACCACCACCATCGCCAAGCTGGCCTACCTGTATAAGGATCTGGATAAGCGGGTGATGCTGGCCGCCGGCGATACCTTCCGCGCCGCCGCCAGCGAGCAGCTGGAACTCTGGGCTGGCCGGGCCGGCGTGCCGCTGGTCAAGGCGGGGGAGGGGGCCGACCCCGCCGCCGTCATCTTTGACGCGGTGCAGAGCGCCGCCGCCAAGGGCTACGATATGGTCATTGCCGATACGGCGGGCCGCCTGCACAACAAGAAGGGCCTGATGGACGAGCTTTCCAAGATCACCCGCAGCGTGAAGAAGGCCAGCCCCGAGGCCAGCCTGGAGGTGCTTCTGGTGCTGGATGCTATCACCGGCCAGAACGCCATCAGCCAGGCGCAGGAGTTCTGCCGCGCCGCCGGCGCTACCGGCGTGGTGCTGACCAAGCTGGACGGCACCCCCAAGGGCGGCTGCGTTATCGGCGTGCGGCAAAAGCTGGGCCTGCCCATCCGCTTTGTGGGCGTAGGTGAGAAGATCGACGATCTGATGTTCTTCTCGGCCACTGATTTCTCGGAGGCGCTGCTGCCGGAGGTCCCCGCGCACAGGGAGGAGGAAGCCCAATGATCGTCTGCGCCGCATCCAACAACGCCGGGAAGCTGAAAGAACTGCGCCGCATCCTGGAGGGGATGGGCCATGAAGTCAAAAGCCTCCGGGAACTGGGCGTCGACCTGGACCCCGAGGAGACCGGCGCCACCTTTGCCGAGAACGCCCGCCTCAAGGCCGCCGCCTTCTGCGCGGCCAGCGGTCTGCCCACCGTGGCCGACGATTCCGGCCTCTGCGTCGACGCGCTGGACGGCGCGCCCGGCGTGTACAGCGCCCGCTACTGCGGCCGCCACGGCGACGACGCGGCCAACAATCGCAAGCTGCTGGCCGAGATGGCGGACATCCCGGCGGCGCAGCGCAGAGCCAAGTTCGTCTCGGCAGTCTGCTTTATGCTGCCCGGCGGGCGGACGCTGGCCGTGCAGGGGGAATGCCCCGGCTGGATCGCTTTTGACGAGAGGGGAACCAACGGCTTCGGATACGACCCGCTCTTCGTCCCCGACGAGGTGGGCCTGCCCAGCGGCGGCAAAGCGGCCAACACGGCCCGCCGCAGCTATGCCCAGCTGGACGACGGCGAGAAGGATGCCATCAGCCACAGGGGCCGCGCCATGGAGCGGCTGGCGGAAAGCCTGGAAGATTTTTTGAAAAATTCCTAAATTCTTAAGGCAACACCGCACAATTCGCGGCTACGCCTAAAGCACCGCTCCGGCGGCTGCGAGACGCCGCCAGCGTTGAGAAAATGCTCGTTGAACCATACAGGTTCAGCTGCGCTTTTCTTTTAGATGTCGGCATCTCTCGCTCGCCGTATCGGCACTTTGAATTGTGCGGTGTTGCCTTAACGTTTCTAACATTCCTATCATGCAGAAAGGATTCCATTCTATGCTTACAAGCAAACAACGGGCCGCCCTGCGCGGGGCGGCCAATACGCTGGACCCGGTGTTCCAGATCGGCAAGGGGGAGATCGAAGAACCGATGATCCAGGCGGTGGCCGACTGCCTGGCCGCCCGGGAACTCATCAAGCTGAAGGTGCTGGAAAACAGTGAGTACGCCCCACGGGAGGCTGCCGAGATCCTGGCCCGGGCCGCCGGCGCGGACTGCGTGCAGGTTATTGGCCGCAAGTTTGTGCTGTTCCGCCAAAAACCCAAGGAGAGCGCTTTTGCCGCGCTGTTGGCAAAATGAAGATACTGCTCTTCGGTGGGACCTTCGACCCGCCCCACAACGGCCACATGAACAACCTGCAGGCCGCGCTGGAACTGATACGCCCGGATAAAGCCATCGTGATGCCGGCGGGCATCCCGCCCCACAAGCATGCCAGCGCCACCCCGGCGGAACTGCGGCTGAAAATGTGCGGCTGCTTCACCATGCTTTCCCCCGTGGTGGAGGTGAGCCGCTGGGAGATCGACCGACAGGGCAGCAGCTACACCATCCACACGCTGGAGATGCTGCGCGGGCTCTACCCCGAAGCCGAACTGTACTTGAGCATCGGCAGCGATATGCTGCGCACCTTCACCAAATGGTACCGCTGGCAGGATATCCTTGCCCTGGCGGTGCTGGTGGTGCAGAGCAGGGAGAAGGACGACGAGGCGGTGCTGCGCAAGTGCGCCGCCGGCCTGGAATACTGCCATGGCCGGGTGCTCTTCGCCCAGGCGGAGGCTTTGCCCTTCGCCTCCAGCGATATCCGCGCCGGGCGGGTGCCTCGCGACCAGCTGGCTGCCGCCGTCCCCCCCGCCGTGCTGGAGATCATCCGGGAAAACGGCCTGTATAGCTGAAGCAAGGCTCAAGTCAGTTTTTCAAAAGCGGCGAAGCCGCACCGTAATTTATAACATTCCTAACTTTCCT
>CAZIVF010000049.1:3456-14509 GCA_964542725.1 uncultured Subdoligranulum sp. | reverse complement strand
TTTGCCGCCTGCCTGGAATGGCTGGACACCCTGGCGCTGTGACGCCCCGGCCCGCTGCAGGGCAAAGCACCCCCTGCAGCAATCCCCCAATTTTATACAATAAGGAGCATCCCATGGCACTTTGGAACAATGAGGACGAGATGTTCGCCCTGATGAAAGAAAAACTGTACACCCCTGTGGTGGGGGATATTTTGGATCAGATGGGCTACACCCACCAGTTCCTTCCGGCCTCCATCAAGCCGCTGGAATCCCAGATCCCCGCCGACGCCTACATTGACCGCTCCCAGCCGGACAACCGCCTCAAGGTCGCCGGCTACGCCTGCACCGTGCTGGAGAACGACGTCTTCGGCATCCCCAAGAAGCCCTTCGGCTACCTCACCGAGGCTCTTGACCAGCTGAAACCCAACGAGGTCTATGTCGCCACCGGCGCGCATTTCAGCGCCCTGTGGGGCGAGCTTCTCACCGCCTCCGCCAAGGCCCGCGGCGCGGTGGGCGCCGTGGTGGACGGCTATAGCCGGGATACCCCGCAGGTACTGGGCCAGAACTTCCCGGTATTCTGCGCCGGAACCTGGGCGCAGGATTCCAGCCTCCGCACCTACGTCTTTGACTATCGCTGCGATATCGAGATCGGCCAAGTGACCGTGCATGACGGTGACATCGTCTTCGGTGATATCGACGGCGTGCTCATCATCCCCCGCGCCATCGCGCCGGAGGTTATCGAGAAAGCCCTCGTCAAGGCCAGCACCGAAAAGACGATGCGCAGGGCCATCGAGGAGGGCATGCTCGTCACCGAGGCGTTTGAAAAGTTTGGCGTGCTATAAAAAGGAGCGGCTTATGGACTATCAGACACAGACCGCCTTCCAGATCGACCTGCAGGACAACGTGGCCACCGCCCTGACTCCGCTGGCCCCCGGCCCGGTGGCGCTGCTGGGGGACGTGGGCGTCGACGCCCTCACCGCCGTCACAGAGGTCCCCGTGGGCCACAAGATTGCCCTGCGGGATATTGCGGACGGCGAGGATATCCTGAAATACGGCGTGGTTATCGGCCGCGCCACCGCCGCCATACCGGCGGGCAGCTGGGTCCACCTGCATGTGATGCGTAGCGTCTATGACGAGCGCTCCAGCCATCTGGATGTGACCACAGGCGCCCCCAAAGATACAAAGTATGAGTGAGGGGGCCGCTATGGAACTGCAGGAACTGAAAAAACTGACCTGGCAGGGCTACGCCCGCCAAAACGGCGCCAAGGGCATCCGCAACCGGGTGCTGGTGATCTACACGGTCAAATGCGCGGAGTTCGTGGCCCAGCGCATTGTGGCCGAGGCCGCCCACCCCGATGTGGAGCTGGTGGGCTTTGACGGTTGCACCGACAACCAGTATGCCGTCAACCTGCTCATCAGCTTTATCCGCCACCCCAACGTGGGGGCGGTGCTGGCCGTCGGCCTGGGCTGCGAGTATGTTCAGCCGGAATGGTTGGCCGATATCGCCAAGCAGGAGGGCAAACCCGCCGCCTGGATGTTTATCCAAAATGAGGGCGGCACCCAGCCCTCGGTGCGCAGAGGCCTGGATTTTGTGCGCGATGCCCTGGTCGAACTGACCCATACCCCCCGCGTCCCCATGACGATGGCCGATCTGGTCATCGGGGCGGAGTGCGGCGGAAGCGACTACACCAGCGGCCTGGCCGGCAATGTGGTGGTGGGTCGCTTCTACGATAAGCTGGTGGACGCCGGCGGCACCGCCATCTTTGAGGAGATCGTGGAGGCCATCGGCCTGGACAAGCTGCTCACCGCCCGCGCCGCCAGCGAGCAAGCCCGCGCCGAACTGCAATATACCTACGATAAAGCGCTGGAATACTGCAAGAGCGTGCGCCAGTATTCGGTCAGCCCCGGCAATTTTGCGGGCGGCCTCTCCACCATTGAGGAAAAGAGCATGGGCGCGGTGATCAAGAGCGGCTCCCGGCCCATCCAGGGCGTCATCAAGGTGGCCGCCCCGGCGCCCCGGCCCGGCCTTTGGCTGCTGGACTCTACCCCCGACCCCTACTGGATGCAGTTTGGCATCACCAACCCCAACGACAATGAGGGCCTGATGGATCTGGCCAGCTGCGGGGCGCACATCGTCTTCCTGGTGACGGGGCGGGGCAACGTGGTTGGCAGCGCGGTGGCCCCCTGCATCAAGATCACCGGCAACGGCGCCACCTATGCCCGCATGGTCGGCGATATGGACTTTGACGCCAGCCCGGTATTGAAGGGCGAATGTTCCCAGGAGGAACTGGCCCTGCGCCTGGCCGCCATGGTGGCCGATGTGGCCGCCGGGACCCCCAGCAAGAGCGAGGCCCTGGGGCATCATGAATTCTTTGTTCCCTATAAATATCAGGAAAAGCAGGTCGCCTTCAAGCGCGCCTGCGATGAATAAGGAGGTACATTACAATGGCTGCATTTACCGCAGAACAGATGAAAGAGTTCGCCATGGCGAACTGGTACGACCTATCCGGCCAGACCGCCGTCGTCACCGGCGGCTCCACCGGCCTGGGCTTGGCGATCACCCGCTGCCTGGTCAGCGCCGGGGCCAAGGTGGTGGTGCTCAGCTTTGAAAGCCCCGAGCAGGCCGCCGGCGCGCTGGCGGAATTTGGGGATAAGGCTGTGTTCTACCAGTTCAACATCACCGATACCGACCACACCCAGGCGATGGCCGATAAGATTGTGGCCGAGCAGGGACCGATCAGCATCCTGGTGAACAACGCGGGCAACCACTGCAAGAAGTTCATCTGGGATATGACGGTGGAGGACTACAAGAGTGTGCTGGATGTCCACCTCATCGGCGCCTTCGCGCTGACCAAGGCACTGGTACCCCAGATGAAGGAACTGGGCCATGGCCGCATCCTCTTCCAGGCCAGCATGACCAGCTACATCGGCCAGCCCATGGTGGCGGGCTACTCCACCGCCAAGGCGGGCTACCTGGGCCTGATCCACACCCTCACCGCTGAATTGGCCGAGTACGGCATCACCGTCAACGCCATCGCACCCGGCTGGATCGACACCCCCATGTTCCACAAAGCCACTGACAACGACCCGCCCCGCCTTGCCAAGATCATGGGCCGTATCCCCGCCAAGAGCGTGGGCGACCCCATGGATGTGGGTATGTGCGCGGCCTTCCTGTGCAGCGATGCCGCCCGCTATATCAGCGGCACCTGCATCCCGGTGGACGGCGGCGCGCTGATCGGATTCTGAACTTCCAAAGACATCTTCTCCTCCCTGTTCCCCTCCCTTCCTCTTGCTCGGAGGGGAGGGGATCTTGTGTAAGAAACGAGGTGCTGCTATGAACAACAAATTCAGCGAGGAACTGTTCCTCACCAATGAGACCGGGCGGATGCTCTACCACAAATACGCCGAAAAGATGCCCATCATCGACTACCACTGCCACCTGCAGCCCAGCGAGATCCTGGAAAACAAAGAGTTCGAGGACCTGGGCGAGATGTGGCTGCGGGGGGACCATTACAAGTGGCGCTGCATGCGCACCTTCGGCATTGAAGAAAAGTATATCACCGGCGACGCCAGCTACTATGAGAAGTATATGGCCTTCGCCCGCATCCTGCCCCAGCTGGTCGGCAACCCCATCTACATCTGGTGCGCCCTGGAATTGAAGCGCTACTTCGATATTGACGAGCCGCTCACCGCCGCCAACGCCCAGGAAATCTATGACCGCACCAAGGCGCTGATCCGGGAGAAGCATATGACCCGCCGCTGGTGCATGGAACGCTCCAACGTCAGGCTGGTCTCCACCACCGAGGATCCCGTGGACGACCTGCACTGCCATCTCGCCCTGCAGAAGGAGGCGATGTTCACCAAGGTCATCACCGCCTTCCGGCCCGACAAGGCGATGTTCTGCGATAAGCCCGGTTTTGCCGCCTACCTGGATCAGCTGGCCGCGGCGGCGGGGCAACCCATCGGCAGCTTCGCCCAACTGCTGACCGCGCTGGAAAAACGGCTGCAATTCTTCCAGCAGGCCACAGGCACCACCGTCAGCGACGACGGCATCCCCTACTTCGCCTGGGCGGATTACACCGGCGCCGAGGTGGAAGGCATCTTTGCCAAAGCCCGCAACGGCGGCGCGCTGACGCAGCATGAGGTGGATCAGTACCAGAGCGCCTTCCTCTTTGAGATGGCCCGCATTTACAACCGCAACCACTATGTGATGCAGCTGCACATCGGCACCTATCTGGATGCCAACACCAGCCACGTCAGAGCAGTGGGCCAGTCCACCGGGTTTGACTGCTGCGACGACGCTTCCGCCGTGCGCAGCGTGGGCGAACTGCTGGACCGGCTGACCACCATCGGGGAACTGCCGAAGACCATCCTCTACCCGCTGGACGGAACCAAGATCGAGACTTGGGCCATCCTGGCCGCCGGCTTCTGCGACAACGGCACCCGCGCCAAGGTGCAGCTGGGCGCGCCCTGGTGGTTCAACGACCAGGCTTTCGGCATCCAGCGCCAGTTTGAAGCCTGCGCCAACCTCTACCCGGTGAGCCTCTCAGTGGGGATGCTGACGGACAGCCGCAGCTTTATCTCCTACCCCCGGCATGAGCTGTACCGCCGTGTGCTGTGCAGCTATCTGGGCGGCCTGGTGGAACGGGGCGAGTATTTCTCCGGCGAGGAGGAACTGAAAACCGTCATCGAGAATATCTGCTACAACAACGTGAAGGAATTCTTCGCCTTCGACGTGTGAAAAAGAGAGCGTTACAGAATTTTATTTTCTGCAACGCTCCCTTCTTTGCATCTTTTATTGAAAAATTGGCCGGGGCGAGGGGGATAAGTCATACTTTTGGCCAAAACGCTTGTGCGCATTGCCAAGGTTGCGCGCCGGCGGGGAATAAATTTTTCCGCCTTTGTACAAAGTTCTTACAAAAAAGCAAAAACCATTGCAAAATCTGCGTTCTTCCGTTAGAATATTCTTATCGTATCGGCAAATGCCGCTGTTCGCTTCCCTTGTGATCTGGCCGTGGACAGCGCGTTTTTTGATTTTTACCGTACATTGCATTGAGGGAGGAAACCTAACTATGAAGAAACTGCTGGGCATTATTCTGTCTGCGGCGATGGTCTTCAGCCTGGCTGCCTGCGGCAGCACGGCTTCCACCGCTGCCTCCACGTCCGACGGGACCGCCGCCTCCGCTGAGGCCGCCGCCTCCGATCTGAAGATCGGCGCCATCATGCTGGGCGATGAGACCGAGGGCTACACCGCCGCCCACATCAACGGCATCAAGGAGGCCGCCGCCGAGCTGGGCCTGTCTGACGATCAGATCGTCTGGAAGTACAAGATCGACGAGAGCGCCGCCTGCCTGGATGCCGCCGAGGACCTGGTGGGCCAGGGCTGCAACGTCGTGATCTCCAACTCCTACGGCCACCAGACCTACATGGTCGAAGCGGCCGAGAAGTACCCCGATGTCCAGTTCATCGCGATGACCGGCGATTTCGGCGCCATCTGCGGGCTGGACAACCTGCACAACGCCTTCACCTCGGTGTATGAGAGCCGCTACGTCTCCGGCGTGGTGGCCGGCTGCAAGGTCAAGGAGCTGGTGGAGTCTGGCACCCTGACCCCCGAGGTTCAGCCCGACAGCTTCACCGCCGACGGCAAGGTCAAGATCGGCTATGTGGGCGCCTTCAGCTACGCGGAGGTCGTCTCCGGCTACACCGCCTTCTTCCTGGGCGTGCAGAGCGTTTACCCCGACGTCGCCATGGAGGTCATGTACACCAACTCCTGGTTCGATATCGATAAGGAGGGCGCCGCCGCCGAGGCCCTGATCGCCAACGGCGCGGTCATCATCGGCCAGCATGCCGACTCCACCGGCGCGCCTGCCGCCACCCAGAAGCTGAAGGACAACGGCAAGATCTGCTACTCCGTCGGCTACAATATCGATATGCTGGAGACCGCCCCCACCGCTGCCCTGACCAGCGCCACAAACGTCTGGAAGGTTTGCTACAAGGAACTGTTTGAGGCAGCCGAGGCCGGCGCCATCCCCACCGACTGGGCCAAGGGCTACAGCGACGGCGCCGTTGCCATCACCGATCTCGGCCCCGAGTGCGCCGAGGGCACCGCCGAGAAGGTGGCCGAGGTGGAGGCCGCTCTGAAGGACGGCAGCCTGCATGTCTTCGATACCGCCGCCTTTACGGTGGACGGCAAGGCCGTCGACTCCGCCGAGGTGGATCTGACCTTCTACGATTTCAGCACCGGCAGCCCGGTGGCCCTCTACGAAGGCCCCACCGTTGAGGCGATCACTGACGGTTACTTCCATGAGAGCGAGTTCCGTAGCGCCCCCTACTTTGCCCTGCGCATCGACGGCATCACCGAGGACGCCGAGCCGGTGGCATAACAAACTGCATCACACCCCAAAGGGAAGACCGCCATCTGCGGCCTTCCCTTTACGAATTTTTGTATCAGAGAGGAGTCTGGCAGAATGGCACTGGCTGAAAACGCCGTCCGGCTGGAACATGTGACCAAGGTATTTGGCGAGGTTGTGGCCAACCGGGACGTTTCGCTCTGCGTCCGGCGCGGCGAGATCTTGGCCCTGCTGGGGGAAAACGGCAGCGGAAAGACCACCCTGATGAACATGATCGCCGGCATTTACTACCCCGACGAGGGCAAAATCTTCGTCAACGGGGAGGCGGCGGACATCCGTTCCCCCCGGGATGCCCTGGGGCTGGGGATCGGGATGATCCATCAGCATTTCAAGCTGGTGGATGTATTCACCGCCACCGAAAACATCGCCCTTTCGATGAACAAAGGGGAAAATTTTGATCTGCGCCGCGTGCGCGACAAAGCCCGTGCCATCTGCGAAAAGTACCAGTTTGCCCTGGATCTGAACCAGAAAGTGTACGAGATGTCGGTGAGCCAGAAGCAGACGCTGGAGATCGTCAAGGTGCTTTACCGCGGTGCGGATATCCTGATTTTGGACGAGCCCACCGCCGTGCTGACCCCCCAGGAGACCGAGCGCCTTTTCGCCGTGATCCGCAACATGCGGGCGGACGGCAAGGCGGTCATCATCATCACCCACAAGCTGCATGAGGTGCTGGAAATCTCTGACCGGGTGGCGATCCTGCGCAAAGGCGAGTATGTGGGCGACGTGCTCACCAAGGACGCCACCGAGGCCAGTCTGACCGAGATGATGGTGGGGCAGAAGGTATCGCTGAATATCGAGCGGCCCGCACCGGTGGACCCGGTGCGCCGTCTGGCGCTGCGGAACCTCACCGTGCTGAACGGCGACGGCATCAAAGTGCTGGATAATGTCAGCTTCGATGTGTATGGCGGCGAGATTTTAGGCATCGCGGGCATCTCCGGCAACGGTCAGAAGGAACTGCTGGAGGCCATCGCCGGCCTGCAGACCGCCGAGCCGGGGGCCAAGGTGCAGTTCTTTGCGCCCGGGGCGGAGGGCCGGCCCACCGAACTGCTGGGGAAATCCCCCAAGGCGATCCGGGAGGCGGGAATCCACCTTTCCTTCGTGCCGGAGGACCGGCTGGGCATGGGCCTGGTCGGCTCGATGGGCATGACAGACAATATGATGCTGAAAAGCTACGGCAAGGGCGCTTCCCCCATTGTGGACCGCAAGGCCCCCCATGAGCTGGCCGCCGAGGTCAAGGAGGAACTGGGGGTTGTCACCCCCGACCTGAACACCCCGGTGAGCCGCCTCTCGGGCGGCAACGTCCAGAAGGTTCTGGTGGGCCGGGAACTGGCCGCCGATCCCATCGTGCTGATGACCGCCTACGCGGTGCGCGGGCTGGATATCAACACCTCCTACACCATCTACCGGCTTTTGAACGAGCAGAAGCAGCGCGGCGTCGCCGTGATCTATGTGGGCGAGGATCTGGACGTGCTGCTGGAGTTGTGTGACCGCATCCTGGTGCTCTGCGGCGGCAGGGTCAACGGCATCCTGGAGGGCCGCGCCGCCACTAAAGAGGAAGTGGGCCTGCGAATGACCAACATGGTAAAGGAGGGGCAAGCATGAGTACAACCACCCATACCGCTCATGAGCCGCTGCTGCGCATCGCCAAGCGGGAAGGCGCCTCTCTGCCGCGAAAAATCGCGGTGCGGGCCGCGGCGATCCTGCTGGCGCTGGTGGCGGACGCGCTGTTCATCTTCTTTGTCACCGGGCTGAACCCGCTGGCCGTTTACGGCGTCATGTGGGGCGGCACCTTCGCCAACCTCACCCGCTTCAACTGGATGCTCCGCGATCTTGCCACGCTGCTCTGCGTCGGCATCGCGCTGGCCCCCGCCTTCAAGATGCGCTTCTGGAACTGCGGCGGCGAGGGGCAGATCCTCATCGGCGGCCTGGCGTCCGCCCTCATTATGGTCAGCTATGGCAGCTCCCTGCCTGCGCCGCTGCTGTTTCTGGCGATGGGGCTGGGGAGCGTGGCCGCCGGCGCGCTGTGGGCCTTTGTGCCGGCCTGGTTCAAGTCCCGCTGGAACACCAACGAGACGCTGTTCACCCTGATGATGAACTACGTCGCCACCAGCATTGTGGCCTGCATGACCAACATCATGCGGGGTACGGCTTCCAGCCTGGGTACGCTGAACAAGGCCACCAAGGCGGGCTGGTTCCCCCTTGTGGCGGGCCAGCGGTACACCATCAACATCATTGTGGTGGTAGTGCTTACCTTTGCGATGTACGCCTATCTGAAGTTCTCCAAGCAGGGCTATGAGATCAGCGTGGTGGGCGAGAGCGAGAACACCGCCCGCTACGCCGGCATCAATGTGCGCCGGGTCATGGTGCGCACCCTGCTGATCTCCGGCGGCATCTGCGGCCTGTGCGGCTTTTTGCTGGTGGCTGGGCGGGATCAGACCATCTCCACCACCACGGCGGGGGGCCGGGGCTTCACCGCCATCATCGTGGCCTGGCTGGCCAAATTCAACACCTTCTACATGGCGCTCATCTCCTTCCTGCTGGTCTTCCTGGAGCGCGGCGCGTCGGAGATCGCCTCCGCCTACTCCCTCAACGAGTACGCGGCGGACATCATCACCGGCATCATCCTGTTCTTCATTTTGGGCAGCGAGTTCTTTATCAACTACCGCCTCATCCCCCGCGGCGCACACAAGGAGGGCAAGTAAGATGAACAGCAGTCTGATCGCATGGATCATGCGCGCCATCCCTTTCGGCACCATCATCATGTACGGAGCCATGGGGGAGATTGTCACCGAGAAATCCGGCAACCTGAACCTGGGCGTGCCGGGCATCATGTACCTGGGCGGTTTCGCCGGGTTTGCCAGCGCCTATTACTATGAGAATCTGGCCGCGAACCCCAGCCCCATCCTCTGCGTCCTCATCGCCCTGGCCTGCGCCATGCTGGCTTCCATGCTGGGCGGGCTGATCTACGCCTTCCTCACCATCAGCCTGCGGGCCAACCAGAACGTCACCGGCCTGGCGCTGACCACCTTCGGCATGGGCGTGGCGAACTTCTTCGGCGTGTTTATCCTCAACGGCGCTTCCTACACCGCCGCGCCGCTGGCCAACAAGGCGTTCTCCGCCAAGCTGCCGGTGCTCTCCGGCCTGGGAACGGTGGGGCAGGTGCTTTTCAGCTACGGCTTTTTGGCTTACGGGGCCATCCTTCTGGCGGTGGCGCTGCACTGGTTTTTCACCCGCACCCATGTGGGCCTCAACCTCCGCGCCGTGGGCGAAAACCCCTCCACCGCCGATGCGGCGGGCATCAGCGTCACCCGCTACAAGTATCTGGCCACCTGCCTGGGCGCGGGCATCTGCGGCATCGGCGGGCTGTACTATGTGCTGGATTACAACCAGGGCATCTGGGCCACCACCGGCCAGATCGAGGCCCTGGGCTGGCTGGCCGTGGCGCTGGTCATCTTCACTACCTGGAAGCCGCTGAACGCCATCTGGGGCGCCTACCTCTTTGGCATGTTCTACTGGCTGTACCAGTTCCTGCCCAGCCTGCTGGGGATCTCGGTCTCCAGCGCGGCCACGGACCTGATCCAGATGCTGCCCTATGTCGTCACCATCGTGGTGCTGATCGCCGTCTCTCTGCGCAAAAAGAAGGAGGATCAGCCCCCCGCCCACCTGGGCCTGCCCTACTTCCGTGAGGAGCGGTAACGCCCAACACAAAACGCCGGGCGGCGCGGCAAAACGCCCCGCCCCCAATAGAGATCAAAACCGGCCCCCAAGGGAAAGCGAAAGCAGTTCCTTTCGGGGGCCGGTTCTTTTGGCCGCATCCGATTCTTTGCACAGCTCTGTAGGGCATCTTCCGCCCGCAGCCGCGTTCCCCACGCGCAGAATAGAACTGCCGGCCCCCAGGCGGCAAGTGGGCAGGCCGCCAACAAGCGCTGTCCGAGGCGGCTTGCCCTACAAAACCAAACGGCGCCTATTGTTGCCTGCTTTCACAAAATCACCACATATCATTCATATTTTTCTCCTAGATTTCACACAGTGCCGCGGTAAAATCCTTACAGAATTCCCAAAATCATCAGAAAGGAAGGCGCTCCCCACATGGAAACCAAACAAAATCTCTTTGCCCGGCTGGGCGGCTGGGCCAAACGCCACAAAAAGCTGCTGGCGGTCCTGGCGGTGCTGCTGGTCGCTGCGCTGGCGCTGCGCGGGTTCCTTGGCAGGACGGCGGCGGCCAACGCCGGGATCTCCTACCAGTTTGTGCGCACCACCACCCTGCAGAAAACCACCCTGAGCGACTCTGTCAGCGTCAACGGCACCGTCAAATCGGGGGAGGAGGCCAGCGTCACGGTGGCCGATGGGGCGAAAACCTATAAGGTGGCCACCGTCAACGTGCAGGTGGGCGACGTGGTCAAAAAGGGCGACGTCATCGCCACGCTGGACACCGGTGAGCTGGAAAAGCAGATCGAGAGCGCCGAGCAGAGCTACAGCGACACCCTCCAGTCCGCCCAGACCAGCTATGACCGGGCGGTGGATGATTTTACGGTCAGCGCCGTCCAGCATGAGAACAACCTTATCGACCTGCAGGCGGACATCGACGACGCCGACGAGGCGCTGAGCGACGCGCAGCAGACCCTGGAGGACGCTCAAGACGCCCGGGACAGCGCTTCCGCCGC
>CAZIVF010000049.1:0-3356 GCA_964542725.1 uncultured Subdoligranulum sp. | reverse complement strand
AAGAGGCCGAAAGCAATCTGGCCCAGGCCAAGGAGGGCGTCTCCATCGTGGACGACGCCCTGGGCCTGGCCCTCTACGGCTATGACGCGGTGGAAAAAGCCCTGACGGAAGCCCAGCAGGCGGTCGATGCCGCCGATCAGACCCTTTCCCAGGCCGAGACCGCCGTGAGCCAGGCGGAAAGCACAGTGGAACAGGCGGAGAGCAAAGTCAAATCCGCCCACGACCAATATGACAACGAAAAAAATTACTCCAGCCTGAAGAGCAAGAACCAGCAGGTGGAGGATGCCGCCACTAAGTTGGAGCAGTCCAGCCGCACGCCGGACACCCTGGAGGATCTGCGCGCCACCCTGGAGGACTGCACCCTGACCGCCACCATGGATGGCACCATCACGGCGCTGAACGCCACCGTCGGCTCGGCCTGCACCGGGGCGGTGGCCACCATCCAGGACACTGAAAAGATGACGGTGGACGTGACGATCCCCGCCAACAGCGTACCTGATGTGGCGGTGGGGATGGCCTGCAAGATCACCAGCGACGCCACCGGCGATGCCGTTATCCCCGGCACGCTGAGCCGCATCGACCCCGTTGCCAACGAGCAGGGCAGCTTCGGCGCCACCGTCACGGTAGACGGCGCGGCGGAGGATCTGCTCATCGGTATCCAGGCCAAGGTGGAGATTGTCATCAGCGAGAAGAGCGACATCTTCACCGTTCCCATCGACGCCGTCGGCACCGCCGAGGATGGCAGCCGCTATGTGCTGCGCAAAACCGGCGGCGAGGGCGTGGATATGACCTTTGAGGAGGTGCCTGTCACCACCGGGGAGGCTAACGACTTCTACACCGAGATCACCGGCGATACGCTGGCCGAGGGCGACGTGATCCGCTCCAGCGCCGATCTGACCGAGGGGATCGAGACAACCCAGAGCGAGGACGGCGTGGCGATGATGGGCTCTATGGGCGGCGAGGCGGTAATGACCGCCGGAGGCGGCGCGGCTCCGGACGGCGGCGAGGGCGGAGCCCGCGGCGGCGGTCAGGGCGGCCCCGGCGGCCCGGGAGGCATGTGAGATGCAGGACCCGAAACAGTTTACAGAGGCCGTGGCCCAAACCATCCTGGAAGGGGAGAGCGGCTCCCGCACCCTGCGGATGAGCAAGGCCCATCCCGCATCCCCCGCCGCACCGGCGGAGACCGGGGAGCCGGCGGCAGGCCCAGCCGCGCCACCGCCCGCCGAAAGGCCGCTGATCGAGATGCAGGGCATCCGCAAATCCTTCTACATCGGCCAGCCCAACGAACTGGAGATCCTGCACGGCATCGACCTGACGGTCTGGCCCGGCGAGTTCGTCGCCATCGTGGGGGAATCCGGTTCCGGCAAATCCACCCTGATGAACATCATCGGTGTGCTGGATAAGCCCACCGCCGGCGCGTACACGCTGGACGGGGTGGACATCCATACCGCCAAAGACAATGCGCTGGCCGCCATCCGCAACAAGAAGGTCGGCTTCGTGTTCCAAACCTACAACCTGATCGCGCGGCAGAGCGCCCAGAAAAACGTGGAACTGCCGATGCTCTACGCCGGGGTGCCGGCGGCCGAGCGGAGCCGCCGCGCCAAGCAGTGGCTGGAGCGGATGGGGATGCTGGACCGGGCCAAGCACCAGCCCAACGAGCTTTCCGGCGGGCAGAAGCAGCGGGTGGCCATCGCCCGCGCCATGGTGAACGAGCCGGCGCTGATCCTGGCCGACGAACCCACCGGCGCACTGGACAGCGAGACCTCCCGCGTGGTGATGGATATCTTCCACGAAATGCACGACAAATACCATAAGACCATCGTGCTGATCACGCACAACCCTGCTCTGGCCGACGAGTGCCAGCGGGTGCTGACGCTGCGCGACGGCCGCATCACCGGCGAACGAAAGGGGGGCGGGCGGCGTGGGCTTCTTTGAGAATCTTTCTATGGCGATTGCGAGCATCCGCAGCAACAAGCTGCGCAGCCTGCTGACCATGCTGGGAATCATCATCGGCATCGCCGCCGTCATCGCCATCGAGACGGTGGGCAGCAGCATGTCCGGCTCGGTGTCGGATTCCATGTCCGGCATGGGGACCAACAACATCACCGTCAGCCTGACCCAGAAGAGCAGCAGCGATACGGCGGGTACCGCCGCCGGCGTGACGCTGCGCCGGTTTATGGACAGCCAGCCCGCCGCCGCCGACCTGATGACCGACGCCATGATTGAGGAATTCACCCAGGCCTTTGCCGACAAGGTGGACCACATCGAGGTCAGCCAGCAGGTGGGCGGCGGCACCATCGCCAAGTACGGCGATCCCGCCACCACCATCATGACCACCGTAACCGGCACCAACCACGACGCCCTCACCGCCATGGAGGGGGATACCCCGCTGCTGGCGGGCCGCTGGCTGGACGAGACCCGCGACGCGGGCCGCCAGGTCTGCGTGGTATCGGAAAAATTTGTGGAGCAGGCCCTGGGATGCGGCGTACAGCAGGCCATCGGCCAAAAATTTACCCTGGCGCTGAACAACCAGCTGCAGAGCTTCTATGTGCTGGGCGTCTACGAGTACCAAGAGAACGAGTATTCCAGCCTGATGGGCGCCGTGGACGACGATGATATCCAAACCACCGTCTACATTCCCATGGATGTGGCCCGCTCCATCGCCGGGGCGGACAACGGCTACCAGAGCCTGACGGTGGTGGCGGCCTCCGGTGTGGATGTGACCGCCTTTGTGGATACCGTAGGCAGCTTTTTTGCCAGCTACTACACCCGCAATGATACCTGGACAGTCAGCGCCAGCAGCATTTCCACCCTGATCGAATCGCTGACCGCCATGCTGGACACCGTCTCGCTGGGCATCTCGGCCATTGCGGCCATCTCTCTGCTGGTGGGCGGCATCGGCGTCATGAACATCATGCTGGTCTCCGTCACCGAGCGTACCCGGGAGATCGGCACCCGCAAGGCGCTGGGTGCGCCCAGCTCGGCCATCCGGGTGCAGTTCATCACCGAATCCATCGTGCTGTGCGCCATCGGCGGCATGATCGGCGTGGTGCTGGGGATCGCGCTGGGGGCGGCCCTCAGCAGCGTCATCGGTTTTGCTGCCAAGCCGGGGCTGGACGCCATCGTGGTCGCGGTGGGCTTCAGCATGGCCATCGGCGTTTTCTTCGGCTACTACCCCGCCAACAAGGCCGCCAAGCTGGATCCCATCGAGGCTCTGCGGTACGAGTGAGAACGCCGGGGCAGGGAAGAAGCCGCACCCGCTTGTTTCCTGATAGTGCCCTTTCCCGGCAAAATCGCAGGGCGGGACGCTTGGCGGCCTCCAGGGCCTCCAGCCGGCAAAGCCGGCCCGCTCGTGC
>CAZIVF010000048.1:235-14510 GCA_964542725.1 uncultured Subdoligranulum sp. | reverse complement strand
ATAAAAATGTTATAAAATATGGGTGCGCCCGGCGGGCGCAAATTGAAAAAGCGGCGCAGCCGCACCTCAATTTATAACATTTATAACGTTCCCGCCGTTTCCCCTTCCTCCCTCTCAAGCTCAAACAAACCGCCCCGGTTCCGCAAAGGAACCGGGGCAGCGCGTTTATTCAGGCTCTAGCCAACCGGGGGAAATTACTCCTCGATGTAGCCGTACTGCAGGTACCAGTAGCCGTAAGGGCTGTGCCAGGTACCCTTCAGGGAAGATTTCTGCAGCCAGTAGTCGTTGTAGTAAGCGACGGGGATGCAGGCAGCGTCCTCCATCAGGATGTCCTCGGCCACGTGCAGCGCCTCAAAGTGGTAGGCGGAGTCTGCGGTCTTGGCGCCATCGATGGCGGCGTCGAACTCGGGGTTGTTGTACTTACCGTCGTTGTTGCCGTTGGAGGAGTAGAACAGCTCCAGCATGTTGCTGGGGTCGTTGTAGTCCATGACCCAGCCGTTGCGGGACATCTCGTAGTCGCCGGCGCGGCGCATCGGGGTGAAGGAAGCCCACTCGACAGTCTCAACGTTCAGGGTGATGCCCAGCTCGGCGTAAGCCTGCTGCAGGTACTCGGCGACCTTCTTGTGGTAGCCGGCGTCGTTGGTGGAGTAGGTGATGACGGGGAAGCCTTCGCCGTCGGGGTAGCCGGCCTCGGCCAGCAGTTCCTTGGCCTCGGCCAGGTTGGCCTCGTAGTCATCGCTGATGTAGGTTTCGCCGCCGTTGGCGTTGTCGAAGAACTCGCCGTTCTCGTCAGAGATGCCGGGACCTATGAAGTTGTAGGCGGGGGTGTAGGTACCCTGCATGATGGTGTTGGCAACGTACTCGCGGTCGATAGCCAGGCTCAGGGCCTTGCGGACCAGAGGATCGGTGAAGGGCTCAATCTGGGTGTTCATGCTGAGGTAGTAGGTACCCAGGATGGTATCAACATAGAAGTCGCCGCCGTCCTCCGCCTTGGTCAGGCTGGGGATCTCCTCGGTGGGGACGGACTTGATCAGCACGGCCTCGCCGCTGTTGTAGGCGGCGTAAGCGGCGCTGGTGTCCTCCAGCAGCAGGAAGGTGATCTCGTCGGTGACGATGCGGGAGGAATCCCAGCCGCCGTTGTAGTAGGGGTTCTTAGCCACGACGATGCGCTCGCTGGGAACCCACTCGGTGATCATGTAGGGGCCATTGCAGACGTAGGTCTCGGGGACGGTGGCCCAGGCGTCGCCGTTGGCCTCCACGGTAGCCTGCTGCACAGGGCTCATGGTGCCGAAGGCGGCCAGCTTGTCAAAGTAGGGGCAGGGGTAAGACAGGGTGATGGTCAGGGTCTTGCCGTCCTCGCTGGCCTCAACCTGCAGGGCGTCGGGATCGGGATCGGTGGTGGGGTTGCCCTCCTCGTCCGGGTTGCCCGTAGCGTCCTGATAGCCGGCGATCATGCCGACAACGGTCTCGCCGTAGGGGGAGGCGGTGTCGGGGTCAGCCAGGCGCTTTATGGTGTACTCGAAGTCCTTGGCGGTCAGGTCGGAGCCGTCGCTCCACTTCAGGCCGTCACGCATGGTGAAGGTCCAGACGAGGCCGTCGTCGCTGACCTCGTAGCTTTCGGCCTGGCCGGGCTGCACGGAGCCGTCCTCATCGATGATGAGCAGGGTCTCGTACAGGGTGATCAGCATGTTGCCGCCGTCGACCGCGCTGTTCAGGGCGGGGTCAAGCGACTCGGGGTTGGGGCCGATCTGGACGGTGAAGCTGCTGGATTCCGCCGTGGCGGCCTCACCGGTGGCGGTGGTGGCAGTGTCCTCGCTGGCGCTGCTGGTAGCAGTGGAAGCGGAGGAGCCGCAGGCAGCCAGAGAGGCAGCCATGCAGCCAGCCAGAGCCACAGCGATAAATTTCTTCATCTTCATGTGGTATTATCCCTCCATTAAGTTGTTTCGTATGGCCGAAAGGCCATACGGTTTATTTTTTGCGGTAGCCACAAAAGGCGGTTCCGCAAAAGATTACCTAATTATAATCCGTCCCCCCTGCTTTGCGCAAGAGAAGCCGCTGTTTTGTAATATTTTTGGAACGGTTTGACGCTTTAAAGCAGCGGGGCGGCCCTCACTCCACCTTATCCAGGTGGTGGCAGGCGGCCCAGTGGCCGCTGCTCACCTCACGGAAAGCGGGGACCTCCTGGGCGCAGCGCTCGTCGGCGTAGGGGCAGCGGGTGCGGAAGCGGCAGCCGGACGGCGGGTTCAGCGGGCTGGGAACGTCGCCCTGCAGCACGATGCGCTTGCTGGCGCGGGCGGTCTTGGGGTCGGCCACCGGGATGGCCGAGATCAGGCTGCGGGTGTAGGGGTGGATGCTGTGGGAGATCAGTTCGAAGCTGTCGGCCAGTTCCACCAGTTTGCCCAGGTACATAACGCCGATGCGGTTGGAGATATGTTTGACCACGCTCAGGTCATGGGCGATGAAGAGGTAGGTCAGGCCCATCTCGGCCTGCAGATCCTCAAACATGTTGACCACCTGGGCCTGGATGGACACATCCAGCGCCGAGACCGGCTCGTCGCAGACGATGAACTCAGGATCCACGGCCAGTGCGCGGGCGATGCCGACGCGCTGGCGCTGCCCGCCCGAGAACTCATGGGGGTAGCGGTTGGCGTGCTCGCTGTTCAGGCCGACGCGCTCCAGCAGGGAGATGATCTTATCGTGCCGGTCCTGCTTGGAGGCCGCCGTGCCGTGGATATCGATGCCCTCGCCCACAATATCCCCAATGGTCATGCGGGGGTCAAGGCTGGCGTAGGGGTCCTGAAAGACGATCTGCATCCGGCGGCGGTAGGGCAGCATGTCCACGGCGGTCTTCTGCCCCAGCACGGGGTTGCCGGCAGCGTCGGTCTTGACGGTGCCGTCGGGGTTCTGCAGCGGGCATTTGCCGGAATCGTACAGGACGGTGCCGTCGTAGAGGATGCGCCCGTCGGTGGGTTCATACAGGCGCAGCAGGGTGCGGCCGGTGGTGGTTTTGCCGCAGCCGGACTCGCCCACCAGGCCCAGGGTCTCGCCCTTGCGGATGGCAAAGCTCACATCGTCCACTGCCTGGACGTAGCGCTTGTTCTTTCCGGTGCCTCCGGCAGGGAAATACTGCTGCAGGTGCTGGACCTCAACAAGATTCCTTACTTCACTCATTGGGCCGCGCCCCCTTTCTCAAATTCGGCTTTCTGGTGCAGCCAGCAGTGGGTGTAGTGGGTATCGCTCAGATCGGTGCGGGGCGGCATCTGGCGCAGGCAGATCTTCATGCAGTTTTTGCACCGGGGCGCAAAGGGGCAGCCGGCCGGCGGATTCAGCAGGTCGACGGGCTGGCCCTCGATGGGGACCAGGCGCTCCTTCTCCTCGGCGTTCAGGTTGGGGATGGAGTGGATCAGGCCCTTGGTATACTCATGGCCGGGCTGGTAGAAGATCTCGTCGGTAGTGCCGTACTCCACGATATGCCCCGCATACATGACGGCGATCCGCTCGCACATCGAGGCGACAACGCCCAGATCGTGGGTGATCATGATGATGCTCATCCCCAGCTTGTGGCGCAGTTCCTCCATCAGTTCCAGGATCTGGGCCTGGATGGTCACATCCAGCGCGGTGGTCGGCTCGTCGGCGATGAGCAGCTTCGGCTCGCAGGCCAGGGCAATGGCGATCATCACGCGCTGCCGCATGCCGCCGGAAAGCTCGTGGGGGTACTGCTTCAGGCGTTTGTCCGGTTCGTTGATTCCCACCAGTTCCAGCAGTTCCCGGGCGCGCGCCCAGGCTTCCTTGCGGTTCTTATTGGTGTGGAGGGTGATGACCTCCACGATCTGGTTGCCGATGGTGTACACCGGGTTCAGGCTGGTCATCGGGTCCTGGAAGATGATGGAGACCTCGTTGCCGCGCATCTTGCGGAACTCCTTCTCGCTCATCTGGTCCACCTGGTGGCCGTTGAAGCGGATGGTGCCGCCCACCAGCCTGCCGGGGTAGGCGGTCAGGCCCATGACGGAGTAGGCGGTGACGGATTTGCCGGAGCCGGACTCGCCCACGATGCCCAGAACCTCGCCCTGATCCAGAGTGAAGGAGACGCCGTTCAGCGCCTTGACCTCACCGGCGGGGGTGAAGAAGGAAAGGCGTTCGTCCTTGATTTCCAAAAGTTTTTCGCTCATTTTTCCTCGTCCCCCCTCTCTCAGCTCTTCAGTTTCGGGTCAAAGGCGTCGCGCAGACCGTCGCCAAAGAGGTTGAATACCAGAATGGTCACGCTGATCATCACCGCCGGCAGCAGCAACAGATGCGGGTAGGTGTTCATGCCGTTCACCGCGTCGGTAGCCAGCGAACCCAGCGAGGGCATCGGCACCGCGACGCCCAGACCCAGGAAGCTCAGGTAGCTTTCGGTGAAGATGGAGGAGGGGATCTGCAGCGTGGTGGTGACGATCAGGGTGCCGATGCAGTTGGTCAGCAGGTGCTTTTTGATGATGCGCCCGCCGGAAGCGCCCAGGGCGCGGGCGGCGGTAACATACTCGGACTCTTTCAGGGTCAGCACCTGGCTGCGTACGATGCGAGCCATGCCCACCCAGTACAGCAGGGCAAATACCACAAAGATAGACACCAGGTTGGGGCCGATCACCTGCAGCCAGTGGAAGGCAGGCTTGGTGGCCAGCGTCTCCAGCGGCTCCTTGATGGCCATGGAGAGCAGGATAATCAGAAGGATATCGGGGATGGTATACAGGATATCGGTGATGCGCATCATGATGATATCCACCCAGCCGCCGGCAAAAGCGGAGATCGCGCCGTAGGTGGCGCCGATCAGCAGCACCAGCACCGAGGCCAGCAGGCCGACGGTCAGGCTCACGCGGGTCCCCATCATCAGGCGGACGGCAAAGTCGCGGCCCATGCTGTCGGTCCCCAGGATGTGGGGGAAGACGTCCTCCCCCGCCTCGATGCGGGCCAGTTCCTGCTCGGAGTATTCCATGGGGGCCAGGTTGTTGCTGTACTTGATCTGCTGCTCGTAGCTGTAGGGCCAGAAGGAGGGCAACACATAGGCAAAGATCATGATGAGCACAATGATCACCAGGCTGACCATGGCGATCTTGTTCTTCTTGAGACGGCGCAGGCCGTCCTTCCAGAAGTTGACGCTCTCCCGCATGATGACAAGGCTTTCCTTCTCCTCATTGGAAGCGGGGATAAAATCCTCCACGTTCAGCTGGAGGCTCAGGGGATTCTTTTTCAGGTTTTCCATGCTGCTGCCTCCTTATTTCAGCTTGATGCGCGGATCGATAATCTTATACAGAACATCCACGATGACGTTGGCGATGATGACCACCGTCGCCAGCAGGATGGTGGTCCCCATAATCATCGTGTAGTCGCGGTTGGTGATGGCGGAAACAAAGTCGCGGCCAAGACCGGGGATCGAGAAGATCTTTTCCACCACGAAGGAGCCGGTCATCAGCGCCGCCAGCATGGGGCCGACGTAGGTGACGACGGGCAGAATGGCGTTGCGCAGCGCATGCTTGAAGAGGATCTTGAAGTTGGAGACGCCCTTGGCCTTGGCGGTGCGCATGTAATCCTGGCCCATAACGTCCAGCAGGCTGGAGCGCATCAGGCGGGTAATATAGGCCGAGGGGTAGATCGCCAGGGCCGTCACCGGCATGATGTAGGCCCGCCATTCGTTCAGGCCGACGGTGGGGAGCAGCTTGAGATTCATGCCGAAGGTGTACAGTAGCAGCACGCTGGAGATAAAACTGGGGATGGCGATGCCGCAGGTGGCGAAAACAATGATGACGTTATCCAGCCACTTGCCCCGGTTGTAGGCCGAGAGACAGCCCAGCGGGATGCCGATGCAGAGAGCCACCAGCACCGCCCAGCCGGCCAGCTTGGCCGAGACGGGCAGCTTGCTGAAGATGATATCGTTGACGGTACGGCCGCGCTGCTTCAGGCTCAGGCCCATATCGCCCTTGAGCAGGCTGGTCATATAGTTGACGTATTGCACAGGCAGGGGCTTATCCAGGCCGTATTTTTCGGCCAGAGCCGCCTGGGCCGCCTTGCTGATGGACTTCTCCGCCACGAAGGGTCCGCCGGGGACCAACTGCATGATGAAGAAGGTAAGGGTCGCCACAATCAGGATGCTGAGCACACCCATTGCGACACGTTTGACGATGTACTTCGCCATTCTCTTACCACTCCGTTTCCTTAAAAGTAAAATCGAACCGCCTCCGCCGGGCCGTGCAGAACAGTTGTATGCCGTCCGCGGACACGATAGAGAAAAAGAAAAGAACGATGACGCCGAGTCAAACGTCATCGTTCAGCAACGGATTCTTTATAAATATACCGCAATTTGCAGCGTTTGTCAATTCGCGCCGAGCAGGAAATATCCGCCGTTTTTGGGGCCCGTTTTGGCATTTCTGCACAACTTTTGCGGCAAAAGGGCCGGGTTCGGAGGCCGCTGCCCCCCGTTTCGCGTCGGTTCCCGCGCCAATACTGTAAAAAGTAGTTGCTTTTTTCCGCCGTGCAGGCTATGATTTGGATAGGGCGCGAAACAGCGCGCATTTTGCCGCGCGGCGCCCAAATCCCTCTTTAGGAGGAAGACGCTATGCGCATACGCCGTTTGCCGCCGGCCCTGGCGGCCGCCGCGTTGGCCGGCTGCCTGCTGGCCGGCTGCGCCGTCCTGCCGGACGAGGAAGGCTCGGTCTATTACCTGAATTTCAAGCCGGAGCAGGCCGCCGCCTGGCAGGCCCTGGCCCAAACCTACACGGCCGAGACCGGCGTTACCGTCCAGGTAGTGACCCCCGCCTCGGGCAGCTACAGCGAGACGCTGACCGACGAACTGGCAAAGCAGGATGCCCCCACCCTCTTCCAGGTCAACGGCCCCGTGGGCCTGCAGGAGTGGGCGGACTACTGCTGCGACCTGACCGGCAGCCCCCTTGTGGGCGAGCTGACCAGCGACGCCTACGCCCTGGAGCAGGATGGCCGGGTGCTGGCGGTGGGGTATGTGATTGAAAGCTACGGCATCATCACCAACAAAACGCTGCTGGCCCAGGCCGGCTATGACGCCGGGGAGATCGACAGCTTCGCCGACCTGAAGCGGGTGGCGGAGGACATCACCGCCCGCCGGGCCGAGCTGGGCTTTGCGGCCTTCACCTGCTCCGCCCTGGGAAGCTCGTCAGACTGGCGGTTCAAGACCCACCTGGCCAACCTGCCCCTCTATTTTGAGTACCGTGACCGGGGCATCACCAGCGCCGCCGCGGTGGAGGGAACCTATCTGGATAACTACAAGGCCATCTTTGACCTCTACCTGCAGAACGCCACCTGCGCCCCCAACGAGCTGGCGGGGCTGACCGGCGACGACAGCCGCAGCGAGTTCCTGCGGGGCGAGGCGGTTTTTTACCAGAACGGCTCCTGGGAGTACGCGGCCCTCACCGGGCCGGGCGGCTTCACCGATGAGGAGCTGACCATGCTTCCCATCTACATAGGCGTGGGGGACGAAGCCCGCCAGGGCCTCTGCACCGGCACCGAGAACTACTGGTGCGTCAACCGGGAGGCAAGCCAGGAGGATATCGACGCCACGCTGGACTTCCTGTATTGGTGCGTCACCTCCCCCACCGGCACCCGGATCCTGGCGGAGGAGATGAATTTCGTGATCCCCTTCAGGCAGGCCCAGCCCTCCGCCAATCTCTTTGCCCGGCTGGACGCCGAGATGACCGCCGCCGGCAAGGAGCCTGTGAGTTGGTGCTTTTCAACGATGCCATCCACCAAATGGAAGGACGGCGTGGGCCGGGCGCTGGCCGCCTACGCCGCCGGCAAGGGCGGCTGGGACGGCGTGACCGCCGCCTTTGTGGATGGCTGGGCCGCCGAGGCGGCGGGAGGTGCGGCGTGAAGCGGCTGGCGGTGGGCATCCTCGCCCATGTGGACAGCGGCAAGACCACCCTCTCGGAGGCGCTGCTCTACCGCGCCGGGGCGCTGCGCCGGCTGGGCCGGGTGGACCACAAGGACGCTTTTCTGGACACCGACGCGCTGGAAAAAGCCCGGGGCATCACCATTTTTGCCAAGCAGGCGGTGCTGCCCCTGGGGGCGGATGCCGAACTGACCCTGCTGGATACCCCCGGCCATGTGGATTTTTCCGCCGAGGCGGAGCGCACCCTGCAGGTGCTGGATTATGCCATCCTGGTCGTCAGCGGCACTGACGGGGTGCAGAGCCATACCGAAACCCTGTGGCGGCTGCTGGCCCGCTACCGCGTCCCCACCTTTGTGTTTGTGAACAAGTGCGATCTGCCCGGCAGCGACCCCGCCCTTCGCCTGCGGGAACTGCGGGGCCGCTTTGGGGATGGCTTTGTGGATTTCACCAGCCAGGCGCCCGACCCGGAGGCCCTGGCCCTGTGCAGCGAACCGCTGATGGAAGAGGTGCTGGCCCAGGGCAAGCCCCGGCCGGGAACCCTTGTCACCGCCATTGCCCGGCGGCAGATCTTCCCCTGCTACTTTGGCGCGGCGCTGCGGCTGGAAGGGGTGGACGCCCTGCTGGAGGGGCTGCGCCTCTGGACCCGCCAGCCCCGCGCCTCGCGGGAGTTCGGCGCGCGGGTCTTTAAGATCGCCCAGGACGAGCAGGGCGCCCGGCTGACCTACCTGAAGGTCACAGGCGGGGTGCTGCACGTCAAAGACACCCTGTGCGCCCGGCCCGACGCCCGGGCGGATTTTTGTGAGAAGGCCGACCAGCTGCGGCTGTACAGCGGCAGCAAGTTCCGGCTTCTCACCGAGGCCGGGCCGGGCAGCGTCTGCGCCGTCACCGGGCTGACCAAAACCTACCCCGGCCAGGGCCTGGGCGTGCTGCCCGATGCGGCGCTGCCTCTGCTGGAGCCCGTGCTGAACTACCGGGTAGCGCTGCCGCCGGAGACCGACCCCCACGCCGCGCTGCGCGCCCTGCGCACCCTGGAGGAGGAGGATCCCCAGCTGCATGTGGTCTGGCAGGCCGCCTTGGGGGAGATCCACCTTCAGCTGATGGGCGAGGTCCAGCTGGAAATTCTGCAAAGCCTGCTGCACAGCCGTTTCGGGCTGGATGTGCGCTTTGGCGAGGGCAGCATCTTATATAAGGAAACGCTGGCCGCCGCCGTGGAGGGGGTGGGCCACTATGAGCCGCTGCGCCATTATGCCGAGGTGCATCTGCTGCTGGAGCCGGCCCCCCGGGGCAGCGGCATCCAGCTGGAGGCCGCCTGCAAGCCGGATACCCTGGCCGAGAATTGGCAGCGGTTGGTGCTGAACCACCTGGCCGAGCGCTCCCACCCCGGCGTGCTGGCCGGCGCGCCGCTCACCGATGTGAAGATCACCCTCACCGCCGGGCGCGCCCACCTCAAACACACCGAGGGCGGGGACTTCCGCCAGGCCACCTACCGGGCGGTGCGCCAGGGGCTGCGCACCGCCGCCGCCCAAAACCAGGCTGTGCTGCTGGAACCCTGGTATGATTTCCGCCTGACGCTCCCGCAGGGGAATGTGGGCCGCGCCATGGCGGACATCCAGCGGATGTGCGGCGAATTTGAACCGCCCCTCACAGAGGGGGAAAGCGCCGTCCTCACCGGGCGGCTCCCCGTGGCCACCGCCCGCGGCTACGCCCGGGAGGTAGCCGCCTACACCCGGGGCCTGGGCCGCTGGGCGGTGCTGCCCGCCGGGTACGCTCCCTGCCACAACACCGCCGAGGTGCTGGCCGCCCTGGCCTACGACCCTGACGCCGACACCGAAAACCCCGCCGATTCGGTCTTCTGCGCCCACGGCGCGGGTTATCTGGTCAGGTGGAACGAGGTTCCCGCCCGCGCCCACGTTTCCGGCGGGCTGGCCCGCCGCCCGGACGCAGCCGGCGAGGTGGAGGATGCCGGGGAGGCGCGCCGCCGCCGGGCGGAAGCCTACCGAGGGACCCTGGAGCAGGACAAAGAACTGCTGGCGATCTTTGAGCGCACCTACGGCCCGGTGCGCCGCCGCGGCCAGGCCCCCGGCGGCGGCAACGGCAAGGCCGCCCGCCAAGCGCTGCACACCGAACCGGCCCGCCTCCCCGCCCCGGCGCCCGCCGGGCCGGAGTATCTGCTGGTGGACGGCTACAACGTCATCTTCGCCTGGGAGGAGCTGCGCGCCGTCGCCCAGGATAACCTGGACGCCGCCCGCCGCCGCCTGATGGACATCCTGTGCAACTACGCGGGCTACCGCCGCTGCGTCCCCATTCTGGTGTTCGACGCCTACAAGGTCAAGGGCGGCGCGCGGGAGGTGGAGCGCTACCACAACCTGCACATCGTCTACACCCAGGAAGCCGAAACCGCCGATATGTACATTGAGCGGGTCACCCACGAGCTTGCCAAGCAGCACCGCACCCGGGTGGTCAGCAGCGACGGCGCGGAGCAGATGATTATTCTGGGCAACGGCGCCCTGCGGGTGAGCGCCCGCGCCTTCGCTGCCGAGGTCGCCGCCGTGGAGGCGGAAATACGACAGATCCTGGAAGGGAAAAATTAGGCGGCAGGCGCGGCGGCATACCCAAAGGGCGGAATTTTGAACGGCATCCATATTACAAACGTCACCAATTTTTGCGCGCCCTGCGGGTGCGGCGGAAGGGGGGGAGGCGCGTTGATGCAGCGCGGGGCGGCGGTACCCTGCAGAGGCCGCCGCAGGCCCCCGCCTTTTCCTGTACCCAAACGCCCGCTTTCCAACGCTTCCCCCTCGGAGGTTTTACAACATGGAAATTCTTGATATTGTGGACGCCCATGGCGTCCCCACCGGCCAAACGGCGGAGCGGGAAACCGCCCACGCCCTGGGGCTGCGTCACCGCACTGCCCATGTATGGATCATGCGGCGGCACGGCGGCTCCCTGCAGGTGCTGCTGCAAAAGCGCAGCGGCAGTAAGGATAGCTACCCCGGCTGCTATGATATATCCAGCGCCGGGCATATCCCCGCCGGGGTGGATTTTATCCCCAGCGCCCTGCGGGAACTGCGGGAGGAGCTGGGCGTGGAAGCCGCCCCCTGCGACCTGCACTACTGCGGCCAGCGGCAGTTCACCTTTGAGGCGGTGTTCCACGGCAGGCTTTTCCGGGATAACCAGGTCAGCAACGTCTATCTGCTCTGGCTGGATCGGGAGGCGGAGGATTTCACCCTCCAGGCCGAGGAGGTCAGCGAAGTGCGCTGGTTCGATTTTGCCGCCTGCCGCCGCGCCGTGGCCCAAAACGCCTTCCCCCACTGCATCTATGAGGAGGAACTGGATATGCTGGCCGCCGCCCTTCCGTGACTGCCGGGAAGGCCGGGGAATCCGCCCTTACGGTCTCGCCTTGCTGCCAAAACACCGGGGCGTCCCTTTCGGGCCGCCCCGGTGTTTTATGTGCTTCGGTCAATCCACCGCGTCGCTGGCGCGCATGGCTTGGATCGTCTTTTCCATCAATTCCTCCAGCGGCCAGCCCAGCATCTCGGCCCCCTGGGTGATGACGGCGCGGGAGCAGCCCGCGGCAAATTTCTTATCCTTGAACTTTTTCTTCAGGCTCTTGACCTCCATGTCGCTCACACTCTTGGAGGGGCGCATCATCGCCGCTGCGCCGATCAGACCGGTCAGTTCGTCGGCGGCAAAAAGCACCTTCTCCATCTGGTGCTCCGGCTTAATATCCACCGTCAGGCCGTAGCCGTGGCTGGCGGTGGCGTGGACGATCCGCTCGTCGATGCCCCGCTCCCGCAGCAGTTTCTGCTCCTTGGTGCAGTGCTGCTCAGGCCAGCGCTCAAAATCCAGGTCATGCAGGATGCCCACGACCTGCCAGAAATCGGCCTCGTCGCCGTAGCCCAGCTGCTCGGCGTACCAGCGCATCACGTCACCCATAACGCGGCCATGGTGGCGGTGGAACTCGCCCTCGTTGAATTCGCAAAGCAGGTCCCATGCCTGCTCGGGGGTAGGGATCATAGAGATCAGCTCCTTTTTGGTTGTTGGTTGTTCCGCCCAGCGCCCCCCGGGCGGAACAAAAATGCCGCTGCCGGGCGGGCAGCAGCATTATTATACCATACGCGAAGCGATATGGTATAATTGCGCATCAGAAGCTTTGCCGGGCTGGCACAGCCAGAACGGCGAAGCGCCGCGCAAAAGCGTATTGTAACCGCTGTGCGGTTATACTAGCACGAAACGGCTCAATCCGCAAACAGCGGGGTGGAGAGATAGCGGTCGCCGGTGTCGGGCAGCAGCACCACGATGGTCTTGCCCGCGTTCTCGGGGCGCTTGGCCACCTGGAGGGCTGCGTAGACCGCCGCGCCGGAGGAGATCCCCACCAACACGCCCTCGCTGTGGCCGATGCGCTTGCCGGTGGCAAAGGCGTCCTCGTTGGTGACAGGGATGACCTCATCGTATATACTGGTGTCCAGCACGTCCGGCACAAAGCCAGCGCCGATGCCCTGGATCTTGTGGGGGCCAGCCTTGCCCTGGCTCAAAACCGGGCTGGTGGCAGGCTCCACGGCCACCACCTTCACGTCGGGCTTCTGCGCCTTGAGGTATTGGCCCACGCCGGTCACGGTGCCGCCGGTGCCGACGCCGGCCACAAAGATATCCACCTCGCCGTCGGTGTCCTGCCAGATCTCGGGGCCGGTGGTCTCCTGGTGGGCCTTGGGGTTGGCGGGGTTGACGAACTGGCCGGGAATAAAGCTGTTGGGGATGGACTTCGCCAATTCATCCGCCTTGGCGATGGCGCCCTTCATACCCAGCGCGCCGTCCGAGAGAACCAGCTCCGCGCCGTAGGCTTTCATCATCTGGCGGCGCTCGACGCTCATCGTTTCGGGCATGACGATAATGATGCGGTAGCCGCGGGCGGCGGCCACGCTGGCCAGGCCGATGCCGGTGTTGCCGGAGGTCGGCTCAATGATGACCGAGCCGGGCTTGAGCGCGCCGCTGGCTTCCGCCTCGTCGATCATTGCCTTGGCGATGCGGTCCTTGACCGAGCCGGCGGGATTGAAGTACTCCAGCTTTCCCAGCAGACGGGCCTGAAGCCCCTCGGCAGCCTCAATGTGGGTGAGCTCGAGCAGCGGGGTGTGACCGATGAGCTGATCGGCGGACTTATAGATTTTTGCCATAGAGATAACCTCCTCTGTATAAAACCAATATTTCATGTGGGTTTATAGGGATTATAGTCCCTTTCGCGCCCCTTGTCAAGTGTTTTTTCTAAAAAAATCCGCTTGCTTTCTCATAAACCCTGTAATATAATAGGTTTAACAGTTTTAAGGAGGCAGACAACTATGATGGTATCCACCAAAGGCCGCTACGCCCTGCGGGTGATGATCGATCTGGCCGAGCATCAGGGCAACGGCTACCTTCCCCTGAAAGAGATCGCCAACCGGCAGGAGATCAGCGAGAAATACCTGGAGAGCATCCTGAAGGTGCTGGTGCAGAACCGGCTGCTGGAAGGGCTGCGCGGCAAGGGCGGCGGCTACCGCCTGACCAAAGCGCCCGACCAATACACCGTGGGCAGCGTGCTGCGGCTGACCGAGGGCAATTTTGCCACGGTGGCCTGCCTGGAGCCGGGCGCGGGGCGCTGTTCCCGCATGCCGGACTGCCGCACGCTTCCCCTGTGGCGCGAACTGGACCGCCGGGTAAACGAATATCTGGACAGCGTGACGCTGGCCGACCTGATGGCCGCCGAGGACGGCAGCGACTATGTGATTTAGAAAATGTCGCGCCTGGGGAACCGCCGGCCCGCACCGCAGGGCCGCCGGCGCGTTTCCGCGGACTTTCTCCGGCACAGCAAAGCGCCCCGCAGCCGAGCGCAGTAAGCGCAGGGCTGCGGGGCGTTTTCGGTTTACGGGGGATTCGGCATCAAACGATGCCCTGGCTCATCATGGCGGAGGCCACCTTCAGGAAGCCGGCAATGTTGGCGCCGGCCACCAGGTTGCCCTTCATGCCGTACTCCTCGGCGGCAGCCGCGGCGTTGGCATAGATGTCTTTCATGATGTTGTGCAGGCGCTCGTCGACCTCCTCAAAGGTCCAGGCAAGGCGCAGGGAGTTCTGGCTCATCTCCAGGCCGGAGGTGGCCACGCCGCCCGCGTTGGAAGCCTTGGCGGGGGCAAACAGAACGCCGTTGGCCTGCAGGTAGGCAACCGCTTCGGGGGTGGAGGGCATGTTGGCGCCCTCGGCCACGGCGTAGCAGCCGCCCGCCACCAGCGCCTTGGCGCCTTCCAGCGGCAGTTCGTTCTGGGTGGCGCAGGGCAGGGCGATGTCGCACTTGACGGTCCAGATGCCCTGGCTGCCCTCGACATACTTGGCGGTGGGGACGTAATCCAGGTAGGTCTTGAT
>CAZIVF010000048.1:0-225 GCA_964542725.1 uncultured Subdoligranulum sp. | reverse complement strand
GTAGTCGATGCCGTTCTCGTCCACGATGTAGCCGTTGGAATCGCTCATCGCAATGACCTTGCCACCCAGCTGGGTGGCCTTCTGGTTGGCGTAGATCGCCACGTTGCCGGAGCCGGAGATGACTACGTCGGCGCCCTCGAAGCTCTTGCCGTTGGCCTTGAGCATCTCGTCGGTGAAGTAGCACAGGCCGTAGCCGGTGGCCTCGGTGCGGGCCAGGGAGCCGCC
>CAZIVF010000047.1:1502-14714 GCA_964542725.1 uncultured Subdoligranulum sp. | reverse complement strand
CATCGACGCCAACGGCATCGTCAACGTCTCCGCCAAGGACCTTGGCACCGGCAAGGAGCAGAGCATTACCATCACCGCTTCCACCAACATGAGCAAGGACGACATCGACAAGGCCGTCAAGGACGCCGAGCAGTATGCCGCCGAGGACAAGAAGCGCCGTGAGGAAGTGGATACCCGCAACAACGCCGACCAGATGGTCTTCCAGACCGAGAAGGCGCTGAACGAACTGGGCGACAAGGTCTCCGCCGAGGAGAAGAGCGACTGCGAAACCAAGCTCTCCGCCCTGAAGGAGGCTCTGAAGAGCGGCTCCATCGATGACATCAAGGCCAAGCAGGATGACCTGCAGAAGGCTTTCTACGCCATCAGCGAGAAGGTCTACCAGCAGGCCGCCCAGCAGCAGGCCCAGCAGAACCCCGGCGCGCAGGGCAATGCGCAGTCCGGCCCCGCCGATGACGGCGCGGTGGACGCCGACTTCCACGAAGTGTAAGGGAAGGCCCTGCTGAAATAAACAAAGGCACCCACTGGCCGCCGCCGAACTTCGGCGGCGGCCCTTGTGGGGTTTCTCAAAGAAAATTCGATTGTGATAAATTGTGAATCTGAAGATTAGGGGAGAGAAGTTGGGAGCGGGAACGGCAGGGAAGCGCAGGCCGGCGCGGCCCGCACCGTTTGAGACCGGCAAACAGCCCCGCAGGGCCGTTCCCCCGCCGACCGGCTGCCGCTTCTCAGCGCCTAACCAGAACGAGTACGGGTGATTTTATGGCAGAAAAACGCGATTACTATGAGGTCCTTGGTCTTGGCAAAAACGCCAGCGACGCCGAGATCAAGAGCGCTTACCGCAAGCTGGCGAAAAAATACCACCCTGACCTGAACCACGGCGATAAGGAGGCCGAGGAAAAGTTCAAGGAAGTAAACGAGGCCAACGACGTCCTTTCCGACCCGCAGAAGCGCCAGCGCTATGACCAGTTCGGCTTCGCCGGCGTCGATCCCAACTACGGGGCCGGCCAGGGCGGCGCAGGCTTCGGCGGCGGTTTCGGCGGCGTGGACCTGGGGGATATCTTCGGCGATATCTTCGGCGGCGGTTTCGGCGGCTTCGGCGGCGGGCGCGCCAACACCAACGCCCCCCGCAAAGGCCACGACATCCAGGCCAGCGTGATCCTGACCTTTGAGGAGGCGGCCCACGGCTGCACCAAGAAGGTCACCATCAACCGCCAGCAGACCTGCCCGGACTGCGGCGGCACCGGCGCCGAGCGGGGTTCCAGCCCCGAGACCTGCACCGAGTGCGGCGGCCGCGGCTATGTTGTGACCCAGCAGCGCACCCCCTTCGGCGTGATGCAGAGCCAGCAGCCCTGCCCCCACTGCGGCGGGCGCGGCACCATCATCCGCAACCCCTGCAAGACCTGCCGGGGTACCGGCAAGACCGGCGCCCGCAAGACGCTGGAGGTCAAGATTCCGGCGGGTATCGACGACGATCAGAACATCGCGCTGCGCGGCCAGGGCGATGCCGGCACCAACGGCGGCCCGGCGGGCGATGTGATCGTCCGCGTTACCGTCAAGGAGGACCCGGTCTTTGAGCGGGATAACTACGACGTGTATGTGCAGATCCCCATCACCTTTAGCCAGGCGGTGCTGGGCGCCGAGATCGAAGTACCTACCGTGGATGGCAAGGTGGCCCAGCGCATCCCCGAGGGAACCCAGAGCGGCACCAAGTTCCGCCTGCGCGGCAAGGGAATCCAGTACCTCAACGGCCGGGGCCGGGGCGACCAGTACGTTATTGTTGACGTGGAGATTCCCAAGAAACTGACCAAGAGCCAGCGCGAGGCGCTGAAAGTCTTCGAGGATTCCCTCAAGGACGATAACTATGAGAAGCGCAAGGGATTCTTCAAAAATTTGAAAGACAGATTCAGCTGATCCGATAACGCGGGGGCGCACAGCTGCCTCCGCCTTTGGTGTGTACAATGGAAAAATTGCAGGAGCAAAACGAACAATACATCAGGATGACCACCGCCCCGGTGGGCGGGCTGATCCTCTCGCTGGCGGTACCCAGCATGGTCACTACGCTGATTACCAGCGTCTACAACCTGGCCGATACCTTCTTTGTGGGGCAGATCAGCACCAGCGCCACGGCGGCGGTGGGGGTGGTGTTCTCGGTCAATATGGTGCTGCTGGCGCTGGGATTCTGGGTGGGGACCGGCGGCTCCACGCTTGTGTCCGGCCTGCTGGGCGCGCAGAAAAATAGGGAGGCGGAGACCATCGCCAACACCTCCTTTGTGCTCAGCTTCCTGCTGGGCGTGCTGGTGGCGGTGGCGGGCTTTGCGGGCGGCGACGCTCTGCTCCGCCTGCTGGGCGCCACCGAGACCATCCTGCCGTACGCCCGGGACTATGCTTTTTATATCTACCTGGGCGGTCCCTTCTCGGCCTGCAGCATGGCGCTGGGCCAGTGCCTGCGCGCCGAGGGGTTGGCGCGGGAGAGCATGATCGGCCAGGTCACGGGCGGCGTGCTGAATATGCTGCTGGACCCGCTGTTCATCTTTGTGTTTGGCTGGGGCATCACCGGCGCGGCGGCGGCCACCGCGCTGAGCCAGGTGGCGGCGTTCGCCATCGGGCTGCAGTTTTATCTGCGGGGCAAGACCCAGGTTGCCTTTGCGCCCCGCAGCATCGCCCGCACGGCGGGGGAGTACCGCCAGATCCTTACGGTGGGTTTCCCCAGCCTTTGCCGCCACTGCTGCAATATGCTGGCCAACGTGGTGCTGAACACCGTGGCGGGCGGTTGGGGCGATGCCGCCATCGCCGCCATGAGTGTGGCGAGCCGCCTGCTCTACCTGTCCAACATGGTGTCGGCGGGGATGAACCAGGGCAGCCAGCCGGTCATCGGCTATGCCTACGGCATGGGGAACTTCAAGCGGGTTAAGCAGGCGTTCTGGTTCGCGGTGCGCATCAGCATGGTGAGCCTGTGCGCTTTCGCCGTGGTGGGGATCTTGTTCGCGCCCCAACTGGTGGGCGCTTTCCGCAATGACCCGGAGGTCATCGAGATCGGTGCAAAGGCGCTGCGGTTCATCTGCCTGGCGCTGCCGCTGGCAAACTTTTCCAACAGCGCCAACATCATGTTCCAGATGGTCAAGCGCCCCGGCACCAGCAGCCTGCTGATCCTGGGCCGCCAGCTGGCGTTTTACATACCGGCACTGCTGCTGCTGCCCCGGCGCCTGGGGCTGCTGGGGGTGCAGGTCGCCGGCCCTCTGGCCGACGCCGTGGTATTCTGCCTTGCCCTGCCCCTGGTGCTGCACTATTTCAGGCAAAACCAATAGAATTCTATGGAAAACGCTCGCCGCAGCGCTTTTCCGCAGCCAAAAGCCGCCGGCCCCCGCGAAGTTTGCGTAGGGAGCCGGCGGCTTTTGCTGCCGTCAAGGTTCAGAACAGCCGGTCGGCGGGGTACAGCCCCGCCTGGCTCATGCGGCGCAGGGCGGCCATCAGATCAGGCTTGTCCTCCCGGTAGGTGATGCCGTACCATTTGTCGGGGCTGGTCAACACCCGCACGTCGGCCTTGCCCTGCCGCAGCGCCGCCGTGACCACGCTGGGCAGATAATACTCGCACTTGAGAGGGTTCGCCGGCAGATTCTCCTGCAGGAAAGCGGCAAACCCCGCCTTGGCCTCGGCCACAAAGCTGGGAGTGAAGCCCCACAGATTCATCGAGACGATGGCGTCGGCGGGCAGATCCACCCAGCTTTCGCCGTCATCCTCGGTGTAATGAATGCCGTTCGGGTAGGTCTCAATGCGGGTGCGCTCGGTCACGGTATCCAGGTTGCCGGCGGCATCCACCTGGCAGACCCCCCGGCTGACGCTGCCGTTGGCGCTGACGGTGTTCCCCAGCAGAAAGCCCACCATCGCCCAAGCGTAGCGCGCGCCGTCCGCATGGGCGGAAAGCTGCTCATAGATCAGCCGGAAGCAGTCCGGCCCATAGTAATCGTCGGCATTGATCACCGCAAAGGGCGCGCTGCCGATCTGCTCCTCCGCCGAGAGGATAGCGTGGGCGGTACCCCAAGGTTTGACGCGGCCTTCCGGCACGGCGAAGCCCGCCGGCAGGATGTCCAGCTGTTGGTAGGCGTAGCGCACTTCCAACCCGGCGCGCAGCGCGCGGGCGCCCACGGCGGCCTTGAAGGCCGCCTCGATCTCATGTTTGATGATGAAGACCACCGTCTCAAACCCGGCGCGGCGGGCGTCATACAGGCTGTAGTCCAGGATCGCCTCCCCCGAAGGCCCCACCGGGTCGATCTGTTTCAGGCCGCCGTATCGGCTGCCCATTCCGGCGGCCATGACCACCAGAATCGGTTTGCTTGCCATAGTGTGATAACTCCTTCCCAATCTTTTCCTGTGGAACCTCTGAACAAATCCCGCCCTGCGGGCTTGGCGCACCGGATTTATTCAGAACTTCCCTATATGATACACTTTTGCGGCAGCCCTTGCAAGGCAATCGAACATTTTTGCAAAATAATGTATAATCTACTATGGCCTTGTGAAACAAAAAATGGTATAATAACCGCAAAGCGGTTATGATACGTTTTTTGCGCGGCGTTTCGCCGCTCCGGTAGAGCTTGCGTGCGCAAGTATCCCCCATCGCTTTGCTCTGGGGCATACTGCTCACAAAGAGATTGACGCGCCGCTCTCGCGCGGAGGAAAAAGCAGATCGATCAGGCAGGATGCGCTATTTCGACCCGGGCGCTGCATATACTGGCAGGAGGGGGTGGACTTCATGAGCAAATTGGGACTTGTGCTGGCCGGCGGCGGCGCCAAGGGCAGCTACCAGGTGGGTGTGTACAAGGCGCTGCTGGAATTGGGGAAAAAGCCGGATATTATCACCGGCTCCAGCGTCGGCAGCCTGAACGGCGCACTGTTTGCGATGGATAAGGTGCGGGAGGCTGAGGAACTTTGGTGCTCCCTGGATATTCACAGTGTGCTGGAAATGCCCCGATCCGCCGAGCGGGAGGAACTGCGCGCCTTCCTTCTGGATGTGCTGCGCAGCGGCGGGCTGGATGTGGAGCCCCTGGCCGTGACCATCGACAATATCCTGGATGAGGACGCCGTGCGTGCCGCCCCGATTCGCTTCGGGCTGGTGATGACCGTGCTGGAAACGATGGAGAGCATCCGCTGCCCGCTGGAGACGATCCCCCGCGGGCAGCTGCGGGACTACCTGCTGGCCTCCAGCGCCTGCTTCCCGGCGATGCGCCCGAGGGAGATCGACGGCGTGAAATATATTGACGGCGGCTGGCGGGACAATATGCCCCTGGAAATGGCCGCCGAGATGGGCGCGGATGAATTGATCGGCGTGGATATCGACGGCATCGGCATCACTCGGCCCAACCTGACCGGCCTGCCCACCCGGATCATCCGCAGCCACTGGGGCCTTGGCCCTATGCTGGATTTTGACGGTGTGCGGGCGCGGCGCAACATCGCCCTGGGCTACCTGGATACCCTGCGGGCCTTTGGCCGCCTGGGCGGCACTGCCTATGGGATACGGCCTGCCAACGATAAATTTCTTCCCCGGTTCGCCGCAGCCTACCAGGAGACGCTGCGCGGCGTGCTGGACCTGGCCCCCGAATTGAAGCTGGCGGAAAGCCTGGCTCGCCAGCTGGCCAACTACCCGGCGGAGTACGAGGCGGACCCCGCCGCCCCCACCGCCGGCGCGCTGGCCCCGCTGGAAATGGCCGCCGAGCGTCTGGAGGTTCCGCCCGACATCCCGTACACCCCCAAGCTGCTGGCCCTGACTTTTTTGGGCAGCTTTGACCGCGACCCGGCCGACCGTTTCCCCGCCCTATTCGGCGGGGAGGGCGGCAACTTGCTGGGGGAGCGGGCGATGGCCGCCGCTTCGGCGGAGGAGTTTGTCACCGCGCTGGTCTCCCGCTCCCTTTCCAAGATTTCCTTGTTCTGATCCCGCTCTGGGAGGTGAGTCTTATGTACAAATTCACCGGTATTCCGGTCTCCGGCGGCGTGGCGGTCGGGCCGGTGGTCCCCATTGACCATGGGAGCACCGGCCTGCATCGCATTGTGCGCGATCCGTTCCGGGAGCGCGCGCTGTATGAGGCCGCCATCGTGCTGGCAAAGGATGAATTGTGCCGTCTGCAGCAGCATGCCTGCGGGGAGGACGCAGATATCCTGACCTTCCAGATCGCCCTGCTGGAGGACGAGTCCTTCACCAATGAGATCGGTGATTACATAGCGGCGGGCGCCGGCAGCGCCGCCGCAGTGGAGCGGGCCGAGCAGATCTTTGTCAGCCGTCTGAGCAATGTGGACAGCGACTATATCCGGGAGCGCAGCGTTGACGTGTGCGACGCCTGCCGCCGCGTGGTGGCCATCCTGGATGGCCGCCCCCGCCGCCGCGTGCAGCTGACCAGGCCATCCATACTGGTCTCTGACCGGTTTTTCCCCAGCGATCTGTTTGTGCTGGACCGCAGCATGGTGCTGGGCCTGGCCTCCGACAACGACAGCGCCACCAGCCACGCGGCGATTCTGGCCCGCAGCATGGGGATCCCGGCAGTCACCGGCCTGGGCGATGGGGTGAGCAACCTGGCCGCAGGGCATCGGGTCATCGTGGATGGCGAGACCGGCGTGCTGATTATTGAGCCTACGGCAGTGCATCTGGCGGAGGCGGACCGGCGCATCGCCGCGATCCGCCACCGGCATGAAATCCCCAATCCCGTGGCCGCGCTGCCCTGCCTGACCCGCGACGGAGAACCGTTCAAACTGCTGGGAACCACCAGCCTGACCACCCCCTCCAGCATTAGGGACTGCCTGCGCAGCGGTGCAATCGGCATCGGCCTGGTGCGTACCGAGTCGGTTATCCTGGAGGACGACATGGGGGAGGAAAAGCAGTACGAGCTGTACACCGCCGTCCTGGCGGCTGCCGAAGGGCATCCCATCGCCATACGCACCTGTGACCCCGGCGCCGACGATGAAGCCCCCTGGACCCAGGAGATCAAGGACCGGATGAACGGCAACCGGCTGTTCCGCCCCCAGATATTGGCCTTGCTGCGCGCCGGCACCGAGGGGGATCTGCGCATCCTGCTGCCGATGGTCCCCGACGCCGATGCCTGGGAGGCCCTGATGGCTGAGGTGGAGGACTGCCGGGAGGAACTGCGCCGCCGCGGCGTGCGCTTCCGGGAGGATCTGCCCTTCGGCTGTGTGATCGATATGCCGTCCGCCGCGCTGATGGCGGGGGATATCTTGGACTGCGGCGCGCAACTGCTGGGAATCGATGTGGATGACCTGACCCGGTATACCTGCGGGCTTTCCCGCACGGATGAGGGGTACCGCGCCGATACCCCCGCCGTGCTACGCCTGGTGCAGAATGTGGTGCGCGAGGCGGAGGATCATGGCGTGCCGGTGTACCTGAACGGCATCACCATGGCGGAACTGCCCGCCATCCCCGCGCTGCTGCGCATCGGGATGCGCCGCTTCAGCACCGAGAATTCCCTGCTGGCGCCGCTCAAAGCCACGCTCATCGCCGTCAACGCCAAGTAGAGCGGCCCCGGGTCGGCTGCCCGGGTTTTTCAATAGACTTTTTTGACATACGGAAGCGGGCGCCCCCTTCGGGCGGCCTGACATAAGAAAACAAAAAAATGACCGGCCTGCGCGGTTTTGCAGTTTTGTTTTCTTGTGAAAGGTCACAGCCGGGGGCGCCCGCTCATACTATGGCTTGTTACTCCAAATTCCCGGTCAGCAGCAAAGCGGCGGTCAGGGCAGCCAGGGGGGCAGTCTCACACCGCAGGATGCGCGGCCCCAGGCCCACCGTCACAGCGCCCGCCGCGCGGGCGGCCTGCGCCTCCTCCGCCGAGAAGCCCCCCTCGCTGCCGGTGACTAACGCGATGCGGCGGGGGGCTGCGCCGTTCAGCACCTGCCGTAGCGGCAGGCCGCCGCCCTCGTAAAAAAACAGGACCAGGTCGTACCCGGCAAAACGGGCGCAGACCGAGGCGAAATCCGGCAGCGGCATCTCCACGCCGGGCAGCCGCCCCCGGCCCGCCTGCTTGGCGGCCTCGGCGGCAATGCGGTTGTAACGCTCGTTCTTGGCGTCCTCTTTTTTGGGGGCGGCCACGCAGTACCGGCTGAAAAACGGCACCACGGTATGCACCCCCAACTCCACGCTGTGGCGGATGACCTCCTCCAGCTTGCCCTGCTTGGGGTACCCCGCAAAAAGGGTCAGTTCCACGCTGGGCTCCGCCTTGCCGGGCGCTCCCTCGCTCACGGCAAACTCCACCCGGCCCGGCAGAATGGAGGTCACGGTGCCGGTGTACTCCAGCCCGTCGGGACCGCACAGCACCACCTGTTCGCCCAGCCTGGCCCGCATGACGTTGGCCAGATGGTGGGCGTCCGCCCCGTTCAGCGCGGCGCGCCCGCCGGCCAGTTCACTTGTAAAATAACGATGGGGCATACAAACGCCATCCCTTCCTCTTCTTGCCGCCGCCCTGCACTGGTACCACCGCGCCGCCCGGTCAGCCCTTCTTGCCGCAGAGTATGCAGACCCAGCCGCGCTTCTCCTTGATCTCCAGCGGGCGCAACCCGGCGGCCTCCAGACCGGCAAGGACCTCCTCCCGCCGCTCGTCGATGATGCCGCTGGCAATGAACCGGCCGCCGTCCTTCATCAGGGCCGGCACCGCCGGCGCCAGGGAGAGGATTGCCGCCGCCACGATGTTGGCGGTGATGAGGTCGTAGGTTCCGCTGGCTTTGTCGGAGAGATCGCCCACCAGCACGGTGAAGCGGTCCGCCACGCCGTTGCGCTGGGCGTTTTCCCCGGCGGTGCGCACGCACATGGGGTCGATGTCCACCCCCTCGGCGCGCGCCGCCCCCAGCTTGAGCGCGGCAATGGCCAGGATGCCCGACCCGGTGCCGATATCCAGCACCCGCTCGCCGCCCTTGACCAGCTCGTCCAGCGTCTCCAGGCAGAGGCTGGTGGTCTCGTGAGTGCCGGTGCCGAACGCCATGCCCGGATCCATCGTGATGACAGTGCGGTCGGTCTCATAGGTTTCCCAGCCGGGAACGATGGCCAGCCGCCGCCCGATCTCCATGGCGTGGTAGTACTGCTTCCAGGCGTTCTGCCAATCCTCCTGCTCCACGCCTGCGGTGTTCAGCTGGTAGTCGATCCCGGCGGCGTCCAGCCGCTCCCGGAAAAGCGGCAGCACCTCGGCCGGGTTCTCGTCGGGCGCCAGATACATGTGGACGATGACGATGTCCCGCGGTTTATCCAGCAGTTCCTGCTCGATCAGGTCAACGTGGGCGATCTCCCACGCCTGCTCCTCCAGGTCGGCATAGTCCTCTATGTAGATGCCGCCGTTGGCGATCATCGTGGCCACGGCCTCGGCGGTGCCGGCGTAGCGGCGCGGCACCGTGATGGAGATATCCGTCCATTCCATACGTTTGTTCCCCCTGTTTTGTTCTTGCAATATAGTATACACGAATCCCCTGTGCGAATCAAATGTTCCGGCAAAAAACTGCCTGTGCCGGGAAAGGAGCCCCCATGAGAATTGAACTGTTGAACCTGGCCGCCGCCCGGGCGGTCTATGAGCAGCACATGACGGCGGATTTCCCCGCCGACGAGCTCAAGCCCTTCCGCGCTGTGGAGGAGATGATGCGGCAGGGCATCTACGAGCCGCTGGCCTTCTATGAGGAGGACGGCGCTCTGGTCGCCTACGCCTGGCAGACGGTGTTGCCGGATCGCCGCAGCGCCCTCATCGACTATTTCGCGGTGGATCCCGCCCGGCGCGGCGGCGGCGTGGGGACCGCCGCGCTGCGCTTGCTGGCCGGGTACTACGCCCCCCGCAAGGCCAGCCTGCTCATCGAGTGCGAGCATCCCGCCGAGGCGCCCGACGCCGCCGTGGCCCGGCGGCGCATCGGTTTTTACCTGCGGGCGGGCGCCCACGCCACCGCGCTGGAAAGCCGGGTCTTTGGCGTGCGTTACCAGATCTATGCGCTGCCCTGCGGGGGCGGCGCGTCCGACTCGGAACTGAACGAGGATCTGCAGGCCCTCTACCGCACCATGGTCCCCGAGCCGTATTACCGGGGCAACGTTATATTTTTTGGTGCATAAGGGCATACTACCTCCCAGAAGAGCGCTATCCCCGAGCAAGCCTGCAGGGGGCGGCGCATCTGAAAAGGAGGAAGCGGTATGAAACTGGATCCGAAACGATACGACGAAATGATCGGCCGCGCCTCGCCGCCATCGCCCGCCTGGCAGGACTGCCTGTGGGCGTTTTTGGTAGGCGGGGCGATCTGCCTTTTGGGCGAAGGGCTGCGCAATCTCTACCTGATCTGGTACGATAAGGAACTGGCCGGCACCCTGACCAGCATCACGCTGGTCTTTCTGTCGGCTGTAACCACGCTGCCGGGCTGGTATCAAAAGCTGGCCGCCAAGGCCGGGGCGGGAACGCTGGTTCCCATCACCGGCTTTGCCAACTCGGTGGTCAGCCCCGCCATCGAATTCAAGGCGGAGGGGTGGATCACCGGCGTGGGGGCCAAGATCTTCACCATCGCCGGGCCGGTCATCGCCTTCGGCACACTGGCATCCTGGGCCTGGGGGTTGATCTACTGGGCCATGGGCAAGTTTTAAGGGGGTGGCGGCATGGCATTCCGACGCGGAGGAACGCTGCTCTTCGCCAAACCGCCGGTCATTGCGGCCTGGGCCGCCGCAGGCGGCAAAAAGGAGGGGGAAGGCCCCCTGGCGGAGCGATTTGACTACCTGACCCAAGACACCGGTTTTGAGGAGGAGGGCTGCGGCAACTGGGAGCAGGCCGAGAGCATCCTGCAGCAAAAGGCCGTCGCGCTTTGCCTGCGCAAGGCGAACATCAGCGAGAAGGAGGTTGACCTGGCTTTTGCCGGGGACCTGCAGGCCCAGTGTACCGCCAGCAACTACACGATGCGCACCCTGGGTATACCCTTTGCCGGGCTGTACGGCGCCTGCAGCACCATGGCCGAAAGCCTCTGCCTGGCCGCCGCCTTTGCGCAGACCGGTATGGCCCGGCAGGCGCTGGCATTCACCAGCAGCCACTTCTGTGCGGCGGAACGCCAATTCCGCACCCCGCTGGAGTACGGCGCAAAGCGCACCCCCACCGCCCAGTGGACCGCCACCGCCGCCGGCGCCTGCCTGCTGCGGTCCCCGGGCAGCACCGGCATACCGGTGCTTTCGGCCACCATTGGCCGGGTGAAGGACTACGAGGTGAGGGACATCAACAACATGGGCGCGGCAATGATGCCCGCTGCGGCGGATACCCTGCTGCGCTATTTTGCCGATACCGGAACGAGACCGGAGGACTTTGACGCTATCCTCACCGGCGACCTGGGCGAGGTGGGAACCAGGCTCCTGCAGGAGCAGATGTTCAACGAGGGCGTTCCCCTTGCCAACCATCAGGACTGCGGCTGCCTGCTTTATGACACGAAGAACCAGAACGTGCAGGCGGGCGGCAGCGGCGCGGGATGCAGCGCCTCGGTGCTCTGCGCCCATGTGTTGCCCAAGCTGCAGCAGGGGGAATGGAAGCGGGTGCTTTTCCTTTCCACCGGGGCGCTGATGAGTCAGACGACCTTTTTGCAGGGGGAGAGCATCCCCGGGATCGCCCACTGTGTGGAACTGGGCGCCGCGGAGGAGGGGAGTGTATGAACTATCTTTGGGCGTTTGTGATCGGCGGGGCCATCTGCGTGGTGGGCCAGCTGTTCATCGATTACACCAAGCTGACGCCGGCACGCATCCTCACCGGCTATGTCGTCACCGGCGTGGTGCTCAGCGCCGTGGGGCTGTATGATCCGTTGGCGGACTTTGCCGGCGCGGGGGCCAGCGTGCCGCTGCTGGGGTTTGGGCATCTGTTGGCTCAGGGCGTGGTGAAGGCGGTGGACGAGACGGGCCTGCCGGGAGCTTTCACTGGCGGCATCTGCGCCGCTGCGGGCGGTATCACCGCCAGCCTGGTTTTTGCGTTGCTGGCCGCCCTGGTGGGGAAAAGCCGGGATCAAAGCTGAACAAATTGCCGTCCGGGGCGGATTCGATCCGCCCCGGACGGCAATTTAGCGTCTGCGGGCAAAAGGCGCACGGCAACAGCATCCGCGCGGGCCGGGAGGCCGTCCCGGCAGGCGGGGCAGAGGGGAGGCGGTTACGAGGCGGTAGTGATCTCGTAGGGATCCCGGTCGTACTCCTCGGCGGCGTAGGTATAGGTGCAGGAGATGTCGTTGTCCCCGGTGTATGTCAGTGAGAGCAGCCTGCCGGGGACGGCATCGGCGCTGCCGCTGCCCTGTATGGTCATGGAGGTGATTTCGCCGTCCGCTTCGGCCAGCGTCAGGATCTCTTGCTTCACATCAGTTCTGGCCGCATAGTCGGCGGCGGTCACATCCACGCCGGCGGCATAATCCTCACTGATGACGGTCTGGGCGGCCATGACCACCGAGCGGGTCTCGGCAACAACGGTCTGGCTGCGCGCCCGGTCCACATAGCCGGTCAGCGAAGGGACCAGCATGGTCATCAGGACCGCCATAATGGCCAAGACAACCACCATTTCCACCAGGGTGAAGCCGTTGCGCCGGGAAAGGGAGAAACACTTTTTCGACATACAAATTACTCCTTTAAACAACCAAAATACGATTTATCGGCAAAACGTTGTTTGCCGTTCTTATGATACCCGCAGTGGGAAAAAGTGTCAATCAATTTTGGAAAAAAGAAAGAAAAATGCCGAAAAAAGCCGAAGAGCCCGGGGCTACGCGCGCGTGACATAAGCAAGCAGAGGTTCCGAGGGAACGACGGAACTTCGCAGTTAGAAATTTGCGGCTTTGTTTTCTTATAGAACTGCGCAGCATGCCCCGGGCTGAAAATGAAAACGCCCGCCATTTGACTGACGGGCGTTGTTCAAGTGATCTTACTGGGCAGCGGCCTTGTTGGCGCGCTTGGCCATGCGGCTGACCTTGCGGGCGGCGGTGTTCTTGTGGATAACACCCTTGCTCTGGGCCTTGTCGATGGCAGAGACAGCAGCCTTGATGGCGGCGTCTTTATCAGCAGCGTTGCTGTCGATGGCAGCGTCTGCCTTCTTAATCACTGTTTTCAGGTTGGACTTGATGGCCTTGTTGTGTGCGGCCTCCTTCTTGGCCTGGACAACACGGTCCTTCTGGGATTTAATATTAGGCATTCGTTCCACCTCCTTGGTTTACCCACAACAGTACAAATCATACTACCATATTTTTTTGCCGTTTGCAAGGGGG
>CAZIVF010000047.1:0-1402 GCA_964542725.1 uncultured Subdoligranulum sp. | reverse complement strand
CCACCGGCCAGACTACCGCTATCGTATCGTACCGCATCACAAGGCAGGTGACGATCTCCACCAGCAGCCAGCAGCCCAGGGTCAAAGCGGCGGGAGCCAACAGTTCCTTCCGGTCATACCGCCACAGGGCGGCAATGGTTCTTTTCATAGGGATCACCTCATATTCAGACTCTTGAGAAAGTTGCAATCCATCGCCGGGGCCAAGCAGCCGGGAGAATTTCGCTTCCCGGCGTGTGCGTGCCGCCATGCCTAAATTCCCACCCCGCCGCATACATTGACCCGTGAGGACTATCTGCGGGGAGGGGAGCGCCATGCCAAAGCTGCACCAGCTTTTCCTGTGGACGGCCTGTGCCGGGCTGTTCGCCGCCTTGACGCTGGCTGCCGCCCAGCTGCCGGCAGGGTGGGGGCTGCGGGCCGCTGTTTTTTGGCAGCAGCCCGCCTTTGTGCTGGCCGCGCCGGCCGCCCAAGCCGCCGGCGCGGCGGCAACGCAGACGGCGCAGGCGTCCCCCGCACCCGCGCCGACGCCCACCCCGGCTGCCTCCGCTGCAACGCAGACCCCCGCCGCCTCCGCCGCCCAACCCACAGGGACGCCCCAGCCAACCCCCACCCCCAGCCCGCCGCCCGCCCTGGAAAAGGTGGAGAACCCCGGCACGATCCTGACCGAGCAGCTGACCCACGGCAGCGGCACGGGGCATATCCAGCTGGCAGCCGGCACCATCCGCAACGATACCGACCTGCCGGACAGCGATCTGGCCGCCGCCGCCGAAAAAGGGCAGGGGAAGCTCCCCTTCACGGTGGAGGTGAACAGCAGCGAGCCGCAGGTGCTCATCCTGCACACCCATGCCACTGAGAGTTACCAACTCTGGGACGCGCCCTACTTCGACCCCGACTACAGCGCCCGCACCCAGAACACCCTGCTGAACATGTGCGCGGTGGGGGAGCGGATGACCGAGGTCCTCAACGCGGCGGGCATCTGCACCCTGCACGATACCACCCTGCACGATTCCCCCAGCTATACCGAAAGCTATGACCGCAGCGCCGCCACCGCCCGGGCCTACCTGGAAAAGTACCCCAGCATCAAGATCGTTTTGGATGTTCACCGGGATGCCCTCGGCACCGATACCACCCGCATCAAGCCGCTGTGCCGGATCGAGGGCGAGGATACCGCCCAGGTGATGATCATTGCCGGGTGTGACAACGGCACCACCGTGCAGCTGCCGAATTGGCGGCTGAATCTGCGGTTTGCCGCCGCCTGGGAGGCTAAGATGGAATCGCTGTACCCCGGCCTGACCCGCCCGGTGCTCTGCGGTTATCGCTTCTACAACCAGGATACCACCACCGGCAGCCTGCTCATCGAGATCGGCGGCCATGCCAACACCCTGCCGGAGGCGCTGCGCGCCGG
>CAZIVF010000046.1:0-15219 GCA_964542725.1 uncultured Subdoligranulum sp. | reverse complement strand
TTTAGCTGTACAGGGAAATATGGAAGGGGATTATGTGGAAAAGCTGAGTTGTAATTCGAGACGCCAGTTTGTAAGACGAGATGCTTGTTTGTAGACCTTTCGGGTGGCTTTTCACATGAGAGCATGCGATCATACTAGCAGCGTAGCTTTCGCTTGCGCTGGGGGCGGCGCTGACCACCGATCTGTCCCAGGCGATTTCTGGCGTGCTGAGCCTAGCCTATCTGGTGCGCCGTTTTGCCGTGCTGCATATGGGGAGGGCAAGGAATACCGCTTCTGCAAAAGCGCCTGCCTCTTCCTGTATCCTGCCTACCGATGGACCGCCAAACAGCTGGATAACCGCCTGCTGGCGGGCCGCCTGAACATGCAAAGCCGGCATGAACTGCGCTGAAAAAGCAGGCAGGGCCGATACAGCGGAAAGAAATTCCTCTTTTGTGGGCAAACCACTTGCCGGAGAGGCGAAAATCTTCTATAATAATCACTATAGGAGAGGGAAGGGAAGTTGAAACTATGGCCGAGAAAAAACCGTTTGTGACATTGGAGCAGGCGCGGAAGATCATCGCGGATATCCCCACGCCGTTCCACCTGTACGACGAGCAGGGGATCCGCGAAAACGCCCGCCGTATGCGTCAGGCGTTCAGTTGGAACAAGGGCTTCCGGGAATATTTTGCCGTGAAGGCGACGCCAAATCCCTATATTCTGAAAATTTTGCAGGAGGAAGGCTGCGGCGTCGATTGCTCCAGCTACACGGAACTTCTGCTGAGCGAGGCCTGCGGCTTTAAGGGGAGCGATATCATGTTCTCCTCCAACGATACGCCGGTGCAGGATATGCGCAAGGCATACGAACTGGGGGCCTATATCAACCTGGACGACCTGACCCATGTGGACTTTTTGAAGGAAACGGCGGGGATTCCCAAGACGGTTTGCTGCCGCTTCAACCCGGGCGGTGTCTTTGTGCTGGGAAACAATATTATGGACAATCCCGGCGACGCCAAGTACGGCATGAGCGAAGAACAGATGATCGAGGCGTACACCCGCCTGATGGAACTGGGCGCCGAGGAGTTCGGGATTCACGCCTTCTTGGCCAGCAACACCGTCACGGACGAGTACTACCCCAAGCTGGCCGGTATCATGTTTGAATTGGCGGTGCGCCTGCATGAGCGCACCGGGGCAAAGATCAAGTTTGTCAACCTGTCCGGCGGCGTGGGGATCGCCTACCGCCCGGAACAGAAGGACAACGATATCCTCAAGATCGGATCAGGGGTCCGCAAAAAATTTGAGGAGATCCTGGTTCCTGCCGGTATGGGCGATGTGTCGATCTTTACCGAGCTGGGCCGGTTTATGCTGGCCCCCTACGGAGGATTGGTGACGACCGCCATCCATGAGAAGCACATTTATAAAGAATACATCGGTGTGGATGCTTGCGCGGCCAACCTGATGCGCCCCGCCATGTACGGCGCCTACCACCACATCACCGTTCTGGGCAAGGAGGACGCCCCCTGCGACCACAAGTATGATGTGACCGGCGGCCTGTGTGAGAACAACGATAAGTTTGCCGTTGACCGTATGCTGCCCCGCATCGATAGGGGGGACGTGCTGTTTATCCATGACGCGGGCGCCCACGGCTTCTCGATGGGGTACAACTACAACGGCAAACTGCGCAGCGCCGAAGTGCTGCTGAAAGAGGATGGCAGCCACCAGCTGATCCGCCGCGCAGAGACGCCTGCGGATTATTTTGCCACCTTTGATTTTACGCCGTTCTTTCAGTAAGGCCGCTCCAGAAGCGGAGGAGGGATTGCTATGTTCCAGTTTATGTTTGTGATCGGGCTGATTCTGGCTTTTTACGGTTATTCCGTGATGAAAAATCCCCGCGTATGGGGGGATCAGGGCCGGGACCGCATCAAGGAGGAAAACTGGAATGGATATGTGGTGCGCAACGGTCAGTTTGCCATGTACGCGGGGTTCTTTATGGCGGCGTTGGCGGCGCTGGATGTCATTTTTACCTTTGCGGCTTGGCTGTTTATCTTGATCCTGCTGGGCGGGATGCTCCTGCTCCTCTATCCGCTGGCCCACTGGATGCATGAGAAAGAGGGAACCTGGAACCCCTGGCCCCGAAAGAAAAAGAAGAAGAAGCGGTAAAGCGGCAGCGACCCCTCCTCCGGCACAGCGCCGGAGGGGAAAAAGCCGACGGAAAACCGCTTTCCCCACAACTTTCCTATAAACGGAGGCCGTCGGCGTGATGCCGGCGGTCTTTGTGACGTTTTTAGGGAAGCGGTTTACTCAATGGTGCCGATAAAGCCGCCGCCGAAGACAAAACCGCCGCGGTAAAAAACGGCGCTTTGGCCGGGGGCGGGAGCCCGCACCGGCTCGGGGAAGGTGACGGTTCCATTCTCATACCGGCAGGGGACCGCCTTGGCAGCGCTTCGCACCTTGACGCGGTAATCCCCCGAAGCTAGCGGTCGGCCGTCCGGCGTGACGACGCTGCGGACGGTGAAGCGACCGCTATATTCTCCGCCGCTTTCCGCCAGCTGGATATTGCCGTCGGGAAGAATCGCCTTGACAAAAAGCGGGCGTCCGGCGGAGATCCCAAGCCCCTTGCGCTGCCCGACGGTATAGTGATCCACCCCGGCGTGAGGGCCGAGGTCCTCGCCCTCCGGGCCGAGGAAGCGGCCCGCCTTGGGGGTCAGCCCCCGGGCGCGGATAAAGGCGGGATGATCCCCGTCGGGGATAAAGCAGATCTCCATGGAATCCGGCGCGTCGGCGCAGGCCAGGCCGATATCCCGGGCAATCTCCCGCACATCCTCCTTGTCGAACTCACCTAGGGGAAGCACCAGCCTTTGCAGGATATCCTGGGGCAGGCGGTAGAGCATATAGGTTTGATCCCGTGCCTCGCTCTCCGGCACACAGAGACGGCACAGACCGTCGGCGCAGGTCTCCACCCGGGCATAATGCCCGGTGGCGATGTAAGCGCAGTTCAGTTCATCCGCTTTGGCGGCCAGCAGGCGGAACTTGACCGCCGGGTTGCAGAGGATGCAGGGGTTGGGTGTGGAACCCTCACAGTAGCTTTCGCAGAAAGGGGCCACCACTTCCCGCTCAAAATCCGCCGAAGCGTCGATGACGTGCAGCGGCACCACCAGCGCCGCTGCCGCATCCTGCGCGGCCTTGACGGCGTCTTGGTGGGCGTCTGAGAAGCGGATGACCGCCCCCTGTACCGCGAAACCCTGCTCCTGCAAGATGCGCACGGCCACGCTGGAATCCACGCCTCCGCTCATCCCCATCAGGACGCGGTCCTGCTTTTCGTAGGTGTTGAATCCGATTCCTTCCATGATGCTTCCTCCCGCTCAGGCCTGACGACCGCCGTATTTTTTGCTCTGCTCCACCGCCATCCTGTCGCAGCGCTCATTCTCCGGATGGCCCGCGTGGCCTTTCAGCCAGTGATAGTGGATGCAGTGCTTCTCGCTTTCTTCCAGAAGCGGCGCCCAAAGGTCGGGGTTGAGGGCGGGGGATTTATCCGCCTTTTTCCAGCCCCGGCTGCGCCAGCCCTTGGCCCAGCCTTTCTCCAACCCGTTGATGACATATTGGCTGTCGCTGAACAGCTCTATCTCGCAGGGTTCCTTCAGCTGCCGCAGCGCCTGCAGCAGGGCGGTCATCTCCATGCGGTTGTTGGTGGTGGATGCCTCGCCGCCGGAAACCTCTTTCTCATATACCTTCTCGGCGGTGCGGAACCGCAGGATCGCGCCCCAGCCGCCCGGGCCGGGGTTGCCGCTGCAGGCGCCGTCGGTGTAGATCTCAACTTTTTTCATTCGTCTGCCCCTTATCGGTTTTGATGGTTATTATTATACGCGCTTTGGGGCATTATGGCAACCGTGTGGGGGGCAAAAGTGTTTTTTACTGCTGGATTTTACCTATACTAGGCATACCCCTATTTGACAACAGAGCCTAAGAGAATTATAATAGAAGCAATTGCAGTGTTGTGTTTTCTATTCGGGCCCGGCCGCGCCTGTTCAGGCGGGCTTTTCGCGCCCACAACTTGCTTTTTGCCGCCCCGCCGTCTGCGGGGAAACGGTAAGCCATAGGCAAATTTGTACGATGCAAACCAACAGCAGGGTACGGTATGCGCCGCGTTTGCGTATGCCAGCTTTGCTGAAATCGATTCGGAGGTAGCAATGGAAGAGTTGAATCAAAAACGTATCGCCGCGCCGAAGCGCGGCAAGGCGCCGGCGGCCGGCAAGGAAACGCCCCGCCGTACCACCCGCCGCCCTGCGGCGGCAGCCCAAAACAAGGAGAACTGGCAAAGCGGGGGGGCCACCCCGCAGCAGGAGGCAAAGCCTCTGCGCCGCCCTCGCGCACCGCAGCCGCCCGCACGGAAGCTGACCGCACCGCGCCGCAGCACCCGCGCCGCCCGCCGCCCGGTGATGGACGCCCCGGCGATCCCCATGCATATCTGCCCTCTGGGCGGCCTGGGGGAGGTTGGCAAAAACATCACCCTGTATGAGTGCCAGGGCGACATGATCCTGGTGGACTGTGGCCTGGTCTTCCCCGATTCCGAGATGTTCGGCGTCGATCTGGTTATCCCGGACTTCACCTATGTGCTGGAAAATCAGGACCGTATCAAGGGCATTTTCATCACCCATGGCCATGAGGACCATATCGGCAGCCTGCCTTACCTGCTGAAAAAATTTAATGTGCCGATCTACACTGCCAGGCTGACCATCGGCCTTATCAAGAATAAGCTGGAGGAGCATGGCTTGGCCTCCAGCGCGATCTTCCATGAGATTCGCCCCCGCCAGAAGGTGCAGCTGGGCTGTTTCACCGTGGAACCGATCCATGTGAACCACTCGATTCCCGATGCGCTGGCTTTCGCCATCGAATGTCCTGCCGGCATCGTGATCCAAACCGGTGATTTCAAGATTGACTATACGCCGCTTTCCGGCGACGCAGTGACCGATCTGCCGACGATTGCCGAGTACGGCCGCCGCGGTGTACTGGCGCTTCTGTCAGACTCTACCAACGCGGAGCGCCCCGGCTTCACCGCCACCGAGCAGACGGTAGCCGAGGGGGTGCGGGGGCTGTTTGCCCGCGCCAAAAAGAAGCGCATCATTGTGGCTACCTTTGCCTCCAATATCTACCGGGTGCAGCAGATCATTGATCTGGCCATTGAGTCCGGCCGCAAGGTGGCGGTGAACGGTCGCAGCATGGTCTCCAACTCCGAGATGGCCCGTGAATTAGGGTATCTGCACGCACCGGACAATGTGCTCATCGATATTGAGGAGATCAATAAGTACCCGCCGGAGAAGGTGGTTCTCATCACCACCGGCAGCCAGGGGGAGCCTCTCTCGGCGCTCTCCCGCATGGCGCAGGCCAGCCACCGCAATGTGAAGGTGGGACCCAACGACTTTATCATCATCTCGGCCCGGCCTATCCCCGGCAATGAGAAGACCGTCACCAAGGTGGTCAACGGCCTGCTGGCGCTGGGAGCTGAGGTTATCTACGAGAATATGTACGACACCCACGTCTCCGGCCATGCCTGCCAGGAGGAGCAGAAGCTGATGCTCACACTGGCCCACCCGCAGTATTTTCTGCCGGTCCACGGTGAGTTCAAGCAACTCAAGCGCCACGCCGAGACGGCGGAGCACCTGGGGTATATTCCCAAGCAGAACATTTATATTGCGGAGAACGGGCAGAACATCCGCCTCTCCCGTGACGAACTGGTGCTGGAGAGCACCGTCCCCGCCGACGCAGTGATGGTGGATGGCTACGGCGTGGGCGACGTGGGCAACGTGGTGCTGCGGGACCGGCACCATCTTTCGGAGGATGGCATTATCATCGTCACGGTAGCCATCGACGGTGTGACGGGGCAGGTCGTCTCCGGCCCGGAACTGGTCTCCCGTGGGTTCGTCTATGTGCGGGAGAGCGAGGAACTGATGGACGGCGCCCGCGTCCAGGTGGAGATGGCGCTGGACCACGGTCTTTCGGATAACATCCGTGACTGGAACAGCGTCAAGACCCGGGTGCGGGAGGCTCTTTCCGGCTATATCTACCGCAAGACCAAACGCAGCCCTATGATCCTGCCGATCCTGATGGAAGTGTAAGCAAAAGCGAAGGGAGTGTAAAAGATGCTGGCTGTTGTCGTGCTGTTGCTGGTGGCCTGCTTGGCGTTGGCGGTGCCTGTGGCCGTTCTGTCCCCGCAATGGCTGGTTGTGCCGGCGGTGGTGGTGCTGGCGGCAGCCGGGCTGCTACTGTATCACCGCAAAAAGCTGCGCACTTTCTTAACCAAGCAGCTGACAGCCAACGTCTTTGACAACAGCCGTGTGCAGACGACCCTGTCTGAACTGCCGCTGCCCACAATGCTGGTTGCGGATGGCCGTATTCTCTGGTATAATGAATATTTCAAGGAGCAGGTGCTGTCTGGCATCGATGTGGTCACAAGTCCGGTGGAGCGCGTGCTGCCCGGGCTGGATCTGGCCGTCTGCTCCCGCGCCCACGGGCAGGATCTGGACGCCAACCATATCCGCTTCACCGCTTACGCCAGCCCGGCCCGGGGCAGCAAGGGGGCCAGCGTGGTCTACCTGGTGGACGATACCTTTTATAAAGACACACTGGATGAGTACACCGCCAGCCGCCCCGCCTACCTGATCATCGTGATCGACAGTTACGACGAACTGTTTGACGATATGACCGACAGCGAGCAGGCCCGGGAGCAGGAGGCTATCAACAGGCTGCTGGAAGAGTATATCGGGCAGACCACCGGTTTCCTGCGCCGCGTCTCCAACAGCCGCTACATCGCTGTGGTGGAGGAGCGGGATATCCGCGAGATGATCCAAACCCGCTTCGATATTCTGGATAAAGTCCGCGCGCTGCATCCGGGCGGCTTCACCACGCTGTCCATCGGCGTGGGCCATGGCGGCGGCACGCTGCTGGAATGTCAGCAGATGGCACGGGAGAGCATTGACATCGCGCTGGGTCGCGGCGGCGACCAAGCCGCCGTGAAAACGGTGGATGGATTTGAATTTTACGGCGGCGTCTCCCACGGGGTGGAAAAGCGCAGCCATGTGCGCAGCCGCATCATCGCCAACGCCCTGCGGGACCTTGTCAAAAAGAGCGACAGCGTTATTATCATGGGGCATCGTCTCACCGATCTGGATGCCGTTGGCTCCGCCATCGGTATCCTGCGGTTCTGTAAAATGTGCGATGTGCCGTCTGTCATTGCGGTTGACCGCAAGGCGACGCTGGCAGGCCAGCTGATCGATGTTTTTGAGGAGGCAGGGGAGAGCCACAACTTTATCGACCCGGACGACACGTTGGATGTCATCACGCCGGACACCCTGCTGATCGTTGTGGATACATACCAAAAGCGGCTGCTGGAAAGCAAAAAGATCTACGAAAAGTGCCGCCGCGTCGTTGTCATTGACCACCACCGCATGGCGGTGGGCCATATCGACAACCCGCTGCTGCTCTATCATGAGCCGTACGCCTCCAGTGCCAGCGAACTGGTGTGTGAACTGCTACAGTTTATGCCCGCCGAGGGCAACATCACCGCGCTGGAAGCCCAGGCGCTGCTGGCCGGCATTATGCTGGACACTCGCAGCTTTGCGCTGCATGTGGGGGTGCGCACCTTTGAGGCTGCCGCCTGGCTGCGCAGCCGAGGCGCCAAAACTGCCGAGACCAAGTTGCTCTTCAATACCTCCAAGGAGGAGTATGAGGCCCGCGCCCATATTGTGGAGAGCGCCTACATCTATAATGGCTGCGCCATTGCCCTCTCTGACGAGTTGGACCCCGGCATGAATGTGGTGCTGCCGATGGCGGCCAACGACCTTCTGACCATCAACGGCGTGGACGCCAGCTTTGTGGCGGTAGCCAAAAACGGCGGCGTCAACATCTCGGCCCGCAGCATGGGCGCGCTGAACGTTCAGGTGATCCTGGAACCCCTGGGGGGCGGCGGCCACCTGATGATGGCGGGCGCGCAGCTGAAAGACTGTACCCTGGATGAGGCGGAACGCCGCATCCGCAAAGAGATCGACCACTACCGCAAGACTCAGGCGGAAGAAGCCAAGACAAAATAAGCAAACCAATGGGAGGGTATTACCATGAAAGTTATTCTCAAGCAGGACATTCGTTCTATCGGTAAAAAAGATGAGATCCATGAGGTTTCGGACGGCTATGCCCGCAACTACCTACTGCCCCGGGGCTTGGTCGCCGTGGCAGATGCCGGGGCGGTAAACCAGGCCCGCACCAAGAGCGAGGCTAAGGCCCACCACGAGGCCCAGGCCCGCGCCGCTGCGGAAGCGCTGGCCACCCAGATCAAGGATCAGACCGTGGTGGTCAAGGTTAAGGGCGGTGCCTCCGGTAAGCTGTACGGAAAAGTTACCGGCAAGGAGGTAGCAGACCTGCTCTCCAAGAAGATCGGCGCAGAGATCGATAAGAAGAAAATTGAGATGCCGTCCAGCATCAAGGAGTTCGGCAGCTATGATGCCAACGTGCGCCTGTACGCCGGCGTGAGCGCCGCTTTTAAGATCGAGGTGGAGGAACTGGAGGGCTGAAACCCCACGGTACATACCACGCAGGAAAGGAGGATGCCCGCTGTGCCGAAAGAGGAATTGAGCCTGTCTGCCCTGGGCATCCAGATGCCCTACAATATGCAGGCGGAGCAGAGCGTCCTGGGCGCTTCGCTGATGGACGAGACGATCCTGAACCGCCTGATCACCGAGATGGAACCGGAGATGTTCTACTCGGATCAGAACCGCGCCGTCTATGAGCAGATGCGTCAGCTCTTCAGCGAGAGCGAGGCGGTGGATGTTATCACGCTGGTGGATTCGCTGGCGGGCAGCGGCGCTTTTGCCAGCGCCGACGACGCCAAGATCTACATCACCCGCATCGCCGAGACGGTGCCTGCCATCTCCAATGTCGATTCCTACATTAAGATCGTCAAAGAGAAGTACCAGAACCGCCGCTTGGTCGAGGCCGCCCGCTCCATCCTCTCCCAGACTGCCGAGGGTGTTGACGATGCCGATCTGCTGCTGGAGAGCGCCGAGCAGAAAATCTATGATATTCGCAGCGGGCGGGATAAATCCGGCGTCAAGACCATACGGGAGTCCATCCTGGAAGTTATCGACACCATGCAGAAGCTCAGCGGCGCTGACAGGGATAAGTACGCCGGCATCCCCACCGGCTTCCATTATCTGGATACCGTTCTCACTGGCCTGGGCCGGTCTGACTTAATCATACTGGCAGCCCGCCCCGGCATGGGTAAGACCAGTTTTGCCTTGAATATCGCCACCAATGTGGCAAGGCAGCAGAAGATCCCCACCATCATTTTCAGCCTGGAAATGACCTGCGAGCAGCTGACGGACCGTATCCTGTCCAGCACCGCCAACATTGACAGCCAAGCCTTCCGCACCGGCCGCCTGAACAATTCCGATTGGAACGATTTCGCCCAGGCAACCTCGCTGCTCTACAACGCGCCGATCTATATGGATGATTCCTCCGGCATCTCGGTGCCGGAAATCAAGGCGAAGATCCGCCAGATCAACCAGGATCCCAAGAAGGACAAGATCGGTCTGGTCATTATCGACTACCTGCAGCTGATGCAGTCCGCCAAGCGGACCGAGAACCGTGTGCAGGAGATCAGCGATATAACCCGGAACCTAAAGATCATGGCAAAGGAACTGAATGTGCCGGTGATCGCGCTGTCCCAGCTTTCCCGTGCGGCCGAAAAGACTTCCGGACGCTCGGACCATCGGCCCCAGTTGTCTGACCTGCGCGATTCCGGCTCCATCGAGCAGGATGCCGATATCGTTTTGTTCCTCTACCGCGCGGCCTACTACAACTCGCAGAACGGCGAGGAGTCCCAGGCCAACGAAAACGAGGCGGAGTGTATCGTCGCCAAAAACCGCCACGGCGATACCAGTGTGGTTCGCCTGGGCTGGGATGGCACTCACACCCGCTTCAGCAATCTGGATGAGATACATGACCAGTATTGAAGCCGAAAAAATCATAAAGCGGACCGAGGAGACGCTGCTGGCCTATGCCCGGCAGCAGGGCCTGTTCAAACCAGGCGACAGGGTCATTGCAGCCTGCTCCGGTGGAGCAGACTCTATGGCTCTGTTGCTTTTTTTGCTGCGCCGCCGCCGGGATCTGGCCGTGGAGGTGCTGGCGACCCATGTGGATCACGGTATCCGGGGCGCCGCCTCCCGGGCCGACGCGGCTTTCGTCAAGGATTTCTGCCGCAAAAACGGCGTTGAACTGTTTGTCTACGACGCGGTGCGGGAAGGGGTTCCTATCCCCGAGACCCCCAGCGAGGAGTGGGCGCGCAAGCTGCGCTATGGCTGGTTCGACACGTTGGCCGCTAGGGAGGAAGCCTGCATTGCCACGGCGCACACCCTCAATGACCAGGCCGAAACGCTACTCTTCCGCCTGGCGCGGGGGACGGGGCTGCACGGTATGGCGGGCATCCCCCCGCGGCGGGGCGGCTATGTGCGCCCTTGCCTCTGCCTCACAAGAGCGGAAACCGAGGCATACTGCCGCGCGAACGGGCAAAGCTATGTACAGGACGAGACAAACGCCCGCGATACCTACGTCCGCAACCGGCTGCGGCATGAGGCCGTGCCGGCTTTGGAGTTTGCCAACCCTGCCGCCGTTCGCTCCATAGGCAGGTTTTGCAGCCAGATGCGGGAGTTGGACGAGTGGTTTGCCGCCGAGGCCGCTGCGCTTTTGCAGGCGGCCGCTACCGAGCGCGGGTACCGTGTGGAGGTGCTGCGCGGCGCGGATGGACCGGTTCTGACCACTGCGCTGCACTCGCTGGTTTCGCCTGTGCGGGACGCTGAGGAGAAATATATCAGTCTGCTGCGGTTTCTCATCCTGCGGGGGGAGGGCGCTCTCCAGCTGACCCCCGAAGTGACCTACAAGGTGAAGAACGGGGAACTGCTTCGCCTGACACAAAGCGGCAGCCAGCCGCCGCCCGCTCCGCCCCAACCGCTGGGGGAGGGCGTTTTTCGGCTTCCTGGCGGGTATCTGCTGGAATTTCGGGTTGAAAAGTGTGAAGATTTTCTAAAAAATGAAACAATTTTAAAAAAAGACTTAAACTGTTGCGCAGATTATGCTAAAATACAGAAGAGTGTTTTGTTAAGAACCCGCCAGCCGGGCGATTATTTCCGCCCGGCGGGGCGTCATATCCGCAAAACGATCAAAAAATACTACAACGAGCTTGGGATCCCCCCGCAGGATCGTCCTCTGCTGCCCTTGCTGGCAGACGGCAGCGAGGTACTGTGGCTGTGGGGAAGCGGATTCGCTGAGGGCTTGGCGCCGGATGCCTGCACCCATGAGGTATTGACGGTGAGGACGGAAAAAACTGGGGAGGAACGACACCATGATCGACATGAATCAGGACATTGACCATATTCTGGTATCGGAGGAAGCGCTGCAGCAAAAGGTCCGGGAGTTGGGGCTGCAGATCAGCCGCGACTATGAGGGTCGTGACCTGCTCCTGGTCGCTATCCTGAAGGGCTCGGTAGTTTTTATGGCCGACCTGATGCGGGCGATCTCGCTGCCCTGCACCATTGATTTTATGGTGGTATCCAGCTATGGCGGTGCCAATACTTCCTCCACGGGTTTGGTCAAGATCGTCAAGGACTTGGATCAAGATTTGACCGGCAAGGATGTGCTGATCGTTGAGGACATTCTGGATACTGGCATCACCTTGTCCAATCTTGTGCCGATGCTCAGACTGCGCAACCCCAACAGTGTGCGCCTGTGTACCATCCTCAGCAAACCCAGCCGCCGCAAGGCGGATATCGAACCGAATTACCTTGGCTTTGAGGTGCCTGATGAATTTGTGGTGGGCTACGGCCTGGACTTTGATGAAAAGTACCGCAACCTGCCCTACGTCGGCGTCTTAAAGCCGGAGGTGTATTCCAAATAATGCCCGGCCGTAGGTCGAATAGGAGTTGATTTCTTGCAGCATAAACCTCGTTTCAGCGGTATTATTATTGCCGCGGTCCTGTTGGTGATGGTCCTTGTGGCCGTCAGCACGCTTCCCATGCTGTCCGGTTCCGCCGCAGCCAGCATTTTTTACTCGGATATCTATGATTACTTCGCCAGCAATCAGGTGACATCCTTTTCTCTGGATCTGAACACCGGCGTCCTGGAATTTTGGCTGAAGGAGGGACCGGTCGATCTGCCTGAATCGACCGAGGAGTCTTCCGACGGCGAGCAGCAGGGCGGTGGGCTTCTGACCTCGCTGGAGTCTGACGAAAACGATCTTCCCCCCAACGGCGGCACGGTGTTCGTGCATTACAAGCTGCCGTACCCGTATTTCTTTGTGGAATACGCGAAGGATTATATCGAATCCTACAACGCGGAAAATCCCGATGCGCACATGGTCTTTGACTTTATCCCGACCAAGACCAGCGTTCCCTGGATGGAGATCATCTTCTATGTGGTAATGATCGGCAGCCTGGGTCTGCTGTTTATGTCGATGTACCGCAACGGGGCCGGTGGCGGCATTATGAATGTGGGCCGCGCCAAGGTCAAGGATCAGCAGGAAAGCCAGCGCAAGGCTACCTTTGCCGATGTGGCGGGCGCGGACGAGGAGAAGTCCGAGTTGCAGGAGGTTGTTGAATTCCTCAAAGCCCCCGGCAAATTCAACTCTCTCGGCGCCCGAATCCCCCACGGCGTGCTTCTGGTCGGCCCTCCGGGTACTGGCAAGACCCTTCTTGCCCGCGCCTGCGCCGGCGAGGCGGGGGTGCCGTTCTACGCCATCTCCGGTTCTGACTTTGTGGAGATGTATGTGGGCGTCGGCGCCTCCCGTGTGCGGGATCTGTTTGAGAAAGCCAAAAAGACGATGCCCTCCATCATCTTCATTGACGAGATCGATGCGGTTGGCCGCCAGCGCGGCGCCGGCTTGGGCGGCGGCCACGATGAACGGGAGCAGACCCTCAACCAGCTGCTGGTAGAGATGGACGGCTTCGATGCAAACGATGGCGTCATCGTTATGGCGGCCACCAATCGGGCGGATATTCTGGATAAGGCGCTGCTGCGCCCCGGTCGTTTTGACCGCCAGGTCTATGTGGGCCTGCCCGACGTAAAGGGCCGTGAGGAGATCCTGCGGGTCCACACCAAGAACAAACCTCTGGGACCGGATGTAAGCCTTAAGACCATCGCTCAGTCCACCGCAGGCTTCTCCGGCGCCGACTTGGAGAACTTGGTCAACGAGGCCGCTCTGCTGGCCGCCCGCAAGGGCAAAAAGGCCATCACGGAGCCGGAGATTGAGGAAGCCTCTATCAAGGTGGTGGCTGGCCCCGAGAAGAAGAGCCGTGTCGTCACCGATAAAGAAAAGCGCCTGACCGCCTACCATGAGACCGGCCATGCCATTACCGGCTACTTCTGCAAAAACCATGACCCGGTCCACCAGATCAGCATTATTCCCCGCGGCGCGGCAGGCGGCTACACGATGTATCTGCCCGAGAAGGATCCCAGCTATGTGACCAAGACCGCCATGAGCGAAAGCATCGTCACCCTGCTGGGTGGCCGCGTGGCGGAGCAACTGGTGCTGGATGATGTCTCCACCGGCGCTTCCAACGACTTGCAGCGCGCCACCGATACAGCCCGCGCCATGGTCACGCGGTACGGCTTCTCGGAGCGTCTTGGGCCTGTGGTCTACGGCAGCGACCCCGGCGAGACCTTCCTGGGCCGTGATTTCGGCCAAGGCAAGGGGTACTCGGAGGATATCGCTTCGGAGATCGACCATGAGATCCGGGATATCGTCGACGAGGGCTACGAGACCGCCCGTCGCATCCTGACCGAGCATATGCCGGAACTGCACAAGGTGGCCGCTGTGCTGATGGAACGGGAAAAGATCAGCGGCGAGGAGTTCAAGACCCTGATGGAGGGTGGCACCCTGCCGCCGTTCGAACTGGGCAAGGATAAGTGCGAGGAGTCCCCGACGCCCGCCCCTGAATCGGAAGCAAAGCCGGAGCAGCCCGCTGCGCCGGCTGAGGAAGAACAACCCCAAACGGAAGACCCGAACACCCAAGACTGATAAAGTAGGTGAGTGAATCATGGATCAGAATTTTTCCCTGATGGCCCAGTCCCGCGCTAATTATTACACGGCGGGCAGCCCGGTGCAGTTCGTCCGTGTCGAATTGCTCAAGGGGGACGTGACCGGCGAGATCGCCGTCTGCCTGACCTTCAAAAATGTCGGCACCGAGCCGCTGACCGGCCTTGTCATCCATTTCAAATGCAAGGATGCCGCCGGCCAGATCCTGTGTGAGGACGATTTTTATTACGAGCAGCTCAATGTCCGGCCGGGCGAGTTGTTTGGCAGCGATGATGCCGTCTATGTCAGCGATACACCGGTCTCCAGCGTTGAAATCGAGCAGGATCGCGCTTTCCTCAACGGGCGCGGCGTAGATCTGCGCGGTTACAAGCGGGTGCGCCTGCAGACGCCCCGTGTGCTGCCTGGCAGCATCGCCAAGACCCTGCAGCAGCGCACCGGCAATGCGGAGCTGACCTGCGTGCCGCAGGATACCAACCAGGGCTGGTTCTGCGCCTGCGGCGCGTTCCATCCCAATGAGGAAAACACCACGGTCTGCAGCGAGTGCGGCGGCGACCGTGCTTACATCAAGGCATCCTTAACCAGTATTCTGGAGGAAGCCCGCCGTGCCGCCGAGCAGCAGCAGCGGGAGATCAACGCGGTGGTTGATCCGGCCGCCGCCACGGCGGCTGCGGCGCAGGAGGCCATCAAACGTCAGGAGGCAACCTCCACCCGCCCGGCTCCCGCGCCAGTGCAGGAACCGACCGCGCAGTTTGATTCCCGCGCCGCCCGTGCCGCTGCCGAGGAAGAGGACGAGGAGTCCGAGCGGGTTCGCCGCTATGCCCCCAAGGGCCGCCTGTTCGACGATTACGACGACGAGGAGGATACCGACGACAGCACCCGCATGTTTGACACCGACGAGGACGACTACTACGATGAGGACGAGAAGGAAGCGCCCCGCAAACGCGGCCGTTATGCCGACGATGATGAGGAGAGTGAGGACGATGTGATGGCGGAACGCATCATCCGCTGGGCGCCGCCGATCACCGCCATTGTCTGCGCGCTGATTATTGCGGTTTCTCTGATCTATCATTTCGTGCTGGCCTAAATTCGGAACGATATCGCCCCTCCCGCTGCCCGAACCGGGCAGCGGGAGGGGCTGCTTTGTGCGCCCGGTGAGCGCACGATCTAAC
>CAZIVF010000045.1:0-15526 GCA_964542725.1 uncultured Subdoligranulum sp. | reverse complement strand
TTTACACTTTAGGATCATCCGTTCCCCTATTTCTGATACCATGTCTGAAACAATTATAACGAATTTGGATGCCGAACTGGTCCCATTGCCAGAAGTGAAATGGCTCTATGCCATGCGGTGGGGGCATTGAGACCTCTTTCCGTGACTTGAAGCATACCCTCGGCTTATTGCATCTGCACGCAAAAAAGGTGGAGTTTGTTCACCAGGAAATCTTTGCAAAACTCACCATGTACAACTTCTGCGAATTGATCACCCGATCCGTAGTCGTTCAGCAGGGTCAGAGAAAGTATGCCTGCAAGGTAAATTTCTATGATGCCGCACATGTTTGCTTTGAATTTTTCCTGAGGAATGTCTCTCCACCGATTGTGGAAGCTATGCTTATGAAGTATATTTCGCCCATTCGTTCCGATCGAAAACGTACTCGTAAGCCAACCCAGAAGGCTGCGTTCAGCTTCACTTATAGAGTAGCATAATTTCTTTACTTTGAAAAGCCTTTTTAAGCGGATCCACTGATCCGCTTTGTTGTCATGCTATAATGACCAAAAAACAGCACACAGCTCGCTTTCGCTTCACTGTGTGCCATCGCTGCTGGATCGTAGATTGCTCCACCTGGCTACTAACTAAGTGACATTGCGCAGTGGGGCCGGCCTTGTTTGTGTTGCACCCCAAGCCCGTGTACACCTGCCAGACGGCCCAAGAGGAGGCCACCTGCCCGGCCCTCCCTCGCCGCCAGGGCACCGCATACCCGCAGGAAACGGGGCGAAGGAAGGCGGATCCTTTTGTCAATATGCAAACGTTTGCAAACTGATTTTGGTGCATTTCGCTGAAATTGCGCCGGGACGGTTGACGAGGGATACAAAAAGTGCTATTATTTTGTCAGATTTCAAGCAAACCTGACAAAAACGGATCACTCGATTTGCTTGGATTTTTTTGGGAACAACATGCAAACGTTTGCAATAGATGCTTGCTTCCTTCCCTGCTGTGGACCACATGCGGTTCGCAGGCTTTCTTAGGTACGCTATTGTGATGTTTTTCACAATTGGTAAATACAAAAAAGGAGAATTCATCATGAAAAAACTCATCGCAATCCTTTCAGCTGCCACGATGCTGGTCAGCCTGGCAGCCTGCGGCGGAGCATCCAGTTCCACCGCCGCCAGTTCCAGTGGCTCGGGGAGCAGCGCCGCCAGCACGGCAGACAGCACCGATAGCGGGACCGCCGAGGGCGGCGAGATCCTCATCGGCTGCCTGCAGGATATCACCGGCTCGACCTCCGCGCTCGGCATCTCGGTGCAGACCGGCGCCCAGGCTGCCGTTGACGAAATCAACGCCAACGGCGGCATCGACGGCAAGACGCTGGTCATGAAGACCTACGACACCAAGGCCGATGTGACCGAGGCCGTCAACTCCTACATCACCGCCGTTACGGTGGACCAGGTATCCCTCATCGTCGGCCCGCCGGTTGCCAACATCGCCAACGCCATCAAGGAGACCTCCGAGAGCTACGACGTTCCCATCGTCGGCCTGGCGATGGACCCTGCCTGCCAACTCAAGGATGACGGCACCCCCTACACCAACATGTTTGCCATGCAGCCCAACGCTGACTCCCAGGGCCAGATCATGGCGGCCTTCGCCGTGAAGAATGGCTACGAGACCTATGGGATCCTGTATAACCAGGAGAATTCCTACTCCGTCTCTCTGCTCGATCCCTTCCTCGAAGAACTGGCCGAGAACGGCATCACGGTGGACGACAGCCTGATCGTTCCCTACGGCGCGGCTGACACCGACTATAAGACCCTCCTGCAGCCCATTGTGAGCGCCGGCGTGGACGCCATCTACTGCCCCAACTACACCAAGGAGCTTGTCACCATTGTGACGGCGGCCAACGAGCTGGGCTACCAGGGCAAGATCGTGGCCGGCCTGGACGCCGCCCCCGCTTTCAACACCACCTACGGCGGCGACTGCTCCAACGTCTACTACATCAACAACATCAACACCGAGGACCCTGACATCGCCGCCCAGATCGAAAAGATTGCCGATTCCGTCAGCGCCCCCAACAAATACTTCCTGGGCTACGACATCGTGATGGCGGTGGCCTCCTGCATCGAGGAGGTCGGCTCCGACCCCGTCGCCCTGCATGACGCGCTGGAAAACCTTGTCTACGATGGCGTGACCGGCAAGATCACCATTGATCCCGCCACCCACATGCCCACCGGTATGAGCATGTACATGTATACCTACGACAACCAGGATCCCGTTATGCTGGAGCAGTTCGGCGGTTAAAAAATTCCGCTTTATCCCGTTATCATGCATGGGCCTCCATTGCGGATCCTCCTGCAATGGAGGCCCCTATTGTATCGCTTGCCGCAGAGCAACAAGGAGGTTCCCGCATGTCCTTGCAGATTCTGATTAACGGCGTGGCCACCGGCTCGATCTATGCGCTGATCGCCACCGGCTTCGCTCTGATTTTTAACGTTTTGAAATTTTCCAACTTCTCCCACGGCGCTACGATGACGGCCTGCGCCTTCGTAGCCTATTTCCTGGTTTCCAGCAAGGGGCTGGGCCTTGCGCCCACGCTGCTGGTGGCGGCTGCGGCCGGGGCGGTGATCGCGCTCTTTGGGGAGTTTGTCGGCTTCCGCCGCATCCTGAAAAACCATTCCTCCTCCACCTACTTTTTTGTGTCGTCCATCACGTTGGGTACGCTGTATGAAGGATTGGTCACGATCAAGGCCGGCTCCAACTTCTTCAACTTTCCCTCGTTTTTCAAAAACCCCACCGTCAACCTGGCAAGCCTGGTCATCTCCACCAGCGATGTGATGATGTTCCTGATCAGCGCCGTCGCCCTGCTGGTGCTGGCCTTCGTGATCCAAAAGACCCGCCTGGGCCGCGCGATCCGCGCCGTCTCCTTTGACCGGGACACCGCCCAGCTCATGGGGATCGACTCCACCCGCATTATCCAGTTCACCTTTGTCATCTCCGGCATCCTGGCCGGTATCGCCGGCGTCTTTCTGGGGATCAAGTACACGCTGTATCCCACCCTGGGAAGCCTGGTGGTCAAGGGCTTTATCGCTTCTGTCATCGGCGGGCTTGGCAGCCTGACCGGCGCGGTGATCGGCGCGGTGCTGCTGGGCGTGGTGGAGACCATCCTGCTGAGCCTGCTGGGGTCCGGCTATTCCACCATCGCCACGTTTGCCATCATGCTGGTCTTCCTTCTGGTGCGCCCTCAGGGCATTGCCGGCAGCAACGTGCAGGAAAAAGCGTAAAGGAGGGGGTACATACATGTCTGCATTGGTTTCCAACGTACTCACCCAGGTATTCATTACCCTGATCTCTGTGGCGGGCGTCTATGTGCTGACCGGACTTACCGGCATGTTCAGCCTGGGCCAAGCCGCGTTCATGGCGATCGGGGCATACGCCTCCGGCCTGCTGGTCATCCGGGCGGGCCTGCCCTTGCCTCTTGCTATGCTGTTGGCTGTGGTGCTGGCCACCGCCGTGGGCTACCTCATCGGCTACCCGGTGGTGCGCCTGCGCCGGGACTATATCTCGCTGGTCACACTGGGCTTTGGCGAGGCCATCGCCGCGCTGCTCAACCGGATGACCACCCTGACGGGCGGCGCCACCGGCCTGACCGGCATCCCCCGCAGAGTGGGGCTGGGCATCAGCGCGGTATCCGCCGTGGTTGCCATCGTGCTGGTGGCCTTCTTTAAGAGCAGCAAGTATGGCCGGCAGTGCATCGCCCTGCGGGGCGACGAGCTGGCCGCCAAGGCGATGGGGATCAACGTCACCCGGATCAAAATGACCGCTTTCCTGCTCAGTGTTGCGCTGACGGCCTACTCCGGATGCCTTTACGCCTTCTACATGTCCTACGTCGACCCCACCGGCTTTGGCTGGAAGAAGAGCGCCGACTGGGTCATCATGGTCTTCTTCGGCGGCGTGAACAGCCTGACCGGCTCCACCCTGGGCGCGTTTGTGCTGAGCGCGCTGCCCCAGGTGCTGCGCGGCCTGCAGAACTACCGCTATGTGATCTATGCCGTTCTGGTGCTGATCATCCTGAACTTCAAACCCTCCGGCCTGCTGGGCGAGTGGGAGATTACGCCCCGGAACATCAAGGCACTCCTCAAAAAGCGGAGCCGGCCGGACAAGAAACAGGAGGTGGAATGATGGCACTGCTGGAAGTAAAAAACATTTACAAAAGTTTCGGCGGCGTCAAGGCCATCCAGAATTTCTCTCTGGAAGCTAACGCCGGGGAAATCCACGGCATCATAGGCCCCAACGGCGCAGGCAAGACCACCATCTTCAACACCATTTCCGGCGTGTACACGGCGGACCAGGGGCAGGTTTTCCTGGATGGCCGGGAGATCACCAAGCTGGAACAGCACAAGATCACCCGGCTGGGGATGGGGCGAACCTTCCAGAACATCCGCCTGTTTAAGGGGCTGACGGTGGAAGAGAACGTCATGTGCGCCTTTGACCCCCAGAGCCGCTACACCGTGCTGGGCGGGCTGCTGCCCACCCCAGCGCGCCGCAGCGAGGAAAAGCGGGGCCGGGAACTCTGCGCCAAATACCTGGAGGTGGTCGGCATGAAGGACTACCTTCACGAGCGCCCAGAAAACCTCTCTTACGGTATGCAGCGGCGGATCGAGATCGCCCGCGCCCTGATGTGTGAGCCGAAAATCCTGCTGCTGGATGAACCTGCCGCCGGCCTGAATCCCACCGAGGTGGGCGAACTGACGGAACTGATCCAACGCATTTCCAAGGAGATCGGCTTCGGCATCCTGCTGATCGAGCATCGGCTGGAACTGGTCATGAGCATCAGCGACCGGATCCATGTGCAGAATTTTGGCGAGACCATCGCCGTCGGCACACCGGAGGAGGTCCAGCATGACCCGCAGGTCATTGAGGCCTATCTTGGCAAGGAGGAATAGCATGGCAGCTTTGTTGAAAGTATCGGACCTTTCGGTCAGCTATGGTCATGTGGAGGCGCTGCGCAGCGTCAGCGTGGAGGTGGAGCAGGGGCAGATCGTCTCCATCATCGGCGCAAACGGTGCGGGCAAGACCACCCTGCTGCGCACCATCTCCGGCCTGGTTAAGCCGCTCCGCGGCAGCGTCACCTTTGAAGGGCAGCCCCTGCCCGCCAAGCCCAGTAAGATTGTGGCAAAGGGCGTGGTGCATGTGCCGGAGGGCCGCAAGTGTTTTTCCGGCCTGACCATCCGGGATAATCTGCTGGTGGGCGGTTACTTGTTCAAGGGCAAGGATCTGGAGCAGGATCTGCAGGAGCAGTACAAACTCTTCCCCATTTTGGAGCAGCGCCGGGATCAGTTCGCCGGAACCCTTTCGGGCGGTGAGCAGCAGATGCTGGCCGTCGCCCGCGGGCTGATGAGCCGCCCCAAAATCCTGCTGCTGGACGAGCCTTCCATGGGCCTGGCCCCCATCATCGTCAACCAGATCTACGACCTCATCGCCCAGATCAGGGACCGAGGCATCACCGTGCTGCTGGTGGAACAGAACGCCCGCAAGGCGCTGGGAATCTGCGATTACGCCTATGTGCTGGAGAACGGCAGGATCAGCCTGCAGGGAACCGGCGGGGAGCTCTTGCAGTCTGATGCGGTGCGCAAGGCATATTTGGGAGGATGACGCTATGGCATTCACCCCCGATTTTGAGATTGTACACCTGGGTGTGAACTGCGGCAGCGAGGCGCTGGCCATCGACTGCGCCGCCCGGTTCGAGGAACTGTTTGCCCTGCCGTCCAACCCCGCCAAAGAGAGCGGCGACGCCCGTTTTACCGGAACCCAGATCGAATGGATGAAAAAGCCCGGCGGGCGGGGCGCCCACGGCCACATCGCCCTGGCGACCGCCGACCTGCCCGCCGCGCGGGCTTACCTGGAGGCGAAGGGTTTCGCCTTTGACGAGGCGTCGGTCAAACGTTTCCCCGACGGACGGGTCATGGTGATCTACGCGGAGCAGGAGATCGGCGGCTTTGCGATCCATTTGATGCAAAAATGAAGCAGTTCCCTGCAAAAATCAACTGAGTCTTTGCAATATTCTTGCAATTTTTGTCCCTCAAAGATATAATTTAGGAGGCACTTAACGATGAAAGGCGAAAAAATCCGCGAGTGGAACGAGGAATCTCTCGACCATCGCAACGCGCTGCTCTATGCAATGGGCATCAGCGAGGAGGATGCGAAAAGACCGGTCATCGGCCTGATCAACACCTGGAACGAGATGAACCCCGGTCACTTCCCCTTCGACAAGCGGCTGATTGCCGAGATGAAGGCGGAAATCTATGCCGCCGGCGGCCTGGCGCTGGAACTGCCCATCACCGGTATCTGCGACGGCATGTGCAGCAACACCCCCGGCGACCGCTACACGCTGCCCGCCCGGGACATGGTCTCCAGCGAGGTGGAGACGGTGGCTGAACTGAACGGCCTGGAGGGCATGGTTATGATGGCCACCTGCGACAAGGTGGTCCCCGGCATGATTATGGGCGCGCTGCGGGTGAATATCCCCACCGTCATGTTCACCGGCGGCTACATGGCGGCAGGCTGCTATAAGGGCCGGATGCTCACCCTAACCCACACCAAGCAGGCCTACGCCGCCTATGTGGCGGGCGATATGAGCCGCGAGGATTACAAGGGCGTGGTGCGCAATGCCTGCCCCACCCCCGGCGCCTGCCCCTTTATGGGAACTGCCAACACGATGAGTTCTATGGCCGAAATCCTCGGCCTCAGCCCCCACGGCAACGGCAGCTGCCGCAGCCAAAGCCCCCGCTGGCATGAACTGGCCCGCGCCGCCGCCCGCCAGATCATGGACGGCTGGCAGCGCGGGATCCGCCCCAGCGATATCATTGGGCAGAACAGCTTCGAGAATGTGGTGCGCTACATGATGGCCACCGGCGGCAGCACGAACAGCGTTCTGCATATTCCGGCCATCGCCCGCCAGATCGGCTGCGATATCACGCCGGAGACCTTTGACCGCATCAGCAAGGAGGTGCCGGTCATCAGCACCATCTACCCCAACCACCCCACCTACACGATGGAGGAGTTTGATGCCGCCGGCGGTCTGCCCGCCGTTGTGAAGGAACTGGCTGCCGCCGGAAAGATCGACGTGACGGCCAAGGGCATGTTCGGCACCATCGGGGACAAAGCGGCCCTGGCCGAAAATAAAAACACTGACGTGATTCATCCCGTCGCCGTGCCCATCCATGCGCAGGGGGGTCTGGCGGTGCTGCACGGGAACATCGGCACCGACAGCGCCATTGTGAAGTTCAGCGCCGTCGACCCGGCTGCCTGGAAATTCAGCGGGCCGGCCAAATGTTACGACAGCCAGGATGACGCCTGGCACGCCATCCTCAAGGATGAGATCAAGGCGGGCGATGTGGTCATCATCCGCTACGAAGGTCCCAAGGGAAGCCCCGGCATGCCTCACATGGAGACCTTTATGGCCGCCGTGCTGGGGAAAGGGCTGGGAACGCAGCTGGCGCTCGTTTCTGACGGACGCTTCAGCGGCGCCACCGGCGGCCTTGCCATTGGCCATGTCAGCCCTGAAGCCTACGAGGGCGGCCCGCTGGCGCTGATCCGGGATGGAGATATCGTCCACATTGATATTGAAGCACGCACCCTGAATGTGGACGTTACGGAAGAAGAATTCGCACGCCGCAAAGCGGAATGGAAACGCGTGGACAAGCCGGCTTCCGGCTGGCTGCAGCTGTACCGCAGGCACTGTACCTCGGCACACCGCGGCGCCACCGTCTACTGGGACAATGACTGATCCGCACCGCCCGGCGTGAGGAAATATATGGGAAGTTCCGCAGGGGAGCTTCTCCATTCTGAACACCGGAAGGAAGCGTGAAAAAGCAAATGACAAGCATGAAGGAAGTCGCTGATGCGGCGGGGGTCTCCGCCAGCACGGTATCCCGCGTACTCAATGGCAAAAGCTATGTGAACGAGGAGACGCGCCAACGGGTACTGGCGGTGGTGGAGCAGACCAATTTCCGCCCCAACGTACTGGCAAAGGGGCTGAAGATGCGCCGCAGCAACACCATCTGCCTGATGGTGCCGGCCATTGAAAACCTGATGTTCCCGCCCATCGTGCGGGGCGTGGAGGATACTGCCCGCAAGAGCGGCTTCACCGTGCTGCTGTGCAATACCGACGAGGACGAAGCCATCGAGAAAGCCTACATCGAAAAGATGAAAATGCGCTGGATCGACGGGTTTGTGGTCTGCTCCGCCTATGGCAACGAGGACTGCGTCCATGCGCTGCATGAGGAGGGGTTCCCCCTGGTGCTGGTGAACCGTTACCAGGAGAGCGACATCAACAAGATTGACATCGTCGCCATCGACAATTTCCGCGCGGCCTACGACGCCGTCCGCTATCTGATCCGCACCGGGCATAAGCGCATCGCCTTCGCCCACGGGCGGGAGGAACTCTACTTATACCGGGAACGCTACCGCGGCTACTGCGCCGCCCTGCAGGATTTCGGCCTGCCCTACGACGAGAACCTGGTCCTGCGCGAAACAGAAGGGACCGAGAGTTTCTACCAGCTGACCCGAATGGTCATGGCCCTGCCCGAACCGCCGGATGCGATCTTTGCCTCCAGCGATCCCAAAGCTTTCGTCATCATGCATGCGCTGCATGACCTTGGCAGGCGCATCCCTCAAGATGTGGCCGTCCTCGGCTTTGACAATGTTCCCATGTCCTCCATGATGGAGCCGCCGCTCTCCACAATGGCGCAGCCCTTCTACGAGATGGGGTCTGTTGCGGCCAAAAGCCTGCTCCGTCAGATCAACTATAAAGATAAACATGGTGTCCTGCCGCGCGCCGTACATAACGTGATGGGGGTAGACCTGATCATCCGCCGTTCTACGGATTGATCCGCGAGCCAAATGCCGCGCCCCCGCAAGGAGGCTGTAATTGAATAAAATCGGTATCAATTTATGGAATTGGTCCGCCGGCTTAGGCAAGGATTGCCTGGGTCTTGCTAGCCGTGCGTCAAAATTGGGGTTCACCGCGGTGGAACTGCCCATGACGGTGCCGGATCCGCCCCCCGGCCTGGCCGAGGAGATCCGGGCGGAAGGTCTGGCCGTGAGCCTCTGCGCCGCCCTGGGGCAGGGGAGGGATCTCTCCCACCCCGATGCCGCCGTGCGCGGCGCCACGATGGACTACCTGACCGCCTGCCTGCGCACCGGCCAGGCCCTGGGGGCCACGGTACTTTGCGGGCCGCTGTACGCCGGGGGCGGAAAACGCCACTGGCTTTCCCCCGAGGAAAAGCAACAGGAATGGGAGCGGGCCGTGACCGGCCTGCAGGAATTGGCCCGCCGGGCGGCAGACTGCGGCATGGAACTTTCCCTGGAGCCGCTGAACCGCTACCGTACCAGCGTGGCCAACACCTCGGCCCAGGTGCTGGCAATGATCCGCGACATCGGCGCGGACAACGTGGGGTTGCACTTTGACACCTACCATGCCTGCCTGGAGGAGAAGGACCTGCTGGCCGCGCTGGAAACCGCCCTGCAAAGCGGCCGGGTGAACCACTTCCACGCCTGCGCCAACAACCGGGGCGCGCCGGGCCAGGGGATAATCCCGTGGGATGCGGTGATGGATCTGCTGGTCCGATACGGATACGGCGGCCACATCACGATGGAAACCTTTGCCCTGGGCGGGCTGGACAGCAGCTGGGTCCAGGTCCATGAGGAACCGGACCTGCTGGCGGAAGCCGGGCTGCGGTATCTGAAGGGCTATTTCACACGCCGGGGCTTGGCATGACGGCCCCCACATTTACAGACACAAAGAAGGTGCTATGATGTTCCCTTTGCAAAACCATATCGGTGAAGTATACGAGCCGTTCAAAGTCCGCTTTTTAGACAACACCATCGAGGGCCTGGCCCCCGACGAGGTCCTGGTCAAGGTGCGCGCCAGCGCCATCTGCGGCAGCGATCTGCACATTGCCCGGGGCAAACACCCCTCCGCCCCGCTGCCTGTCACCATCGGGCATGAGTTTTCCGGCGATATAGCCGCCGTCGGCACAGATGTGACCAGCGTCCGGGAGGGCCAGCGGGTTACGGTGGAGCCGTGTATCGTCTGCGGCAAGTGCGAGGCCTGCCGCCATGGCAACTACGGCTACTGCGAGCATATCAATTTTACCTACCGTCTGGGCCACGGAGCTATGGCGGACTATGTTGTGGTCAAGGAACCTTACGTCTACGAGCTGCCCGACTACCTGACCTATGAGACCGGGGCTCTGATCGAGCCGCTGTCGGTGGCTACCCATGCGGTGCGCCGGGCGGATATCCGCTTGGGGGAGACGGTTCTGATCATCGGCGCAGGGGCCATCGGCATGATGGTGGCCGCCATGTGCCGCCGCAGCGGCGCCGCCCGCATCATCATTGCCGATTTCTCGGACGACCGGCTGGCGATGGCGCTTCAGGTGGGAGCCACCGATGCCGTGAACAGCGGCCGGGAGGATCTGGAGGAGGCCGTCCGCCGGCTGACCGGCGGCAAGGGCGTGGACAAAAGCTTCGAGTGTGTGGGCCGGGAGAGCTGCTTCATCCAGGCGATCATGACCCTGAAAGCCAACGGCAGCTGCACCGTGGTGGGAATCTACGAGAAGCCGATGGTTACTTTCCCCGCCAGCCGTCTTGTCACCCATGAGATCCACATCCAGGGCGCCCAGGGCTACTGCTGGGATTTCCCGGTGGCCATCGCGGCGGCGCGGGATCTGCCTATGGAAAAATTTATCACCCATACCTTCCCGATGGATCAGCTGCAGACCGCGCTGGACACCGCCCTGGATCCCAAGAGCGGCAGCATTAAGGTTCTGCTGAAGCCCTGAGACGGGCTGCCATACCACCATATTTTTTGCGGAGTGAACTCTGCTGAAAAGGAGAGCCAAATGAAAAAGACTGCTATTGTGACCGGTTCCAGCCGGGGTATCGGCTTTGCCATCGCCCGGCAGCTGGGGCTGGATGGCTATAATATCGTCATGGTCGCCACCGGCCCGCAGGGCAAAAACCAGGGTTCGCTGGATGCCCTGCGCGGCCAGGGAATCGACTGTGCCTACGTTCAGGCCAACATTGGGGAACACGAGGACCGGCTGCGCATCGTGCAGGGGGCGCTGAGCGCCTTTGGCCGCATCGACGCGCTGGTCAACAACGCGGGCGTTGCTCCCAAGGTGCGCGCCGATCTTCTGGAAATGACGGAGGAGAGCTTTGACCGGGTCATCGGCATCAACACCAAAGGCAATATGTTCCTGACCCAGGCGGTGGCCAACCAGATGATCCGCCAGGAACCGCTGGATGGGCGCAAGGGCGTGATCGTCAATGTTTCCAGCTGCAGCGCGGTGGTATCCAGCACCAGCCGGGGGGAATACTGTGTTTCCAAGGCGGGGGTATCGATGCTCACCACCCTCTATGCGGACCGTCTGGCCCGCGAGGGCATCCTGGTGCATGAGGTGCGCCCCGGCGTCATCGCCACCGATATGACCAGCGCCGTTCGGGAAAAATACGACAAGATGATCGCCTGCGGCGCGTTCCCCATCGCCCGGTGGGGAACACCGCAGGATGTCGCCAACGCCGTCAGCGCCCTGTGCAGCGATAAGTTCCTGTACACCACCGGAAACTACATCGATGTGGATGGCGGCTTCCACATCACCCGTCTGTAGGGGGGCGCCATGGAACAGGAACTGTTCAGGGCGGGGCGTTTCGCCGCCCGCCTGCTGCGCTGCAATACCGCCGTGGTGGGCTCCGGCGCCGCCGGCTACAACGCTGCCGACCGCCTGTGGCAGTACGGGCAGCGGGATATCCTCCTCGTGACGGAAAACCGCCTGGCCGGCACCAGCCGCAACACGGGCAGCGATAAGCAGACTTACTATAAACTGACCCTTTCCGGCGAGGACCCCGACAGCGTTCGGGAAATGGCCGATACCCTCTTCAGCGGCCAATGCGTGGACGGCGACCTGGCGCTGTGTGAGGCGGCTTTGTCAACCCAGGGGTTCCTCAAGCTGGTAGAACTGGGGGTTCCCTTCCCCCGCAACCGCTATGGGGAGTACATCGGCTACAAGACCGACCACGACCCCCGCCGCCGCGCCACCAGCGTCGGCCCCTACACAAGCAAACAGATGACCGAAAGGCTGGAGGATTCGGTGTTGGCCAAGGGGATTCCCCTCTTGGATCACACGCAGGTCATCCGGATCCTGAGCGACGGGCAGCGGGCCTACGGCCTGCTCTGCCTGGATACCGCCGCCCGCACCGAGGCGGACCGCTATCTGCTGATCTGCTGCCGCAGCATCGTCTATGCCACCGGCGGCCCTGCCGGCATGTACGCCGACAGTGTTTACCCCGCCAGCCAGTTCGGGGCCACCGGCCTGGCGCTGGAGGCGGGCGTGCAGGGCAAAAACCTCACGGAATGGCAGTATGGCCTTGCCTCCCTCCGGCCCCGGTGGAACGTATCCGGCACCTACATGCAGGTGCTGCCCCGCGTCTATTCCTGTGCGGAGGACGGCAGTGACGAGCGCGAATTCCTGATGGATTTCTTCACCACCCCCGCCGAGATGCTCTCCAAGCTCTTCCTAAAGGGCTACCAATGGCCTTTCGATGTGCGCAAGGTGGCGGAAGGCAGTTCCATCATCGACATCCTGGTGTATCTGGAGCGCTGCAAAGGGCGGCGGGTCTTCCTGGATTACCGCCAAAACCCGGTGGGAGGGGCCTTCCGGTTTGAGGAGCTGGATGCGGAGGCGCTGGACTATCTGCGCCGTGCGGGGGCCTGCTTCGGTACGCCTCTGGAGCGGCTGCAGCATATGAACGCCCCGGCGGTGGCATTTTACCGGGATAAGGGGGTGGATCTCGCCAGCCAGCCGCTGGAGATTTCCCTCTGCGCCCAGCACAACAACGGCGGCCTTGCCATCGACTGCTGGTGGCAGACCAACGTGGAAGGGTTCTTCGCCGTGGGGGAGGTGGCCGCCAGTCATGGCGTCTACCGCCCCGGCGGCACCGCCCTGAATGCGGGCCAGGTGGGCAGCACACGGGCAGCCCAGTACATCGCCGCCCGCCGCCAAGGAGCGCCCGAAACCGACGGCGCTTTCAGCCGGTTGGCTGCCGAGGCGCTGGAGTCCATGGCCTCCCTGGCCGAGCGGGCCGCCGCCTCCGAGGGCTCGGTCCGCCGCGCCTGGCAGGAGGCCGGGCGCCGGATGAGCGCCTGCGGCGCGGCGATCCGGGACTGCGCCCAGATCGAAGCCTGCCTGCAGCAGGTGTGCCGGGAGCGGGAGCAGTTGGCGCAGACCGCCGCCGTGAGCGGCTCCGGGGATCTGCCCTGGCTCTACCGCCTGCGGGACACCCTCATCAGCCAGCAGGTTTATCTCTCGGCTATGCTGGATTACACGGCCCAAGGCGGGTGCAGCCGCGGAAGCGCCCTCTATACCGCCGCCGGCGGCGTCAAGCCTTTCCCCCAGCTGCCGGATACCATCACCTTCCTTCTGGATGACGGCAGCCGCGGCAGCCTGGTGCAGGAGGTTCTCTATCGGGACGGAGGCTGCCGCTTCCGGTGGCGGCCTGTCCGCCCCATCCCGGAGGATGACGATTTCTTTGAAAACGTCTGGCGTGCCTACCGTGAGACCGGCAATATTGACTGAACCCCGCCGCCGGGCCGACGCGTGCTGGCGGCAGAAAGGAACCGATTATGCCACACGAAACCTTCCATTATAAGAGCCTGCAGGATGTGCAGGCCCGCGCGGCGGAACTGGGGTTGACGCTGCCCTTCGCCGCCGATACCTCCATCCTCGCCACGCCGCTGACGGTGCGCGGCATCACCCTTCCCAACCGGCTGGGTGTGGCCCCCATGGAGGGCGCGGATTCCCTGCCGGACGGTTCCCCCTCGGAGTATACCGTCCGCCGCTATGTCAACGAGGCTGTCGGCGGCAGCGCGGTGCTTTGGTTTGAGGCGATCTCCATCGTGGAGGAGGGCCGCTCCTCCCGCACGCAGCTGATGCTCTGCCAGGAGAATTTGGCCCGCTACCAGGCCATGACCCAGAAAATCAAGGAGGCCGGGCTGAAGGCCAATGGGTACGCCCCCTATCTGATTATGCAGGCGAATCACAGCGGCCGCTATTCCAACCCGGACAACAAGCCTGCGCCCATCATCGCCTACCGCCACCCCGAACTGGAGCAGTACCGCGCGGCGGACGACAGCTGCATCGCCAGCGACGACTACCTGAAACGGCTGGAGGAAAAGTTTGGGGAGGCCGCTCTTCTCGCCAAGAAAGCGGGCTTTGATGCGGTGGATATCAAGTCCTGCCACGGGTATCTGCTGGCGGAACTTTCCAGCGCCTACACCCGCCCAGGGCCTTACGGCGGCAGCTACGAAAACCGCACCCGCCTGTTGCGCAACGGCATCCAGGCTGCCAAGGCCTATGAGGACGAAACCTTTATGGTTACGGCCCGCCTGGGCCTCTATGACGGGTTTGCCTACCCCTACGGCTTCGGCGTCCGGGAGGGAGGCGGCCTGGAGCCGGACTTGACGGAGCCGATCCGCCTGGTGCGGGAACTGCACGAGCGGTACGGCCTGGATCTGCTGGACCTGACGATGGGCAACCCCTACGCCACCACCCATGTGACCCGGCCTTTCGACAAGGGCAAGTACCTGCCCGACGAACATCCCTTTGTGGGTCTGGATCGGATGATCCACGGCATTGGCGCGGTGAAACAGGCGGTGCCGGAGATGACGATCTTTGCCTCCGCCCCCAGCTATCTGCGGCAGTACGCCGACCTTTTCACCGCCGGCGCGGTGGAGCAGGGGATGTGCGACGGGATGCTCTTTGGCCGTATGGCTTTCGCTGATCCGGATTTTGCCAATGAGATCATCAAGAATGGCCGCATCGACCCCAAGCGGGTCTGCCTGACCTGCGGCTGCTGCGGCGACCTGATCCGCGCCCACAAGCCCACCGGCTGCGTGGTGCGCGACCCAAAGACCTTTATGGGCTTCTACCGGGAATTTCAACAGACCAAAAAGGATCTGCCCGCCAATTTCCGGGGCTAAACCGCCACACCATGAAAGCACCGGCGGCCGCTTCGCGCGGGCGCCGGCGGCTCGAGGGCAGGAGGGCGCGGCGGATTCCGGGCATCGGTTCCGGCCTCCCCCTCTTCCGGAGCGGGAAGAACAAGCTGCCGACTGTGGCCCCTGAAAAGGCCCCCGCGTTCGCCTGAGCGCCCGCTGTATTGAGGGCGGCATGGTGGACAGGATCGGCCCGGCTTCAGTATCCAAGAGTAGGGAGGAAGCCGTTGCCCTCGGTTACGATAGGGATAGGAGTACCATCGAATAAGTTCTGCGCCATATGCCAAACAAAACGTCCCCCGCCGCCTGTGGTCACACACAGGCCGCGGGGGCGTTTTGCATTATTTTCGGCGGTCTTGCCCTCCCGGCACGGCGTGCCGCTTTTTGTGCAGGGGGATGCAGGGAGAAAGAAATGGCGGGGGAGCGAGAGTTTGATAAAACAATTTGCTATAGTAGAGGCATAGCCGGTGGGGCGGCGGGACTGGAACGGCT
>CAZIVF010000044.1:10641-16443 GCA_964542725.1 uncultured Subdoligranulum sp. | reverse complement strand
AATTCTGCCATGCGCTCCGCGCTTGGCAGAATAGGCCGCAAGCGGCTATTATACCCTTTTTGCGCAGCGCCTCGCCGTTCCGGCTACGCCGGCCCGGCAATCGGCTTTTGATGCGCAATTCTGCCATGCGCTCCGCGCTTGGCAGAATAGGCCGCAAGCGGCTATTATACCTTCTTCTCTTTTGCGCAGGGGATAATGGCGGCCAAACCAATCGTTTTTACGGCAGGGAGGTGGATGGATGCCAAACTATCAGGGCGGCTATGGCGGGTATCGTCGGCCGGAAAAGGACGACCGCACCCGCAAGGTGCGCACCGTGGGGCAGGAACCCCGGCAGGAACCGCCGCCGCTGACCCCGCTGGATTTTGAGGAGTCCGAGTGGGTGCAGCCAGCGGCTCCACCCCCCGCCCCTGCGCCGGAGCCGCTGCGCTCCCGCTTTACCGCTGCCAAGGAGGTCCCGCCCCGGGCCGAACCGGAGGCCGCCCAGGGGCAGCGCGCCCCGGCGGCGCCCCGCTCCGCCGCGCCGAAACCTGCGGACCGCCCCTCTAAGCGGTCGTTGGGCGGCCAAAAAAAGAGCGCGCCCCGCCCCAAAACCACGGCCTCCCGCCCCGCCCCGGCAGCGCCCCGCCCGCCCCTGACGCCCGCTCAGACCCGGGCGGCCGCCCGCCGCGCCCGGCAGCGCCGCCGCAACAGGCAGCGGCTTTTTGCGGTGGGTACGGTGGCCGCGATCCTGCTGGTATCCGGTGTGATTACCCTGCTGCTGCCCAAAAGCGCCAAAACTGACCCCACCAACACCGTCTCTATGGACAAGCCCGCCGTGGGGGGCGAACTTGTAGCCCCGCTGCCCTACGAGGGCAGCGGCTCCGGCGTGGTACAGGCCCTCAACTGGGGGGCGGTCGGCCCCGTGCGGCAGACCGGCGATACCGGCTACAGCTATACCGCCGCCCCCGACGCCGACGCTGCGCTGCCGGAGTTTGGCCGGGTGACAACCGAATGGTTTGCTGATGCCGCCTTCCTGGGGGATTCCATCACGGCGGGCTTCACCGAATATGATATCGACGTGGGTGGCGCGCTGATCTGCGGGTATGAGGGCATCAGCCCCAACACCATCGTCAACCGCACCACCGTCACCCATCAGGAGAGGGGGGACGAGATCCCCCTGGATGTGCTGGCCGAGGCCCAGCCCGCCAAGCTGTATGTCCTTCTTGGAACCAACGCGCTGGCGGGGACCGGCAACGACGAGGGCTTTTTGAACTACTACGCCCGCATGCTGGACGATCTGCGGGAAACCCTGCCGGACACCATGATTTTTGTGCAGTCGGTGCTGCCGGTGCGGCCCGAGGCACTGGAAAAGGCCCCCGGCCTGACCACCGAGCGGCTGGCCTCCATGAACAGCCAGATCCAGGCGATGTGCGCCGCGCGCGGCTGCTACTTCCTTGACCTGAACGCCGAATTCAGCGATGAAGACGGCCAGCTGGATGCCGGCTATGCCGAGGCCGACGGCCTGCACCTCAAGGTTGCGGGCTACAGCAAGTGGATCACCTTCCTGTGTACCCATGTTCCCTACGACAAGGATAACCCATACCAGCAGGGCAGCGCCTATTACCTGGACAACAGCGTCAAAAGCCTGCTGAGCACCCTGCCCTGACCCCTGAAAGAGGGGCGGGCGGACCGCCTGACGATTCTGCGAATTTGTTGAAAATAGAAGGAACCGCTATGCCAAACCATCCTTACACCGACCCGGAGCACCCCTACAGCGGCAGCGGGCCGCGCTACCAGAACAATTACAACAGCAGCCGTCGCCGGGAGGATTTCCAGTTCCCCTGGTGGGCGATCATAATCGGCTTTATGGCTTGGTGGCCGCTGGGATTTATCTTCCTCTTTGTCAACGATAGGATCAAAAAGGGGGGCCTGCCCGATCCCAGCCGGTTCCGCCAGAACAGGGACGGCGGCGCTATGCACCTGGACCCGCAGCCCATCTACGCGCAGCCGTCGGCCAGCGCCCAGGAGAACGCCCCCAAAAAGAGCAAAAAAAAGAGCAAAAAGACCCAAACGGCCCCGGTTGGCGACACCGGAGGCCGGGAGCGGTGGCTGTATATCATCGGCGCCGTGTTGGCGGCGGTGGGGGCGATGGCCCTGCCCGACGCACTGTACTGGCTGCCCGACGCGTTGGGTATGGGCGGTTACTACTGGAGCTGGCTGCTGGAGGATGCGATCCCCCCTCTGCTGATGCTGGCGGGCGGCGCGGGCTGCCTGTTCGCGGCCCAGCGCTCCAAGACGGGCCGCCGGCTGCGCCGCAAGATCGCCAACATCGTGGGCGACGCGCCCTACATGTATATTGAGGATATCGCCGCCGCCATCCCCTGCGACTATGAGAAGTGCTGCGACCACCTGGAAAGATGCATCGACAAGGGCATTTTTGGTGAGAGGGCCTACCTGGATATGCGCACCCGCAGCCTGGTGGTGCGGGGCGACGCGCCCCGGCCCGCCGCCAAGGAGGAGGAGGCGGAGCGGGACCGCTACCAGCAGGTGCTGGATGAACTGCGCCGGGTGAACAATGCCATCCCGGACAGGGAGATGAGCGGCAAAATCAGCCGCCTGGAGCAGGTATCCGCCAAGATCTTTGCGCAGGCGAAGGAGGACCCCGAAAAACTGCCCCAGATACGCAAGTTTATGGACTATTATCTGCCCACTGCGCTGAAGCTGCTTAAAACCTACGCCGAGCTGGACGCCCAGGGGGTGGAGGGGGATAACATCCGGGAGTCCAAGCAGCGCATCGAGCAGGTGATGGACACCCTGGTGATGGCGTTTGAGAACCAGCTGGATAAGATGTTTCAGGCGGACGCGCTGGATGTCTCCACCGACATCGACGTGATGCAGAACATGCTCCGCGCCGACGGCCTGGCGGACGACGGGCCTTTCCGCATGGACGGCCCATCCTCCCCGGAACTGAAGCTGTGAGGGATCCCCGACCTCCCCGAAAGGAGCAGCGCCTCCCAGGGGCGCGCGGCGGCGCGGGCAGACCCTTGGCGGCTGCCGCCGTCCTTCAATTTTCCGCAAGAAAAAAGCCTCGGAGCCTAACGTACAGGTTTCGAGGCTTTTGTTTTTGTTCAAATGTGGGAGAGGGCGCGGCGATGCAGGCTGCCGCGGACGGCCACGGTGGCAAGCCGGTCCAGCGTCAGGGCCAGAAGCATACCGCAGATCACGTCGATGGCGCTGTGCTGCTTGAGAAGCATGGTGGACAAAATGATGGAAAGATCCAGAAGGAACGCCCCGCGCCGCAGCCAACGCCGGCGTTGGCCAGCGAAGCAGCTGCTTCGCTGGAATGTCAAATCTGTCATCACCGAATTAAAAACATGGATGGACGGGCAGACATTGGTGGAGGTATCGCTGTGATAGAGGAACCGTACCGCCCGGGCAAAGATATCGTCGCCGGAAACATACCGGGGGCGCAGCGCCAGCCCGTTGGGGACCACCGCGCAGAAGAGCAGCGCCAGCGTCATGCCAAGGAACAGCGGCAGGCAGAAACGCCAAAATTCCTCCCGCGGGGCGCGGAAAAGCATGTACAGCAGGGTGCCGGGGATCCACAGGAACCAGAGGAAGTAAGGCACCACCGCATACTTGCAGAAGGGGATCAGGCGGTCCAGCCGGCAGTGTATCCACAGCGTGGGGTCCGTGTTGGCATTCTCAAGAAATGTGAAAAAGGCAAGATAAAAAACCAGATACAGCGCCATAAAGCCGAGAGGATGGCGCGCACACCAGCTTCGCATAACAGACTCCTTTTTAATCGGTATCCGCCAAGGGCGGGGGCCGCCCGGATACTTTGCTATAGTATACTTCAAAACCGCGCCTGGAACAAGCGGGAAAACCCACAAAAATCCCCCTAACAACCGGGCGGAAACTGTCGATTTTGATTTGAAAGACCTTTCTGTCTATAATAACGAAACAGGAGGGCGAAACAATGCAAAACAGGAGAAAAAATCAGAAAAAAGCCGGGGCAGGGCAAAAAACGGCCCGCCCCGCACAAAAAAACGCCAGCCCGGCGGGCTGGCGGAAAGGCGGCGCGGTCAGCGCACCATCGAGGCGTGGTCGGTGGGCGCGTGGTCGGTCTGGTGCTTGAGGGAGGCGGCGATGAACGCCTTGAACAGGGGATGGGCGCGGTTGGGGCGGCTCTTAAATTCGGGGTGGAACTGCACGCCCACATGGAAATCCCGGCCGGGCAGTTCCACCGCCTCCACCAGGCGGCCATCCGGGCTGGTACCGGAGATGACCAGGCCCTTCCCCTCCATCTCGGCACGGAAATCGTTGTTGAACTCGTAGCGGTGGCGGTGGCGCTCGTCGATCAGTTCGGCGCCGTAGCAGGCCCGCAGCATGGTGCCGGGGGCGGTCACGCAAGGGTACTTGCCCAGGCGCATCGTGCCGCCCTTGGGAATGTTGCCCTGCTGGTCAGGCATCAGGGCGATAACGTTGTGCGCGCCGTCGGGGGTGAACTCGCTGCTGTTGGCGTCGGGGTAGCCCAGCACGTTGCGGCCATACTCCATGACCATGATCTGCATACCCAGACAGATGCCGAAGTAGGGCAGGCTGTGCTCCCGGGCATACTGGGCGGACTGGATCATCCCCTCGATGCCCCGGTCGCCGAAACCGCCCGGCACGATGATGCCGTCCACGTCGGCAAACTCCTCGGCGCAGCGGTCCTGGTTGCCGAGCAGTTCGCTGTCCACCCATTTGATGTCCACCTTGGCCTCGTTCTCGAAGCCGGCGTGGTAGAGACTTTCCATCACGCTCAGGTAGGCGTCGTGCAGCTTGACGTACTTGCCCACCAGGGCGATGGTCACATTCTTGCTGCGGGTGGCGATGCGGGAGATCAGTTCCTTCCACTCGGTCAGGTCGGAGGGCGGGGTGTCCAGATGCAGCTGGCGGGCCACCACGTTGGTCAGGCCGGCGGTCTCCAGCATCAGCGGACATTCGTACAGGCTGGGCATCGTCAGGTTCTCGATCACGCAGTCAGGCCGCACGTTGCAGAACATGCTGATCTTGCGCTTGATATCGGCCCCCACGCGGCCATCCGCCCGCAGCACGATCACGTTGGGGGTGATCCCCATGCCCTGCAGCTCCTTGCAGGAGTGCTGGGCAGGCTTGGATTTGTATTCATCGGAGCCGGAGATATAGGGGACCAGGACGACATGGATGTAGCAGCAGTTCTCCATGCCCTGCTCGATGCCTACCTGGCGGATCGCCTCCAGGTAGGGCTGGCTCTCAATATCGCCGGTGGTGCCGCCGATCTCGGTGATGACCACGTCGGCCTCGGTGGATTTGGCCAGGTTATAAATGTAGCTCTTGATTTCGTTGGTGATGTGGGGGATGATCTGCACTGTCTGGCCCAGGTAGGCGCCCTGCCGCTCCTTGTTCAGCACGTTCCAGTAGACCTTGCCGGTGGTCAGGTTGGAATATTTGTTCAGATTTTCATCGGTAAAGCGCTCATAATGGCCCAGATCCAGGTCTGTTTCGGTGCCGTCGTCTGTGACAAAGACCTCGCCGTGCTGCAAGGGACTCATGGTGCCGGGGTCGACGTTGATATAGGGGTCCAGCTTCTGGCTGGCGACCTTGAGGCCGCGGGTCTTGAGCAGGCGGCCCAGGCTGGCGGCGGTGATGCCCTTACCCAAGCCGGAGACCACGCCGCCGGTAACAAATATATACTTCGTTGCCATAGGATTACTTCCCTCCACATGCATTGATTACACATACAATTACTATTATACACTGCCCCCCGGCAGAAAAGCAAGCCCGTCGGCGCGAAAAAGC
>CAZIVF010000044.1:7972-10541 GCA_964542725.1 uncultured Subdoligranulum sp. | reverse complement strand
CGACGGAAAAAACAGCGGAAAAATGTGAAAAATGAGGTGCGGGGCTGCGGCGGGCGTTCCCGCCTGCCGCAAAAAGGGAACGCCCGCCGGCAAGGCCCCCGCCCGCTCTGGGGCCGGGCGGACCTGCCCTGCCGCCCGCCGGCAAGCCGCCTTGCCACCTCTGCGCGCGCGCCGCCGCAGGAGGCGCACCCCCGCCGGCGGCGCGGCATACCCAATTCGCCCAGTTTTTGGGCAAATTGGCGGCGGTTCTTTGGCAATTCCGCCAGTTGAATTTTTCCCCGGAGGCCCGTATAATTAGACCATAACAGCAAGGGCGCTGCGAATGTGTTTCGCGGCGTCCTTTTCGTTGAGCATGTATAGGTCAGTATGTAAAGGAGTAAGAAGTATGGCAGCAACCGTTATGGAACTCTACGGCAGCAAAGTCTTCAATGAGCATGAGATGCGCGAGCGTCTGCCCAGCTCGACCTACAAGAGCCTCAAGGCCACCATCGAGAAGGGCCGCCCCCTGGATATTGAGGTCGCCAACGTCGTTGCCAGCGTCATGAAGCGCTGGGCCATCGAGCAGGGTGCCACCCACTATACCCATTGGTTCCAGCCCCTCACCGGCATCACCAGCGAGAAGCACGACGGTTTTGTCAGCCCCCAGGCCGACGGCACTGCCATCATGGAATTCTCCGGCAAGGAACTGATTAAGGGCGAGCCGGATGCCTCCTCCTTCCCCTCCGGCGGCCTGCGCGCCACGGCGGAGGCCCGCGGCTACACCGCCTGGGACCCCACCAGCTACGCCTTCGTGAAGGACGACGTGCTGTGCATCCCCACCGCCTTCTGCTCCTACACCGGCGAGGCGCTGGACAAAAAGACCCCGCTGCTCCGCTCAATGCAGGCGATCTCTGACCAGGCCTGCCGGGTGCTGAAGCTGTTCGGCAAGGAGGTCCCCCGCGTGGCCACCACCGTCGGCCCCGAGCAGGAATACTTCCTGATCCGCAAGGAGGATTATGATAAACGCCTGGACGTGGTGCTGACCGGGCGCACCCTCTTCGGCTCCGCCCCCTCCAAGGGCCAGGAGTTGGAGGAACACTATTTCGGCGTGATCCGCCCCGTCGTCTCGGAGTTTATGAAGGAACTGGACGAGGAACTGTGGAAGCTGGGCATCCCCGCCAAGACCAAGCACAACGAGGTCGCCCCCGCTCAGCATGAGCTGGCCCCCATCTATGATACCACCAACGTCGCCATCGACCACAACCTGCTGACGATGGAGATCATGAAAAAAGTGGCCACCAAGCACGGCCTGGCCTGCCTGCAGCACGAGAAGCCCTTTGAGGGGGTAAACGGCTCCGGCAAGCACAACAACTGGTCCATCGGCACCAAGGACGAAAACCTGCTGGATCCCGGCGATACCCCCATGGAGAACCTGCAGTTCATGGTCTTTCTGGCCGCCGTCGTCAAGGCTGTGGATGAGTACGCCGACCTGCTGCGCACCTCGGTGGCTACCCCCGGCAACGACCACCGCCTGGGCGCCAACGAAGCCCCGCCGGCCATCATCTCGATCTTTGTGGGCGAGGAGCTGGAGGCCGTCATCGACGCGGTCTGCACCGATTCCCCCTACGCCGGCCCGGTCAAGATGAAGATGGATCTGGGCGTCGACGTGCTGCCCAAATTCAGCAAAGATACCACCGACCGCAACCGTACCTCCCCCTTCGCCTTCACCGGCAACAAGTTCGAATTCCGTATGCCCGGCTCGGCGGAGAACCTCTCTGACGCCAACACCATCCTGAACACCGCCGTGGCCAAGGTGCTGAAGCAGTTTGTGGAGGAAACCTCCGGCGCAGCCGACTTTGAGTGCGCCGCCGCCGCTTGGGTCAAGAAGACGCTGAACGATCACCGTCGCGTGATCTTCAACGGCAACGGCTACAGCGAAGCCTGGGAGGTGGAGGCCGAGCGCCGCGGCCTGCCGAACCGCAAGTGTACCCCCGACGCGATGGTCGCCCTGAAGGAGGAGAAAAACATCGCCCTGATGGAGGAATTCGGCGTCCTGACCAAGACCGAGATGCTCAGCCGCTATGAGGTGGAGATGGAGCATTACTCCAAGGTCATCAACATCGAGGCCCGCACCATGCTGAAGATCGCCACCAAGCAGATCATCCCCGCCGCCACCGCCTATATGGGCGAGGTCGCCAACACCGCCGCCGCCAAGACCGCCGCCGTGGAGGGCATCTCCACCCGGGCCGAGCAGAAGCTGCTGGTGGAACTTTCCAAATACACCGATGAAATGTCTGACGCCGCCGACGCCCTGAAGGAACTGGTGAACAAGGTCAGCGCCATGGACGACGAGACCGCCAAGGCCCACGCCTTCCACGACGAGATCCTGCCCGCCATGGCCCGCCTGCGCACCGCCGCCGACGTGGCCGAGGAACTTGTCGACGAGGACTACTGGCCCCTGCCGTGCTATAGCAGGATGCTCTTTTACACCGAGTAAACTCGGTGTAAAAGAGCAGGATGGAGCGATAAGCGAAATCCGCTTCCTCTGTTCTCGGCCCGCGCATGCGGGCATCGAAGAAGCCGCAAAGCC